>JAJACM010000015.1 GCA_022601545.1 Chlamydiia bacterium | reverse complement strand
TGTAAAATAAACCTTTTTCATATCTAGCCTTCTGTTTCGTGCCATCTCACCATTGAGGAGGGAATGCGCTCTATTCTGGCAAATGATACGCGATTTGCCGATATTATTTCAAGGGGTGTCAAAATCCGTTTTACACTTCACTCACTGATGAATCGATAAAACCCGCAAATTGAGCAAGTTTTTCCTTAAGTTCTGAGGTGTATTCGATGCCCGTACTTGCATCGACATCCACTTTTCCCACCCGTTTTTCCCCATCGTAAAATTCAACAACTGCTCCGGCATTTCCCAGGTGGGAGGAGAAAATTTCTTTGAGTTCAACCACTTGACTCATTTGAATTTTGCTCGAATCGAGCTTGATAGTGACTAGCTGCTGTTTTTTTTCTTTTTGCATACTCTTTTTTCCCCCGCCTCTATTTGGGAAACGCTCCGCTCGCTCACGGTCTGCTTCTAGCTGTTTTAGGGCCATGTCGTAGGCAACCTTTGCCTGACAAGCCCTTTCCTCGTTCATTAGTGTCAAGTCTTCCATCCACTTGCATGAAAGCTTGAGTTCCTGATCTTTTTTCTCCACAAGAATGATGGCATAGATGAGCTGATTTTCACTCAATAGGTGGGAGGTTGACTCAAATAGCTCGGGCCAAACGGGTAGCTCATATTTATCCAACCCATTACTAATGTTGAGAATGGCAAACTTGCGTTGAGTCCGCTGTGAAATCCTCACCACAGCTGTCTCAATAATGAAGGCAAACTTCATTACCGCCCCCTGCTCAACTGATTCGATCTTTGATAGCTCATGGCAGCGCAACTGATTAATTAACTCCCGATTTTCATCGAGTGGATGCCCAGTGACATAAAACCCCAGTAGCTCTTTTTCAACCCTCAATAAATCGAGTTTTGAAGGTTCTTCTTCAACCAAAGGTGGAGTTGAAAAATCGGATAAATCCTCATTAGCATTGGCAAAGAGATCCATAAACCCTTTTGCACTTTCCTTTTTTTGTTTTGCAACAATGTCATACATCCCCTCAAGGGCAATGACAGACTGCTTACGCGTCCACCCTGTAAAATCAAAACAGCCGGCTTGAATGAGGTTTTCAATCACCCGTTTACCCACCTTGCTCGTATCAATCCTTTTGACAAAATCGTAGAGGGATTGGTAGGGACCCGATTCTTCTCGAATTTGGACAATGGCTTCTACAACACCATCACCCACTCCTTTGATTGCCGCCATAGCAAATCGAATCCCCTTCTCTGAAGGGATGAAGCGGATTTCCGACTCATTCACATCGGGAGGAAGAACATCAATCCCCATCGACTGAGCCTCGCGAATGTGCTTGGCAACTTTTGACAAGTCGGTAATGTCACAACTCATCAGGGCGGCCATCCAATCTGATGGATAGTTAGACTTAAGGAATGCTGTCACATACGATAAATAGCCGTAGGCTGCGGCATGAGACTTATTGAATCCATATGAGGCAAACTTTTGAACTTTATCGAAGATGGTGCCCGCCAACTTCTTATCGATGGACTTCTCCTCGGCACCATCGCAAAACTTTGCCCGTTGCCGCTCCATCTCTTCGTGATCTTTTTTCCCCATCGCGCGACGGAGCACATCACCCTCACCGAGGCTGTAGCCCGCAAGTGTACTTGCAAGTTGCATAACTTGCTCTTGGTAGACCATAATTCCATAGGTCTCTTGCAAAATGCTCTTGAGCCACTCGTGATCGTATGTGATCTCTTCTGTCCCGTGCTTTCGACTGATGAAGGAGGGAATCATATCCATCGGGCCAGGGCGATAAAGAGCTGTCACCGCAATAATCTCCTCAAAACGATCAATATGGAGATTACGCGACAATTCCTGCATCCCTCCAGATTCTAACTGGAAAATCCCGCTAGTTTTTCCCTGATTGAGCAGATCAAAAGTTTTATTGTCATTAAGGGGCAAGTTTGCCCAATCAATGTTAATTCCCCGCTTCTTCTCGATCGATTCAATCGCCTTTTGAATGGAGGTGAGCGTCTTGAGCCCCAAAAAGTCAATCTTGAGCATTCCCACTTGCTCAACCGGTTTCATTGAATATTGGGTCGCTGCAATTTCTGAGTCTTTGGCACTACATAAGGGAATATGGTCAGTCAATACATCTCCACACACAATAATTCCCGCTGCATGAATCCCAGTATTGCGAATGCACCCTTCTACTTTTCGGGCAAAATCGACCACTTTCTTAGCGTCTGGGTCTGAGTCAACCATCTGCCTAAAATCGGGATCGGTATCGAGCGCCTTTTCAAGGGTAATATTTAAATCATCCGGGACCAGTTTGGCAATGGCGTTCACCTTAGACAGGGGGACATTAAGGACACGCCCCACATCCTTAATCGCCATTTTCGCCTTCATCGTACCAAAGGTGATAATCTGTGCAACTTTGTCCTTTCCATACTTATTCAGAGTATACTGGATCACCTCAGAGCGGCGCTCCATGCAAATATCCACATCGATATCGGGATAGGAAGGGCGCTCCGGATTGATGAATCGCTCAAAGAATAAGTGAAACCTGAGTGGCTCAATATTGGTCACATCAATCAAGTAGAGAATAATTGATCCGGCACCCGACCCCCGACCTGGCCCAACCGGAATATATTGCTCTTTTGCCCAATTGATAAAGTCATACACAATTAACAAATAATCGCCCATCCCCTTTTCGAAGATGATTGCAAGCTCATATTTGAGTCGATCGCGCACCACTTCCATCGGATCTTTGCCCGGATAGACATCAGCCACCTTTTCCAGTCGCTCAGAAGTGTACTTCTTTGCAATCCCCTTCTCACACAGGTCGACCAAATACGCCTCTGTTGCCTTCACACGCTCATCTTCGGTATAATCGGTCCCCTCCATTGCAGGTGGCACATAGACGGGATAATAGCGCGAGTCGAAATCCATCTCAAACTGACACTTATCTGCAATGACACCTGTATTTGCAACTGCACCAGGCAAATCACTAAAGAGGTCCTCCATTTCCTGGATGGACTTGAAATAACACTCGTGAGTCCAACTCACCTGCCGCTTCGGATTTGGAATGAGATTGCGTAAATTGCCAAACGAATCCCGCTCCCAAATTTCGCAAGGCTCACCAGACTGGACATTCATCAAAATCTCATGCGCTTTCCAGTCGGTCGCCTCTAAGTAGTGAATATCATTGGTCGCAACGAGCTCAATACCATGCTCCTTGCCCAATTCAACCAAGCGCTGACATACCTTCTTCTCTTTTTCAGCACTATCCTGGCACCTTTGCAAAAGCCACGACTCTTGATCAATTCCATGCGCCGCAATTGTTGCTGACGCCATCTCATGGCGCTGCACCTCGAGGTAAAAGTCGTCGCCAAATAACCCTTTCATCTCCTTGATGTAATTTACTTGCTCCTCAATCTCATCACGGACAATTAAGGAGAAGATCTTTGATTCAAACCCACCTGACAGACAAATGAGGCCTTCAGCATGCTGTTTTAAAAGCTCCATATCAATGCGAGGTGTGTAGTAAAATCCGTCAATAGAGGCAATCGAAACGAGCTTACACAAATTCCGATAGCCCACTTGATCCTTGACTAAAAGGGTCAATGGTCGCCCAGAAGGCTCACCATATACCTTTTTCTTCTCCAGATGAGAGCTAGGCGCAATTTGAATCTCGCAACCAATAATCGGCTTAATCCCCTCACCCCGGCACGCCTTGTAAAACTCGACCGCGCCATACAAGTTGCCCGAATCAGTCAATGCCATCGACTTGACACCCCACTCCGCTCCTTTTTTCACAATCTGTTTGATTGATCCTGTCGCATCAAGAATCGAGTATTGTGAGTGAAGATGTAAAGGGGAATAAGTCATGGAGCTCCCTGTGATCGAAGATTAGCCTTTCACCGATCAAGAGTAATCCAATTGAGAAATTTTCGCCAGGAGGAAAAATCCCCCTTAAGCGTTAGCAGACTTTTTCTGAAAAACTTTTGGCCGGGCGCTCGCACTCCACAGTGGAAAAAGAATGACTGTCGCAATTGCCGCACACGCTGCCATAATGAAGAAGAATGCCCCCCAACCAAAGTCTTGAGCAACCTTCCCACACGGGAAACCAGCTGCTGCCGCACCAAAGTAGGCAAACCAACCGGCAAATCCAGTAGCCGTTCCCGCAGCCTTCTTATGGGAAAGCTCAGCTGCCGTCACGCCAATCAACATCTGCGGACCAAAGATAAAGAATCCAATGAGGAACATCGACACCCATGCAGCCAATACAGCCCCAACCGGCAAGAACCACAACATCCCAATCACCAAGAAAGAAGCGATACAGAATATCACATTTACCGGTCCCCGCTTACCATTAAAAACCGTATCAGAAATCCAGCCGGCCGCAAGCGAGCCAACGAAACCACCCACCTCAAATAGAACAATACAACTCCCAGCAGCCATTAAGGTAAACCCCTTCTGCTCAAAGAGGTAAAGCTGTCCCCAATCGTTCACCGCTGTTCGGATCACATACACAAAGAAGTAGGAAATCGACAAAATCCACACAGCAGGATTCTTGAGCACATACTGGAACAAAATTTCTTTCGTTGTCAGTTCTCGTTCCTGTTGAGCTTCAGCCCGACTCTGCTCAATCTCATCATCGCTACTTCCGGGATAATCAGATCTAAACTCCTCAATAGATGGCAAACCAAGCGATTGTGGAGTATCACGCAGCCGATTAATCAGGAATAGTCCACCCATGATGCACAAGCCCCCCGGCACATACATTGCAGAGCGCCACCCCCATGATTGGGCCAGGAAGGCAGCCAAAATAGGAATAATGACTCCTCCAACATTGTGAGATGTGCTCCAAAAACTCCACCATCGCCCCCGCTCAGACTGGGAATACCAGTGTGTCAATAGGCGCGCGCATGGAGGCCATCCGAAACCCTGGAACCATCCATTGATTCCCCAAAACACTGCAAAAGCAATGAGAGAAGAGGAAAAGCCAAAGGCAATGTTGACAATTCCAGTCAGAATCAAACCAAAGGCCATAAAGTAGCGAGGATTTGAGCGGTCACTCATCACCCCACTGACAAACTTACTCAGCCCATAAGAGAGATACAAAACACTCCCCAACAAGCCCAGCTGCGACTTTGTCAGTCCCAGGTCAACCATCATGGCTGGCATAGCAAAAGTAAAGCTTTTGCGCGTCAAATAGTAAAAGGCATATCCACTATACATCGAATAAAAGATTCGAATACGCCAATACTTATATCTTTTCTTTACCAACTCAGGGTCTGAAACAACTTTTTTATATGGAGCTGGCTTAAAAAAACTAAAAAGTGACACAACATTCCTTATAAATTTTACTTGAAATGTACTCTCGCCTTATCTTAATCGGGTTCAATCGTCAAGCAGTTTAGGGGGAAATTCCTCCCGATTGACCTAACCCATTCAGCAGAGCCGATTTCGTATCAGGGAAATTGTAATGTCTTTGCAAAGCAATGTCAACCCCAATTTCAACGAAAAATTATACTCAAAATTTGACATTTACCCCCCTAAAACATACCCTCATCCTAGGAGAAATGAGGCTTCATGGCAAAAATTGACCCCATTATACAGCCCTTTGACGAGTCAGATCCCCGCCGCCTCCGCGTGGGAGAAATTCATCGCGACAAGCTCGCGCGTGATTCTAAATATCTCTATATCAAAAACAACACACAACTCCTCTATCAACACCATCTTTTCACCCTCCTCCAACACGCCATCTCCCAACTCTCGCGCCAAAATCGCCATACCTACTCCCTCCATTCCCGCGACGAGGCCAATCGTATCCTTCAAGAATTCAAATCGCTCCTCAACCAACTCATCACCGATGACTTAAGCCAATCAACTTCCTTTTCCCAACAGCTCAGTAGCTGCTGGCATCACATCGAAGCCTTTGAGCAAGAAGCACGTGGCACCAAAACACTCCCCCACCTTTCCCACCTCCTCACCACCCTAACTACCGCCATCACCACCTTTCCCCCAAACCAGGATCAAACTCTCGGCCATTACCTCACCAAGCGCTATACTCACAAAACCTGGCTCCCCTTCCCCTATATCGATATCCTTAAACTCCTCCACGAATGGGCCATCGAAAATCCCGCCACATCCCCTCTCAACAACTGGGTAGCAACCCTCGACCAAATTCTCACCTCCCTCAAAAGATAAATCGGTTGACAAATTTTTTCATAACTTGAAAAATGTCAGCATTTTAACCCCACTTCGAACTGAGGTTGCCTTATGCAAATCACGCGACTGATATTTGTTTTTTGTTGCACGCTCATCTCTCTAAAGGGAAGCTTGTTTGCAACTCCCATGCAACTATATCCCCTTAACCGTAATCCAATGGATGTCGTGATCCCGTGTGCAAAAAAAGATGTGGTAACCTTAGATCATTGTATTGAAGGCATTCGAAAAAATGGAATCAACATCCGACGAATCATTGTTGTCTCAAAAGAGAAACTAACCGACAAAGCTGAATGGTTCTCTGAAAGCAACTTTCCATTCCAAATGAATGATCTTGCCTATCTCCTCTTTCCCAACTCGCAAGCAAAAGCAGAACAATACATCCACCATCCAAAAAATCGTCTGGGCTGGCTCTTCCAACAATTGATTAAGTTCTATGCCGCCTATGTCATCCCAGATATATCTGACAACATCCTCCTACTCGATGCCGATACGATATTTCTTAAACCTGTTCTCTTCCAGGATAAAAATGGCTATCCATTGTTTAACCCGGGTGAAGAAAATCATCTCCCCTATTTTGAGCATGGCAAGCGATTCATCCCGGGTTTTCAAAAAATGTTCCCCCATATTTCTGGAATCACTCATCACATGTTATTTCAACGCCCCGTACTAGACGACCTATTTACAACCGTAGAAACTGCTCATCATTGCCTCTTTTTTGAAGCATTTTGCAAGTGCATCGAAACAAGATACCTTTTCCATTCTGCTGCATCAGAGTATGAGTTGTACTTTAATTTTTTCCTCTCCAGAAGTAATCAGTATCACATTCGTGCTTTAGAGTGGAAAAACCCCGGTTTCATTGAAGAGTTAGAGGTCTATAGATCTCAGCGCTACGACTATGTTTCATGTCATAGCTATGCCAGAGGAAAATGAATGAAACTGACCTGGTCGATTACGATTTTTCTACTTGTTGCCTGTCCCCTAGTCGCAAATGATATCGACGCCGCTCGCTATATTTTGAAACGCTACGACCGCCCTGTCACATTCTTGAAGGTGGGGATGGATCGTGAGTGCATCATCCCTCGTCTTGGCAGGCACTATAGGGGAGCATTCGTTCTAATCGATGGTTATCAATATGAGTGGAGCCAAGGCTCAATCCCTAAAAATTGCATTCACCTCGGTCGGAACTATTCCCCCGAGCTCCTCCAAAGATTATTCGACTCAGAGCACTTCGATATCGTTTTATTTGCAGACCACCACCTCCCGATTTCAGAAGAAACCATGCCCTTATACCTAGCGTCTGGGGAACATGTGATCATCCGTACGAACGACACAAGTGAGGGAGTTCTTGCCCTTCTCCTCCATCACGGGTTTAAACCCTTACCTACTGCGGAAGGGTCTGATGAAGTCTACATGCACAAACACTCACCGAGAAACTACACAAAACGCACTTTTTGGTACGAAGAAGACGGAAATATTCCGGAGGCCAGGGAGATTGTCAGCAACTATACTGAAAAACATCTCATCAAAAAATATGGACCGCGCCCCATCATTTCAGACTGGCTGCCTGGAATAAATCTAGTCTCATTTAGGATGTTTGGTGGTGACTACCCTACCCCATCAATAATGCGTCGTGAAATCCTCCGGCTGATTCAGATCCCTCACCCCGATTTTATGCCAAACAATATCATTATCCAGGGAGAATCAATGACGATGATTGACCTTGAAGATTCAAACATCGGCCCTGGCCAATCCCGCACAGTTTTAACAGATAATTTTATCCAATTACTCATAGATTTTGTTTCGGAAAAAGACCCCCAAAAAGTCCCGCATATCTTTGAGAAAGCACTCGAATATAGTAGAGAATATGTACATGGTAAACCTAAATAATATTTTTCAAGGCATTCGCCGACTTAGCGTTATAGTCTGCTGCTTGAGTTTCATTCCAGTGGCAAGCTGCCACGCAACCAGCAAAAATACGTATGTCACCTATGAGAGCAGCGGAGGACGATTTGGTGACCAGCTCATTTCATACCTCCATGCAAAGTGGATTTCATATAAATATGACATCCCGGTCCTCTATCGCCCTTTCCCCTATTCTGAACATCTCAAAGTAGACGAGTTAGAAGAGATCTACCGGTATGAAGACCTTGTTCGCTTCCGCTTAAAAAAGAGACTTGGGAAAAGCCAAGCCCTTCAGCATCTAATGAGCCCAGTTAAAAACGACACGCTCTATATCATCCCTTACTTTCCCGAATCACTGTGGGAGCATGAAAATCACGGACATTTCAACTCTTGGCCCTATTTTGCAGTGGACTGGGAAGACAAAAACTTTAGAAAGCTCCTCCAAAAATTTGTGCAGCCAAAACAACCCCTAAAACTACTTGAGCTTCCGAATGATATTTTTACAGTATGTGCGCATGTGAGACGCGGAAAGGACTCAGATGGGGTCGGCATGGAAAGGCACTACCCTATGAAATTCCCCCCAGATGAGTTTTACATTGAGCAAATTCTTTCTCTCTATGAGTATCTAGGTCAACTTCCCCTTTATGTCCACATTTTTACAGACGACTCTGATAGCGCTGATCTGCTCGAGAGATTTGAGTCAGCATTTAGAGGGAAATCGATCACTTGTGCAACGAGAACAAGCGGCAACCATCATACACTCAATGTGCTTGAAGATTTCTTTTCCCTGATGAAATTTGATTGCATCATCTATAGTGAATCAAACTTTTCGCTTTGCGCAGCTCTAATTGGAGATCACTGCATTAAGATTCGCCCAAAAGTGTGTGATTGGAGAGGAGGTAAGTTGTACATAGACGTTGCTGAAAAAATAGTAGATAAAGACATGTTAATCAAACGCCTTGATGAATTAATTGAAATAGAAAATGGGAATATATCATATGAGTAAATTATTCATTCGAATTGCCACCCTGCTAATAATTATGTTTTCGAGCAACCCACTCTATGCGAGCTTTGGTCGCTCAGACGCTGCGCTAAAACACGCAAACCGGTCCATTGTCTTTATTCATATTGGCCCAGAGCTCCCCAGCTATCTGCCTGTTGCCATGAAGCAAGCGCGCCTATTCAATGATTGTGAGATTGTCCTAGTAGCGAACAAACGAACATTGCTAGATTATGAAGCTTTACTTACAGAAGAACAAATTATTGGAATTGCAACCGAATACCTCCCTGGAAGCGTCAGCCATAGACACTTTCACAACTTTTCCACACTCGACCGGACAACTCGCGGGGGATTTTGGCTCCTTGCTTCAGAGCGCTTCTTTTTCCTTGAAGAGTTGATGAGAATGTACAATCTAAAAAATGTCCTCCATCTCGAATCTGATGTGATGCTCTATTCGGATTTGGATGATCTCGTCCCCCTTTTCAATAAATATTATCGGGGGATTGCAGGAACTTTCGATAATGATGAGCGGTGCATCCCCGGCCTAATTTTCTTTTCCACTGTTCGCGATGCAGAAAAGTTAGTCAAACTAATGGCGGAAAAAGCGCCAGAGGCTATTGACGATATGTTTATGATGGGTTACTTAAAAAAACGATATGGGGAGGAGGTGATCGACAACCTACCTATTGTTGGTGCAGAGTATATCCAATTAATTCCCGTCAAAAGCCAGAATGCGAAGAAGTACTGCCAATATATCGACGATTTCAACTCCATATTTGATGCAGCCTATATGGGGCAATATCTCGGAGGCGTTGACCCAAGGAATGCAGATATCAAGTTTGGCTTTGTTAACACTGACTGTGTCATTAACTCCTCCTATATGCAATATATCTGGGAGGTTGATGAAAAAGGAAGAAGTATTCCCTACGCTCAGTTTGGAGATAAATTACTGAAAATTAACAATCTACATATTCATTCAAAACGCTTACATGAGTTTTACTCGCTGGGAGTTATATGAAAATAATACCCTATCTAGCTCTATTCTTCAGCTTCCTACTCCAACCAGTGGGTGGCTATGCCGAGCAACTGCGCGCATCAAGCGCACCCTATATTTCGGGAGATACTTTTCGCGAAGAAGCCGATTTTATTTTTGATGAAACCACAACGGATTTCCGTCCCGAGGATGTCAGGAGAGGCAACGTCGTTTTTGTAAAAACCGACATGCTATCAGACTTCTTCAACGACAAGCACGACTTCATCCCAGAGCCCTACATTCTTATCACCCACAATGCTGACCATAGTGTTCCTGATATCTATGCCGCCTATCTAGAAGATCCCAAAATTATCGCTTGGATGGGACAAAATGTGCAAGGATATACACATCCCAAGCTCATTCCCATTCCCATTGGACTTGCCAATCGATACTGGAGTCATGGTTCAATTGAAACGATGGGGATAGCATCGAGATGGAGCCATAACCAGCACCGGCCCACTCTTGTTGCAATCACCTTCACTGCAAGCCCCCATGCCCCCATGCGCATCCCCATTTATGAAAAATTCAAAAACGAACCGTTCGTAACCGTTCACCCCTTTAAGAATTATCCCCTCTATTTGAGAGACTCATCTCAAGCGAAATTTATGTTAAGCCCTCCGGGAAATGGGTATGACTGTCATCGCACATGGGAAGCTCTCTATATGGGAGCTATACCCATCGTCATCACATCGGCAGCAGACAGTATGTTTTATGACCTGCCCGTAGTCATTGTAAAAAGCTGGGATGAAGTCACAGAAGCATTTCTCCTCCAACAGTACAGAGAGATCAAGGCTAAAAGCCTCTCACGTGAAAAAGCGTACTTTCCCTACTGGAAGAAGTTGATCGATAGCTACCGGAGGAAATAGAAATGAGACGTGTATGTCAACTTCTCCTCTATATAATGAGCTGTGGAAGTCTTCTTACTGCCTGGAGCCAACAAAAAGAACTCCCAGAGATCTATCAAGATGTCTTGATCCGTAATCAAGTAACTATTCCCGGTGAGAGGAGCTGTTCAGATCGGTTTCAAGCTATACAGGAAGTGCTTAATTCCTTGCCCAACCAGTTCAAATCCCTTGATATTGGTGCCTCACAAGGCTACTTCTCCTTTCGAATGGCTGAAGACTACGGTGCGCGATGCACAATGATCGAGGATGGATATCCCAATTCAAACACAATTTGGTCAACTGGCGACTATTTACATCATCTGTGCCAAGAAAACAGCCACCTTTCTAACCTCTGCCTTCTGCAAAGACAGTTTACCCCACACCAGTTTGCAGAACTCGCTCAGCTAGAGAGATTTGATGTAGTGATTGCCTTTTCAGTCATCCACCATATGCGGCGAAATAATCAAGAGCCTTTTACTATTTTTGACCAAGCAATTGAAAATATCCTGTCTCTTGCTCCTGTCGTCATTGTGGAAAATCCTATTAATACTGGGGAACATACACAATATATCCGAAAGAAGTTACTCGAAAAAGGGGGAAGGGTAATTTATACATCTCCCAGAGGGACTCTTGTCTATGAAATCATTCTTTTTGATAGACGAGATCAAAATGACTCCCCTGTCCAACTATCAAACCTCAGCCCTACAACATATAAAAAATTTAACGGCACCTACTCATCTATACGGGAAAGGTGAGGGAGTAGTAGCTGTAGAAGGAAAAGAGCGAGTAAAGGTGGGAGCGGGTGGCGGCATGCTGGCTTTTGATGCCGGCAAAGTATTGGCTCACCTCGGAGGCGGACACAATGTAATAGTCTCGGGGATGAAGGGGATATTGCACTGAAAAGAGGGCGAGATCAAAGAGGGGTCCAAAGAGGAGGATGGCAAGGACTTTGATCTGATCAATGAGCGATTGGATGTGGGAATGGATAGCGAGAGAACTGGGGCCGGCTGCGGGTGCCACGAGATTGTTCGATGCCAGATTGTGACAAAAAATTTGTAGCATGTCCCCTTGAATTCGGGGGTATGCGCCGAGTGATTGTAGTGCCATAAATTTTCCTCCAGACCACTATTCTACACCCTTTATCCTTTTTGTTTTACCTTTTTAAGAATTTTGTCTACAATACGTGGGTTACGGAGGTTTGTGAATGCCAACTTTTCAATCACTTAAAGGGACAATCGACCAATATCCAGGCGCGAAAGAGGCTATTGCTGACATTGAGAGGCGAAAAAAAGTTGAGGGTGAGCTTGTACAGGTCCTACGAACACACGGCTTTCGGGAAATTCGCACACCTGCGATTGAATTGACAGATGTATTCACTCGCACCTCTGGCGAAGAGAGCGATATTGTTCTCAAAGAGATGTACACGTTCACCGATAAAGGAGGACGCTCATGTACTCTTAAGCCAGAAATCACCGCCCCCATTGTCCGCTCGCTTGTCCAGCACCGATGGGATATTGGTGGGGTGAAAAAGCTTTTTTACTTCGATCGATGTTACCGTTATAACAGACCACAAAAGGGGCGTCTACGAGAGTTTCAGCAGGTGGGGATTGAGATTTTTGATCAGGCTGGCCCAGCTGCCGATGTTGAAGGGATAGCACTTGCGGTTGAGATCCTTGAAAAACTAAAAGTTGGAAAGACAACCCTCCTCCTCAATACCATTGGAACAGCAGAGGATCGAGCGCGATTTGTAAAAGCGCTAAAGGCCTTCTTAGAGCCAAAAAAAGAGAGCCTTTCTGAAGATAGTCAAAAACGGCTAGACTCAAACGTCCTGCGCATTCTTGACTCCAAGGCGCATGAGGATCAGGAGGCACTAGAAGGGGCCCCAGTCCTGAGCGATTATCTCGCTGAAGAGTCTCAAATCCGCTTTAAGCGAGTGTGTGAGCTACTCGATCGCCTTGAAATTCAATATGTCATTGAACCAAAACTCGTCCGGGGACTCGACTACTATTGCCATACTGTTTTTGAAATTACGACAGAAAGTCTCGGGGCTCAAGCAACTGTGATTGCTGGCGGACGGTACGATACGCTCGTCAAAGAAATGGGAGGCCCAGAGATGGCAGCCTTCGGTTGGGCGTGTGGAATCGAACGGCTCCTCCTTACCCTTGCCGACCAAAACCTCTGTCCCCCCATTCGAAATCGGACAGATATATATTTAATCCCTCTTGAAGATGGCGCAGTTGACATATGCTTTGAACAAATGATCCACCTCCGTCGCCAGGGAATCAGAGCTGAGATGTGCCACAAAGTGCGAGCGATTGGCAAGCAGCTTAAAAGTGCAAACCAATTTGATGCCCGCCTGGCGGGAATTATTGGCGAGGAAGAACTGGCCAATGAGCAAGTCTCCATTAAAAACTTAGATAATCAAACCGAAAAAAAAGTTGCGATTCATGACCTCCAAAAGTACGTTCAATCCCAAATCAGCTAACAAGAATCTATCCTTCCGCACCCATACATGCGGAGAAATGACCCCCGATGAAATTGGAAACCAAGTCACAATGTGTGGCTGGGTCAATCGAAGACGGGACCATGGAGGACTCATTTTTGTCGATTTGCGCGATCGATATGGGATCACACAAGTTGTCTTCGATCCCGATCTCGCCCCCAAAGCCCACAAAGAGGCGGAAAAATTGCGCCAAGAATGGGTGATTGAAGTGAAAGGAAAGGTGCGCCCCCGAGCAGAAGGGATGGAAAATCCCAAGATGGCAACTGGAAAAGTGGAAATTGAAGCACTCGAAGTGCAAATTTGCTCACCTGCTAAAACACCACCCTTCCCCATCTATGAGGAGACAATCTCGGTCAACGAGGACTTGCGCTTGCAATATCGCTACCTGGACCTCAGAAGGGATGAGCTTGCGCGAAATTTTCATCTGCGACACCAGATCATCCTGGAAATGCGCAATTACTTGAGTAGCCAAAACTTTTTGGAAGTAGAGACACCTATCCTTTCCAAGTCAACGCCGGAAGGTGCGAGAGACTACTTAGTTCCCTCTCGTGTTCACAAGAACACCTGTTATGCTCTCCCCCAATCCCCTCAACAGTATAAGCAGCTCCTGATGGTTGCCGGCTTTGACCGCTACTTTCAAATTGCCCGCTGCTTTCGAGATGAAGACCTTAGGGCGGATCGCCAACCAGAATTCACACAGCTCGATGTCGAAATGAGTTTTGTCGATGTCCAGCATGTGATGGAATTGACTGAAGGACTCCTTTCACACATTTTTGCTCAATGCCTTAACATTGAAGTAACCGCCCCATTCCGACGTATGAGTCATGCTGAATGTCTGGAGACGTATGGAACCGACCGACCCGACCTCCGCTTTGGCCTACCACTCATTAGCTTGACGGATGAAGTTGAAGGATCGGGATTTGCCGTCTTTGACTCAATTACAAGTGGGGGTGGAATTGTCAACGCCCTTTGTATTGAGGGTGGAGCGAGCTTGAGCCGCAAAGAGATTGACCAATATACCGCCTTTGTCTCCCCATTTGGGCTCAAAGGGCTCGCCTATATGAAAAAGGAAGGAGGAGAGCTTTCCGCTGGCATCACCAAATTCTTCAAGCCTGAAACACTTCGTGCGATTGATGAAAAGTGTGGAGCAAAAGATGGGGACCTTATTTTCTTTGCCGCCTCAGACTTTAAAACCGTCAAGCAGGCGCTCGATCACCTCCGACGAAAAATTGCCGATGACCGTAATTTAATCGACTCGGCCAAACTCGAATTTGTATGGGTCGAAGAATTCCCTCTCTTCTGTATTGATGAGGAAACAAAAGAGTTGAGCAGTGAACACCACCCATTCACTCACCCCCATCCAGACGACCTGGATTTGATTGAAACAGACCCCCTCAAGGTACGCTCAAAAGCCTATGATATTGTCCTCAATGGAATTGAGCTGGGTGGAGGATCAATCCGTATTCACGAAAGTGATTTGCAGGCCAAAATCTTTTCGGCCCTCAATCTCGACGATGAGACCATTGAGTCTAAGTTTGGCTCATTCCTCGATGCGCTAAAATATGGCACCCCCCCTCATGGAGGGATTGCCTTTGGCCTCGATCGACTCATCATGTTAATTTCAAATTCGCCGAGCATCCGCGATGTGATTGCCTTTCCAAAGACAAAAACAGCCATGGATGTGATGAGCCAGAGCCCGAGTGATGTAAGCCCCGGGCAAATGGAAGAGCTAAATTTAGCTTGGAGAAAATCCTAGAAATCCCTAAATTGGATAGATATTAGTGTCAAGGAGTACACCATGTTCAAAAACAGTTTAATCATTTCAACCTTAATCTTTCCCCTCGCAGCCATCTGCCATGCAGAAGATCAGTCGCAAAATGAGCCACTTGCCGAAGCTCCTGCACTAGAACTTTCAGATCTCAAGCAAGTGCAAATCCCAACAGATGGGGATATGCCGACGATTGCTGAGGCCTTTGGCCATTTGATTGGAAAAAATCTCGATGCCCTTGGCCTTGATTTTGATATCACAAAAGTGCTCAAAGGGATTGAAGATTCATTTGCAGGAAAAGCAGCACCAATGACTGAAAGTGAGTGTGTTCAAGCAATCACACTCATCCAAGAAGGCCAATTCCAAAAGCAGGCGCACGAGAATCTCCAAATTGCCGAATCATTCATGGAAGAAAATGCCAAGAAGGAAGGCGTTGTCTCACTTGATGATGGAAAATTGCAGTATAAGCAACTTGCCTCTGGTGAGGGTGCAGTGGTTGAAGCTCATAACTCACCCACTATCCGCTACACAGGCCGCTTTATCGATGGAAATGTCTTCGGCGCCTCCTCAGATGATGAGGTGATCTCTCTTGATGAGACAATTGCTGGATTTAGCAAAGCACTTGTTGGAATGAAAGAAGGGGAAAAACGGGAAATCTATATCCACCCAGAACTTGGATATGGAACTGCGGGTTACCTCCCCCCCAACACTCTCCTCACATTTGAAATTGAAGTGGTCAAGGCAAACACTGCCCAACCCACTGAAGAAGCGATTGGCTCTGCCGCCCCTGTTGACCTCGATCATGCAAATGAAATTGCCATTCCAAATGATCTTGCCAACAATAGCAGCGAAGCGATTCGATAGGCGAGGCTAACTGCTCTTGCGTATCGTTCTCTTTCAACCTGAGATCCCCCAAAACACGGGAAATATTGTCCGCACCTGTAGCGTTACAGGTGTGGACCTCACACTCATTACCCCCCTTGGCTTCCAAGTCTCTTCCAAAAAACTCAAACGGGCCGGCCTTGACTACTGGGATGAGGTCAATATCGATTATTCCAATGATCTAGAAGCGTATTGCGAAGAGCAAACCGCCCCCTTCTACTTCCTCTCAAGCCATGCCGATTGCCCATACTACGATGCGACATTTACTGATGACACGATCTTAATTTTTGGCTCTGAAACGCGAGGGCTTCCCCCCACATTGCATGAGAGGTATCCCGACCGGTATTTAACAATACCGATGGTAAGCGGGGCAAGATGCCTTAACCTAGCCACATCGGTCGGGATTGTGCTTTATGAAGCGATCCGCCAGACAAATTACCTGGCATCACGCTCAACTATTTTGCAGACTCAACAAACATCTTGAGTTGATTTTGAGTCTGTACCCCCACAAGACTATCCACCTCTTTTCCATCTTTGAATAGCTTGAGAGTAGGAATTGATTGAATTGAAAACTGTTGCGCAAGCTCCTGTGCCTCATCCACATTCACTTTTGCAATCACCACGTTATCATTACCAGCAAACTCTTCTGCCAATGCTTCAATGACTGGGCTCATCTGCTTACATGGGCCACACCACTCTGCCCAAAAATCGACAAGAACTGTCTTCCCGCTATTGATCGCTTGCTCGAATGATTCTTTTGTTAGTTCTGTTGCACTCATACTAGTCTCCAAAAATTGGTTTTGCTCCAATTGTAGCAGAGATGACTAATTAGGCGAAATATTCTTCTGCTTAAACAAGTTTTGTTCAAGATCTCGGAGAGCTACTGCTAAGTCCTCAAGCAACTTAACACGCGCTTCCTTTGCCGATAAGTGTTCATAGTCAGCCCATTTCAGCGGCTTACCAAAGACGACATAGACTTTTCCCCAGAATTTAGGAAATTTCTTCCCTGGCGGGAATGCCTGATATGTTCCATATAGATAGGTGGGGTAAACATCTGCTTTTGCAAGTGAAGCAAGCATAGCAACACCCCCTTTAAGTGGGCCAAGTGTTCCACACTTTCGTCGCTCCCCTTCAGGAAAAATCAACAGCTTCTTATCTTTTGAGAGCACATCAAGGGTGCGTTTGAGCGATGCCCGATCGCTTGCATTCCCTGAGACGGGAATTGAGTGGAGCTTTCGAAGCAGCCATGCAAAAGGGGGGAATTTAAAGAGGTAATCAATTGCCATGGCATATACTTCATCGGGGATCGACGACCCCATCAAAGGAGGATCTAAAAAAGAGACGTGATTTACTGCCACAATTCCCTTTCCAGGCACCAAGTTCTCACGTCCATAAATTTCAGAACGGTAAAAAAGCTTGTAAATCCCCTTTGTTAACACATAGCAAAACCCGTAGACAAAGTTGATTTCGCTAAATCGCTCTCCGAGAATATACCCCCAAAACTTCTTTCTTTTAGGTTTTGCAATTGCATTTTCCATTCTTACACACACCTCTTCAATAGACAGGTTTGTCGTATCAATCTCTATCGCCCCTTCCGGCCGCACAAGAGGACAATTTTCCCGCTCTTCATCCCGGCGGTCCCTCTCAACAATGCCATTGAGCACCTCATCAAAGCTTACGGTTGCCGCCCCATCAACAGAGCGCTCGATCAACTCCTGGTAGCGTCTTTTTGCCCGTTCCTCAGGCTTTGCAGATAAAAAGAGCTTACGCGTGGCCCCGGGGAAGACTACAGACCCCATATCTCGCCCCTCTGCTACCAAACCCTTTTTATAGGGATAGTGGCGCTGCATATTGAGAACAAGCGCGCGGACAAAAGGATACCCTGCCACTTTGGAAGCCACTTGGGAAACTTCTGGCGAGCGAATCTGATCGGTCACATCTTGCCCATCTACAATATAGCGAGCCCCTCTCGGCTCATTTTCCACGTGCAGCTTCACACCATCTAGCACCTTTTGCACCGCCTCAGGATCAGCTGGGTCCGCCCCCTCAATAAGGATCTTATGGGCCATGGAACGATATAATGCCCCACTATCGAGCTTTTCATAGCCAAATTTTTTTGCAATTAGGGCGGCAACAGTAGATTTACCAGAGCCTGATGTTCCATCAATTGTAATAATCATAGTATCAGCAAATAAATAAATAAAATTGGTGTTGTAAATAATAGCGAATCGGTCAAATCAAGAGCGCCACCAAAGGCGGGCAGTTTATTACTATCCTTAATCTGCGCATCTCGCTTCAACAACGACTCGGTCAAATCCCCCAACTGAGCAAAAAGCCCCATCAGCCCACCTAACACAAGAGACTGCGTAAAATCGAGGGTAAAGTATCCATAGGGGAGTACATTTGCAATCAAAAAGAAAACCACGCTCAATCCGACTGCTGCAATCAACCCTCCAATCGCGCCAGAAACCGTCTTGCCAGGGCTCACGCTTGGCGCCAGCTTCACACCCCCCAATAGCTTCCCAGTAAAATAAGCGCCCACATCAGTCGATTTGGTCACAATCAACAAATATGCAATCCAAAACCGCCCATCCTGCGGGTGAGAGAAAAAGGATGCGGGATACAAGATATTGAGCATCATCGTCAGCGGAAACAAAATGTAAAACAAGCCCAAAAAGCTTGTAGCAATGTCAACAATCGAGTTTTCAACCCGCTGGAAATGGTAAATAAACAGAGTAAAGAAAATCCCAGCTGCAACCACAGGTAGAACCAGCTTATATGCGGGGAAGAGAATAATCAGATAGTTGGCTACCACCCAAATAATTGCTAAGGCCGATAATAAATAAAGGGGAAACGCACACTCTTTTCGCTTCAATAATCGACCATACTCCCAAATGCAAGTGAGAGTGACCCCAAGCACAACCAGTGCAATGATAAATTGAACAACAAAGTTTTGCGAAAAGACAATTGCAAAAATCAATAAAAGGACTAATACCGTTCCTATCCCCAGTCGTTTCTTGAGGTCGGCAAAACTCACTCTACGGGTTTCGGTCATTCGCCATTTCTCCTTTGCCGGTTTCCATACTCCTCAAGCGCCTTATAGAAATCTTCCTCTTCAAAATCGGGCCACAACACATCGGTCACATAAATCTCGGCATACGAGAGCTGCCAAAGCAAAAAGTTACTAATCCGACTCTCTCCACTTGTCCGAATGAGCAATTCAGGATCTGGAAAGCCATGCGTATCCAAGTAAGATCCAAACACCTCTTCAGTAAAGTCCGATTTCCTTAACTTCCCCTCTTCCATATCTTCAAAGGCTCTAAGCGCCGCCCGGCGCAGATCATCCCGTCCCCCATAATTCAAGGCCAAGATGAGTTGAATCCGATTGCAATGGGCAGTCGCCGCCTTGGTCTCATTAATCAAATTTTGAATATGGGCGGGAAAGTGAGAAATATTTCCAATTGTCTGTAAACGCACACCATTCTCCAACATCTCAGATCGCATCTTCCGCAGCTGTACATCAAATAGCTGAATAAGCGCCTGCACCTCCGCTCGTGGCCGAGCCCAATTTTCCGTTGAAAACGTATATAGGGTTAAGTTTTCCACGCCACAAAGCGCTGCTGTATTGACTATATCGCGCACCCGCTCGGCACCATACCAATGGCCCATATCGACCGGCTTATTCCGACACCGTGCCCACCGCCTGTTTCCATCCATAATGATGGCCACATGCTTTGGCACTTTCTTCAATCGCAAAGCCTTTGCCGCCTCTGGCGTATCCTTGCATACTACAAAATCCATGTAAACGTCGCCCCTATATCCAAATAACTATTATACGACCCACAGTATATACCTTATCGGAGCTAGGGTACAGCAAAACACATTAAATAGCTCCCAAAAAAAGAACTGGGTCAAAAAAAAATTGCTTATTTGGCTATGGGAGCTGATCTCGTGTAGTTTGTCCCTGCCATCGTGCCCAAATATTATCTAGACATAATCCCTTTCTTGGATTATCCTTAGCACTTTTCAAGGCCGTGTCTAGAAGGCAGTATCTAGATCGGGCCCATACATCAGCTAACCAATCAGCACATTGAGGACTCAATGGAAAAGAACAAATCCTGGCAAACACTCGTCATCATTGCCGCTATCGTACTCACAGTCTACAACATTCTCCCCACAGTATTGTACTACACAAAACCACTGGGTCACCCGATTACTAAACAACAAGCGCATGCGATAGCTGAAGATGCCAGCCAGAGGGTCAATGCCCTCGAAGACCAATCAGTAGCCTGGTTAAAATCCTATCTTTCCCTCCTCAACATCAAAAGTGGAACTGTGAGTGCCGACGGGAAAAATCCCCAGGCAATCAATATTCAATTCTCATCCAATGCCGACTCAAAGAAGTTTCAAAACTATTTCCCAAGAGCAGGTCAACTGATCCCCTTTTTCCCCGCTCAACTGAGCCTTCTGCCCAGTGAGGATAACTGGAAAACTGTGCAAGTGCTGCGTAAGATCCCCTTACAGCTCGATCAGCAAGCGATTGATGAGGGATTTGCTTATGTGCAAAAATTTGATGAAAACCACTCCCCTACAGAGGCCTATCAAGATATTGTTTATGACCGTCTGCTGCAGGTAGGAATTTCAGCAGGTGGTGTGAGCGAAAATGCCCAATTACTCGGGTTGGCCTTACAAGCACCTAATAGCGCGAGAAGCAGCGAGTTTTTCTACGCTTTGGCCCAAAATATTGAGACCTATGCCGATGTCTTTGGGGAAAGCTCTCCCATTGCAGGCCGTTATTTTGGAACGGTGACTCAAGGCTACTTTGCCAAGAAATCGACAGCCGTTACGGACCTACTAAGTGGGCTCAATGGCTTGAAAGATCAAGTGTTGTCTGAAAAAGTGAAGCTGCAAGAAGGACTTGAAACGAGTGAAGATCGAGCGGCGATTGAGCAGAAAATCGCTTTCCTACAGGCCAAAGAAGATAAGCTTGTCAAGGTTGCAGCAGTTGTAAAGCGCAATAGCGCAAAATTTGCCGGTGGGCCCAACCCATGGACCTTCGAAGGGCTTAAGGCGAGAAAGAATGCAAGCCACTCTCAACTGGTGTCAAAAAGCGTTAGTCCGATTATCGATAGCATTACAACTAACTGGACTGATCAGACGCTTGTTCTCCGACTCACTCCTGATGTACTGATGGTGAAAAATACGTTGGAGAAAGATCCTACAAAATCTCTCATGCGTGATCGGTTGAACCAGTTGATTATTGATGAAATTGCTCGTATTTCACGTGAGTCGCGTGAAACCATTGTTCCCATTCGAGATGAGTATAAAATTGAGTTGAGCAGCCTCTCTGATAGCTCAAGCGTTCTAACGTTTGATTTAGCAACAGTCGCTAAAAGCGCTCAGGCTCAGGTAGAGGGTTTCTTATCAACCAAGTGGACTCCAAGCATGGCTGAGCTGCAGGCTGAGAATTATCCCGTCGTAAGCTATGCCAAGCATCAGGCGATGCCGTCGATTCAAAAAAACTTGTCGCTTGTTGTCTACTCTCCTGTCCTTGAGGCGAAAACCCCGGTTCAAGGGTTTAAGACCAACTCGATTTATGTCATTGCCAAGGGACTTGGGAAGATCTATAACCGCTATCTGAACGATCCTCATTCGGAAAATGGCGAGAAGTTTCAAACAGACTTTAATCAACTGCGAGCACTTTTACAGTCGCATGGATTTATTGGATATCCCGGAACCACTTTCCCCCTATCCAAAGAGTTTGCAGATGACTTTATTTTTGAAGCTGAAGACTTCTACATGCCAGTTTTGCAGGCAACTCGAGAACAGTTCCAAGTGCATGGAACCCAGCATTTCGCAACGCTTGAATTATCCACTTTAAAGCAGCGCATTGCAGCTGTGAATAAGATTGAAAACCAAGTGCAAGAAGATTTGATCAAATGGCGGGATGAGTACCAAACGGCTCAAGTGGATCCAACCGGAAAAACAGCGTTTGATGTGCCAAAGCCAACGAGAAGCCCGCTTTGGGAGAACATGGCTCTTAGTGTGAAAAAATATTTCCGCGGGGATGAGCGGAAGATTTTGCAGTGGGGCCTTGATCTTTCGGGTGGTAAAACTGTGCAAATTCAGTTGAAGAACACTAATGGGCAAGTGGTCTCTAGTGAGGCTGATATTAAGCAGGCAATTAATGAACTCTACACACGTGTCAATAAGATGGGTGTTTCAGATGTGAACATTCGCCAGGAAGGCAATAACATTTCTCTTGACTTCCCCGGCTCGCAAGACTTGTCTGCAAGCGAGCTGATCCGCGCTTCATCGATGACTTTCCACATTGTGAATGAGAAGTTCTCGGTACAAAATAGCACCTATGCAGATACGGTGAATCGCTTCTGCCAAGAGGTGTGGAATGAAGCACTTGTCACTGGGAAAAAAGATGCGGAGAGCATCAATCAGATTGCATGGACTCACCTCAATGGGGACTCGCTCGATGGAGAGACTGTTCAGCCGCGAAGTGAAGCGGCGAAGATGCTCTTTGATGCCGGACTCCGCTTAGCTGATCCGCGCAATCCTGGGGCAAGCCACTTGTTTGATGACTCTGTCTCCAAGCTTGCCATCTATCGGGGTGATAGCTTCTCCGATTGGTATGGTCAGACCAACCCGCTCTTGATTGTCTTTAACAACTATGCGTTGGAGGGGACCAACTTGGATAGCGTTCATGCTGGGTATGATCCTGCCAAAGGAAACTATCTTTCATTTGGCGTAAAGAGCTCGGCGGTTTCATCAAGTGGTGAAAAGAGCAATCCAAGTAAGAACTTGTTTGCCTGGACATCGGTCTTCTCCAAAGAGCGAGTCCTTGGCACCCCATATGAAGTGATTACGAGTGGGCGGGGATGGAGAATGGCTGTAATTCTCAACGGTCAAGTGGTGAGCGCCCCTGCGCTTGAGTCTGCCTTGAGAGACTCTGCGATGATTACGGGCAATTTCTCTCAGCGAGAAGTGAACCACTTGGTCTCTGACTTGAAGGCTGGCTCGCTTTCCTTTGTTCCTCAAATTCTCTCTGAAAAGAATGTAAGTCCTGAGCTTGGGATTAGTGAGCGTCAGCAGGGGATCATGGCAACGGCTGTTGCATTGGTACTGGTCATTTTAGCAATGGTCTCCTACTACCGATTTGCAGGTGTTGTAGCCTCTGTTGCTGTGATCTTTAACCTCTTTATCATTTGGGCGACGCTGCAGAACATCCAGGCATCGATTACGTTGGCTGGAATTGCCGGAATTATCTTGACTGTTGGGATGGCAGTTGATGCCAATGTGCTTGTCTTCGAGCGGATTCGCGAGGAATGCGCCCACTCAAAGCGGATTGGTACGGCGATTAGTATTGGATATAAGAAGGCGTTCTCGGCGATTATTGACTCAAATATTACGACTATTATTGCAGCACTTGTCTTGCTCAACTTTGACTCGGGCCCGATTAAAGGGTTTGCGGTCACATTGATTATTGGTATTGCTTCATCGATGTTTAGCGCCCTATTTATGACCCGCTATTTCTTTGCTCGTTGGGTGCAGAATCCAAAGCATAAGAACTTGAAGATGGCAAACTTGATCAAGGCAAAGAACTTCGATTTCTTCAAGTTGACCAAGCCTGGCTTTATTGTCAGTGGGGTGATTCTTGCTCTGGGGTGCATCTTTATGTACTCTGCTCGCCATACGATTTTAGGGATGGACTTTACGGGTGGATTTGCGATCAATGTTGAGGTGGAGAAGGGATCGACTGCCAACTATCGCTTGCAGGTGGAAGAGGCTCTTACGAAGGCTGGCTTGGCTAAGAGTGAGTTCCAAGTGCGTGAGTTATCGCCAAGCAATTCGCTGCGTATCTTCTTATCAAATAGCCTAACGCACACGGGTAAGCCATTGGCAGACCTCGGATTGCAAACAGATCGGACTGATGTTACCTACCCATTTGAGAACTATCCCAAGTTGGTTTGGCTCTCAAATGCTCTGGTTAAGGGTGATGTGAAGCTCTCAGAGCAATCGCTCAAGTTCTTGGATAAGAACTTTAACAGTGTGAGTGGGCAGATGTCAGATACGATGAGGAACAATGCCTTCATTGGGCTTGGAATTGCCTTGTTGTGTATCTTGGTTTACATCACGATCCGGTTTGAGTTTAAGTATGCGATTAGTGCAACGCTTGGATTGGGCTATGACCTCTTGATTACTCTTAGCTTGGTGGCGATTTTGAACCGGTTAGGTGTCCCTGTACAGATTGACCTCAATACTGTAGCCGCGCTGATGACCATTATTGGTTACTCACTCAATGATACGATCATTGTGTTTGACCGGATTCGGGAAGTGGTGAAGCTGATGAAGCATCGTCCATTTAAGGAAATCATCAACTTAGCGATTAATACGACATTGAGCCGAACCATTTTGACATCGGGTACCACGTTGCTTGTCTTGATTGCTCTTGTTGTCCTGGGGGGTGCCACTATATTTGGCTTTGCCCTTGTGATGTTGCTCGGGGTGGTTGTCGGAACGATTTCTTCTTGCTTCATTTCTACTTCTCTTCTCTACTTCTTCGGAAAGTACGAAGAGTCAAGGACACAAGGTTCTTTACTCAATGGCACTTAATTGAGGAAAAGGTGGGGGAGTCATTCACTCCCCCGGTCAAACCATTTTGGTGGCTTTTATCCCGTTGTTGCCTTATACTGTGACCGATAGCAGTTGGGTGGCTTGCTGGGATTTGTCTATGCCCAGTTTTTTCTTTATGGTTTTTGCTAAAAGGGTCATGATGGGATGTATGAGGGGAGGTAGAGCGGGAGTAACGTGTGAGTGCAAACGATAATTCAAAATCAGAACTTGTTTGGGAATACCCGAAACCTGATGAAAAGTTTTGTGCAGA
Organism: Chlamydiia bacterium; assembly: GCA_022601545.1. GTDB lineage: Bacteria > Chlamydiota > Chlamydiia > Chlamydiales > JAJACM01 > JAJACM01. The sequence goes on along the minus strand of JAJACM010000015.1, from coordinate 31,279 downwards.
GATTGTCAGTGAGTTTAGCATTCACCCCGTTGTGGCAGAGATTTTAGCTTCGCGGGGCTTTAAGAATAAAGGGGATATCAATCTCTTTCTCTATGCCCGCCTTCCTAACCTGCACGACCCCACCCTGATGAAGGGGATATCAAAGGCCACCTCACGCATCTATCAAGCACAAAAAAACAATGAGCCAATTGTCATCTATGGGGATAATGATGTCGATGGGATGACTTCGACTGCTCTATTGACCGACTTTTTCAATTCAGCAGGGATAAAGGTTTATTATTATGTGCCTAAACGGAATCTCTCTAAATATAGCTCGCTGACAGATGCCCTAGACTTTGTGAAGATGAAAAAAGCTCGGTTGATGATCACTGTTGACTGCGGTATATCATCCCGGGATGAGGTGGCAAAGCTCAAAAGGGAAGGGATAGATGTGATTATTACTGATCACCATGAACCTCCTGAAGATCTCCCCGACGCTGTCGCTATTCTCAACCCCAAACTCGCCAACAACAAGTACCCAAACCGCCACTTAGTAGGGGCTGGCGTGGCATTCAAGCTGGCGCATGCCTATACTAACTTCCTCATTTCAAAAGGGATCATTGCCTCATCGATGATTGACCTGAAAAATTATCTCGATCTAGTTGCACTTGGTACTGTGGCTGATATGGGTAGTCTTTCTGATGAAAACCGAGTCTTGGTCCGCTACGGTCTTTTGCAACTGCAAAATACTAAGCGAGTCGGCTTACTTAAACTGATGAAGATGTGCAACATCAAAAAAGCATACATCACCACAATGGATATCTCGACAAAGTTGGGCCCACGGCTCAATAGCTTAGGCCGTATTGATGATCCAACTAAGGGTGTGGAGATCTTGCTTGTAAAGGATCCAATTGCTGCTGATTGCCTAGCCAAAGAACTCGAATTGACTAATAGCGAAAGACAAACGATTGAAAAAGCGGCTACAAGTGAAATTGAAGCGCAATTGGTGAAACATCCAGAACTCCTCAATGAAAAGGCGATTGTTTTGTGCAATCCCAATATGCATGGTGGAATTATCCCCATCCTCGCCAATCGGATTGCCAAGAAGTATAATAGGCCCACCGCGATTCTTTCTGTGGGTCCCGAATATGCCAAGGGCTCAATTCGAACGATTAAAGAATATCCCGTTCTCGACCCCCTCCGCTCCATGCATGAGATGTTTGTCACATATGGCGGTCATGATTATGCGGCCGGCTGCACGATGCGGCGGGATCAAATTGACAACTTCACCAAGCGATTCATTGAGCTTGCCAATGATAAGTTAAAAGATCAGGATATCACTCCCAAACTCAATCTCGATGCAAAAGTAAGCTTTCGGGATATGACATTTGACTTCCTCGAATCGCTCTCCCTTATGGAACCACATGGAATGGATAACCCACCTGTCACCCTCTACTGTGAAGTGAAACAGGTATGGCCTCCGAAAGTGATTAATCGTAAACACTTGAAGCTCTACTTAGAAGAGGGCAATCTCTTCTTGGAAGGGATCGCCTTCAACCAAGCTGACCGAAAAAAATCGCTCAGCCATGAAAACCTGCGCATCGTGATCGCCTTTACCCCATCACTCAACGTACACAACCAAAAGTCGAGCATCCAACTATTGATCCGAGACTTCCTCGTCCTCAATGCACCTGACTCCCCACCGAAGAAGTCATACCCCTCTTCAGCCAGGCTCAATATTGAAGATGTATTCTAGTCTGCGAGCTTAATTACCTCAAAGTGCGCCTCTGGCGCCATCCGCTCTAGAATCGCACGCGAGACCATCTCATGGCTAATCTTGGCGTGCTCCCGCTCAACAAGCACCACTTCTTCGATCTCACTAAATGCGCGGTTGGCAACAACTAGGGAGACCAATGCCTCTTTAAAGGGAGAGACACTCGGATTGTAAGCGACATTCTCTAGATATGAGCCTGTAAAAACACTCCCGTCCTTCATGCGAATGGCAACTCCAGCATATGATTCAGTATAGGGCGTATAAGCATGCAAAGCTGCCTGGAAAGCTTGTTGCACAAGTGGGCGCTCATCCCCGCACTCCAAAGAGACACCTTCTGGCCGCATCATCAAATTTCCCGTTAGCCCCAGTTCCTTCGGCCCAAATGCCTCGGGCAACAAATTAGCAAGTGAGAGCTTATTCCCCCCGGGCAAAATCACCTCAAATTCCTCACTTCCGGCCAACTCATTGAGAAACTGCCGGCAGTAGCCACACGGCGCCGCTGAAAGTGCAATTGCCACAAGCTCATCTTCTCCATGCAAACGCGCATTGGCCACTGCAAACTGCTCACCATGCACACCCTCATTAAGTGACACCCCGAGAAACTCCAAGTTACCGCCCAAGTAGACAGCACCACTTCCCCCAAGGGCCGCCGCCCCCACAAAGTAATTCGAAATGGGTGGACGAGCATACTTCTGAGCAATCGGAATTAACCGCTGAAGAAACTCCTCCATCTCCCATCCCTGATCAGCCAAAATGGCCTCCACCTTCTCAGCCGGAATCACAAGTCGATCAAGCGCAAGTACCTCTTCCAACATCATCCGATCCTCCACCTCCCCGCATACAATATTCGGCACTAGATTTGCAATACAAAGCAAAACCAAACTCAAAACACCCTTTCCCAAAATAGCCTTCATCGAACACCTCAAAATTTTGCATTAAAGATGCTACCATACAAAAGCTCTTTCATTTTCTCCAAGCAAAAAGGATCCTTTCAAACTTTTAGAGCAGGGCAAAAAAAAGGGCCCCACCCTTTTGGGGTGTGACCCTTTGACCTTATCTAGACTAATTGTGACTAGGCAATGAAATTTGCCGTAATCCCACTATCACTCTGCTGCGAAGGCTTCAGATACTTCTCCTGATACTCCTTCACATCATTCATGTGAATTACCCAGGCTGCACCTTTACGTGTCGCCTTGAGAAGACCAATGCGTGTTGCATAGTAAATCTTCTGTGCTGGAACGCCAAGCATTTTAGCCACTTGATTCACTGAGAAATATCCCTTTTGGTTATCAAAAAGGAGCTCTCCCTCGTAGGTTGATTTTAGTCTTGAATATTTTTGATTGCGGTACTCTTCTAGATCTTCTAGTCGAATTAACCAACGTGTTGCTTCTTTGCGCGCCTTGAGCTTCTGTTGCTTAATGGCAACATAGATCGCTTGACGAGTGACGTTGTTGATACGTGCAGCTTCTGTAATTGAAACTACTTTATCTTTGTCGAATCCCTCTTGAGCTTGCTCTTGTGTAACCGACGCGTGAAAACTGTTCTCCATAGCTTCTTCCATATTTTTCTCCTCCTCTTATGTAAGAAATTTTTTAAATTCCTGTGAGATCCCCATTTGACCTCTAATTTAGATCTTTTAGCAATGTTAGATAATAATTATTACATAAGAATGAATTGATATCAATCTATTTTATCCTTTTCAGGGGCAACTTTTTCACTTCCCCGCCAATTTTCGCTCATTTTCTCCAAAATTTGGCCTAAATCCTTGGAAACCTCTAAGAATTAGGCAATAAGCTCAAAAATTTATGCACCAGTATATTTTTTTAGTGGACAAACTGTCAAGAAACTATTTATTTTCATAGCCTGAAACCGCCCTATCGGGTATGTTCCAAAGTGTCATAACAAGCGGATTTTTGGGCCCATGATCACCTTTTCTCGAATTTTAACTCTTTTACTTTCAGTCACTTGCCTACTCAGTGCGGCCAAGACCCCGCCAGAGATTACCCCCCGAGAAGCTAGGCACAAGATCCAAGAGATTCTCCGCTCCCACGTGACACACAAGAGTTTCGATAAAGAAGTGGCCATGCGCACACTAAAAAACTTTGTTGAAGAGCTCGATCCTCTCAAAACCTACCTCACCTACGACGAGGTCATTCAATACATCGAGCCCTCAGATGAGCTTTGCCAAAAAGTGGCAATGGGATTTAAGAGAGATGACTTTAGCCAGTTTACTGAAAGTTACAATATCATGATCCGCGCGATTGAAAGGCGCAATCGCTTTGAAGATCAAATCGACAACGAAGTACTTCCTACCAATGTCCAATCCCACGAATTTGAAGAGATGGATTGGTGCGAAAATGAAAATGCTCTTTATACCCGCCTATTGCGCATTCGCGCTTTTCAAAGGGAGACTTCGAAAAAGCTCAACGACACAAATGTGAATCAATTTCTTCAGAGGGTCAAAAAGCAAAGATTAAGCCATGAAGAAACACTCATCGGCTCTTCAACAACTGCACAAAACCAAATGAAGCTCTCATTTGTGATCAAGGCAACGGCTTCAGCTCTTGACTCTCACACTGTTTACTTTACTCCCCATGAAGCCGCCCAATTCATGATTCAAGTGCAACAGCGCCTTTTTGGGATTGGCGCGCAGCTCAAAGATGATCTCAATGGATTTTCGATTGTGCGCATTGTTGAAGGAGGCCCTGCAGATCGGGCAGAAAATATCAAGGTGGGAGATCGAATTATTGCGGTCAACAACGAGCCTGTAGCGGGAATGGATATTACCGATGCAGTCGAGCTCATCCGCGGCCCCCAAGGGACACCTGTCAACCTCACCATTTTGCGCGAAATGCAAGAGGAGGAAGAGTTAATTGAGGAAAAGATCGATATCCGCATTGTGCGGGATGAAATTGTCCTGAAAGAGAGCCGCTTCGATATCGACACCCAGCCTTTTGGCGATGGAGTCATTGCTCATGTACATCTGCATGCTTTCTATCAAGATCCCAATAGCTCCTCTAGCGATGATATCCGCGATGCACTGGGAACAATTATTAAAGATCACAAACTCTATGGCGTGATCCTTGATTTACGCAATAATCCAGGTGGCCTTCTTCCCCAAGCAGTTGCCGTAACAGGGTTGTTCATTAAGTGTGGAGTGGTGGTTTCGATTAAGGACAACACTCAAGCCGTCCAACATTTGCGCCATTTGAGTGACGAGCCCGTTTGGGATGGGCCTTTGATGGTGCTCATCAACAAGGCGAGTGCCTCTGCCTCTGAGATTGTCGCCCAAACCCTTCAGGATTATGGCCGAGCGATTATTGTCGGTGATGAACACACTTTTGGAAAAGGGTCCTATCAAACCTTTACTCTTGAGTCAAATCACCCCAACAAGATTAATCGGCAGGGGGAATACAAAGTGACCCGGGGGATCTATTACACGGTTTCGGGAAAGACTCCTCAACTAACGGGTGCTTTGTCTGATATTGAGGTGCCAGGCCCATTTTCGAAGATGGAAATTGGGGAAGCTTATGCCAAGTACCCCTTACAAAATGATGTGATTCCCGCCAATTTCAAGGATGATTTAACCGATGTCCACCCTCTCTATCGGATGAAGGTGCGTAAGCTTTATATGAAAGGGCAGCAACAGGTCAATCATCAGCTCGGGCAGTATTATCCCAAGCTGAGGGAAAATTCAGCAGCGCGCATCGAGGCCAATAAGAACTATCAGGCTTTCTTGATTGAGATTGAAAAGAAGGATTTTTCAGACGATTCTCTCTTTGAGGTGGGGTCAAATGACCTTCAACTCGAAGAGTCGTATAATGTGATGAAAGATATGCTTCAGATCATCCCCTATAACAAGTGGCTCTAAAAACTTCGACAAATAGCGTTTTCTTTTTGAAAAAACCGCCGGCTGTTGTATGATGTACGGCATGAAAAAAGTACGGACTCGAATTGCACCATCTCCTACGGGAGATCCTCATGTAGGCACTGCTTACATGGCTATCTATAATTATTTATTTGCAAAACACTTTGGCGGAGATTTTCTACTCCGGGTAGAGGATACCGATCAAAGCCGCTCTGCCCCTGAGTATGAGGCCAATATCTACAAGGCGATCGAATGGCTGGGCATTGATTGGGATGAAGGACCCAATCGGGGCGGACCATTTGGCCCTTATCGACAGTCGGAGCGGACTGAGATTTACCGGGAGTTTGCCGAGAAATTGATTAAGGAAGGGCATGCCTACCGATGCTTTGCAACGGCACAAGAGCTCGAGGAGATGCGACTTGTATTGCGGCAGCAGGGAAAGCGGCAAGGGTACGATCGGCGCTATCGCAATTTGAGTGAAGCAGAGGTGAAAAAGCGCCTTGATGAAGGGCAGCCTTATGTGGTGCGATTGAAGATCCCTTTGACGGGGAATTGCGAATTTAATGATGGGATTAAAGGGCCGATTAGCTTCCCTTGGCAAGATGTGGATGATCAGATTTTGCTCAAGTCAGATGGCTTCCCCACCTACCATTTGGCGAATGTGGTCGATGACCATTTGATGGAAATCACCCATGTGATTCGGGGAGAGGAGTGGATTAGCTCGACTCCAAAACATGTCCATTTATATAATTGCTTTGGCTGGGAAGCTCCTGAGTTCTACCATATGCCTTTGTTGCTCGGATCAGATGGGAAAAAGCTTTCAAAGCGAAAGAATCCGACATCTGTATTCTATTACCGGGATAGTGGATTTTTAAAGGATGCCTTTGTCAATTTCCTCACTTTGATGGGATATAGCCGAGAGGGAGAGGAGAATGAGGTCTACTCACTCGAGACGCTTATCAAGGAGTTTGACCCGGCTCGTCTGCGCAAGTCGGGAGCGATTTTTGATGTGCGCAAGCTCGAGTGGCTCAACCAGCAATACTTGATTAACAATATTCCCCAAGAGAGATTGTGGGATGAGATCAAAGGGTGGGCGTTTAGCGATGAGAAAATGCGCAAGCTTATCCCCCTTGTCCAATCGCGGATTAAGACCTTTCCAGAATTCTTTGAGCTTTGCGACTTTATGTTTAGAACCAATATTGGTCTCTCTGAAGAGTTGTTGACACCCAAGAGCTTAACTGTAGAGAGTAGCGCGCTGTTGCTTCAGCAGATGCTCGCTGATTTTGAAGCCTTTACTGATTGGGACCGGGAGATGTTTGAATCCACGTCCAAGAGTATTGCTGAGCGATTTGGGGTGAATCATAAGAAGGTGGTGATGCCCATATTCTTTGCAACGATTACAGGCAAACACACTGGCCCCCCTCTTTTTGATTCGTGTGCCATCCTTGGCAGAGATATTGTCCGCGCCCGCTTTTTGGCTGCAATCAACATTCTCGGCGGAATTTCACACAAGAATCAAAAGCGTTTAGAAGAGGCACGTGCAAGAAATGATTTTGCATCGCTCATTGCGAAAAAAGGAGCCACTGTATAACTCTTTAAGCGTGAGCGGCTAGCATTTCAGGCTGTTTTTTTAGGTGCCGTTATGGTATACTAGATGCACTCTCTATTAGATGTAGGAGTGGCAGTTTCCTCTGTTTTTGGGGACTTTTGCTCGCAATTCTTCTCATCTGATGGATTGGGGCGAGTGTGAATGAGCTCGTGTGAGATATAATGGGGGTTATAGCCGGAGCTAACGCAACCCGTTAAAAAGAGTAGTGCAAGGCACAAAGCGGCTTTAGCTAAAGACTTTACCATTGTTTCCCACGCAAAATTCATTGCTGGCTCGATTTTACACCTTAAGGTAAACCAAAAAGATAGCAATATGTCTATGAGAATTTCAGAAAAGTCCACAGAAGCTACAGTAACTGCCAATTACTCAAGGACCTGTCCTTTTATTTCAAAGATTCGAGCCCGCTACCTATTGAGTAAGCCCGGATCGTGTAAAGAGACCTGGCATGTGGTGATCGATATTGCCGACTTTGATATGGAAATCAACGTTGGGGACTCGCTTGGTGTATGCCCTGAAAACCCTCTCAAAGAGGTGCTGCTCATCCTCGATGCAGCAAATGCCAAGTATCAGACCCCTGCTGGAGAGCGAGGATCGCTTGGAGAGGTGCTCAAAACTCAAAAAAATCTCAACCAATTCTCTTCTAAGTTTTTGAAAAAGGTGTTGGAAATCAAACACTTTGATTCTCTTACCCAACTTCTCCTGCCGGAGAACAAAGCCCTCCTCAAGGAATTTGTTCAGACCCACGACCTCTACACCTTCTTGAAGAAATTCACCCTGACCGAACAAGAGCTGATTTCAGCCATTGAGGGGCTCAGCCCCCTACTCCCCCGCTTTTTCTCTGTCGCCTCCTCGCCCAAAGTAAATAACGAGGAGATGCATTTTATTATCCGCTGCTTTGAATACTCTCAATCGTGCCGTCAAAAACGAGGGATCGCAAGCCAGTTTATCTGTCATGATGCTGTTGTTGACCACACCCCAATCCCTATCTTTTTGCAAAGTGGCGACCACTTTTACCTCCCTGAAGATCCCGAGCAAGACATCATTATGATTGGGCCGGGAACAGGGATTGCCCCCTTCCTCTCCTTTCTGGAAGAGCGAAAAGCATTTCGCTCCCCAGGTCGCAACTGGTTATTTTTTGGCGAGTGTAACAAGAAGTATGACTTCTACTTTGAAGAGTTTTTAAAAAGCATGGTCGACCAAAAGCTCTTGAAGCTCGACCTCGCCTTTTCGCGCGATCAGGCTGAAAAGCTCTATGTCCAACATCTGATTAAAGAAAAAGGGGCAGAGTTTGTCAAATGGATTGAAAGGGGCGCAATCGTCTACATTTGCGGCGATGCAGAGAAGATGTGTAAGGATGTTCTCGCTGTGATGGTCGAGCTTTTCTGCACCCATCTCGGTCTCGATGAGAGCGAGGCAAAGCTTAAACTGCGCGCCATGCGTAAAACAAAGCAACTCCGACAAGATGTCTACTAGTCAACTAAACTTGGATAGAAGTTGCGCACACCCTTGCTTGTCACCTCAACCATATTTTCAATCCGCACTCCTCCTACATCTTTAATGTAGCAGCCTGGCTCAATGGCGAGCACCATTCCCTCTTCAAAGACCACCCCATCGACATCTCGTGGGCGCATTGAAGGAGATTCGTGCACTTCCATTCCAACCCCATGACCGAGGGAGTGGAGGTTTCTCTCCTCGATTTGCTTGGCGCTAAAGCACCCATTATAGTGATTCACAACATCCAATAAAGGGACCCCGGGGCGGATCATTTCAAGCAGCTCTTCATTCATCTCTTTGACATAAGCATAAACTTCCTCTAGCGAGGGGTTAATCTCCCCAAAACCGAATGTGCGGGTGAGATCAGAAGCGTAATGGTCCACCATACACCCTACATCGAGCAAGACTAGCGTCCCCTCTTCAAGAGTCGCCTCTCCCGTTTTGTGATGGGGACATGCGGAGTGATTGGAAAAGCAGACCATGGGATCAAACGAAGCCCCACTTGCCCCCAACTCCCGAATTCGCCTCTCATACAGGTTAGCCACATCCACCTCTCTCATCCCCACTTCTAGTTGCCCCCTCACATCAGTATATGCTTGGTAGTTGACATCGCACGATCGCTGCAGCGCTACAATCTCATCGGGATCTTTGATCATCCGCAAACGGGTAGTCAGGTCGCAATCGACAAGTTCAGAGTCGGGAAAGAGGGAGGCGAGCTGCTTAAAGCGAGAGTAGGTGCATCGAGAACCATCCACGCCAAGCCGATCAGGTGGAATAGGAAAGTGTTCTTTCACCGTCACATCCCCTCGATATCGCACCAGTGGGACTTGAACAACTTGACTCAGCGCATCAAAATAGCGACTATCGGCAAAAAGCACTTCTCTATCTTCATGGATAAAAAGCATCCCAAATGAAACTTGAATCCCGAGAAAGTAGTAAAGAAGGATTGGATCTTCTACGCATAAGCAGTCGATCCCCTCCTCTTTCATCCCCTCACGCACCTTCTTAATTCGTTCATTTTGCATTACTTACTCCCCTGTCAAACAGTTTGGCAAGTACCTGGGAATCCATCTCGACGATTAACTCCTTCCCATCGAGGGCGCGGGGCCAATTTCCCGTTTGGAGAAATTGAGTCAGCCGCGCTTGCACATCTCTTCCCCGCCCTCCCTTAGCCGCGCTTTTAAGCGCATACCGTTTAGCCATTGCATTTTGAAGATGGGAGAGAGTCACATTTTGATCAAATTCAGAAAGTAGGCTTTCGAAGAATTGCTTAGCGGTTGTTTCATCATAATTGCCCGGCAAAGCATCACAAATAAGACGATCCGCTTCAAAGGTGACATCAAAGCCGAGCCGATGGATCTGGCCTGCAACCTCTTGCAAAGTAGCGATGTGGGCGGGCTCAAAATGCATCGTCTCGGGGAAAAGGAGCTTCTGATTGGCTAGCCGCTCTTCTTTTTTTGCCTCCATCACCTGCATGGCCTCATCATAGCGGAGGCGATGAATCAATCCATTCCAATCGACCAAATAGAGCCTCTCCTCCTCTCCAATCGCTCGCACCACTTTATAGTTATCAAAAAGGGAAAAGGTTTCTGTTGTCAGAGGCTCGGGCTCGGGTGGGGGTGGAGTAGTCGCTTCCCACGGGAGTGTGCTCCCATCAAGTGGGCTTGTGGTTTGGATTTTGGGGTCGGACACGTGGGTTGACGCATGCCCGGGCGCAGGGATTGACTCGCGCTCAGAAATGGGCCTTGAAAAGTTGATCGAGTGGGAAGGGGTTAGGCGACTTGGAGGGGCAAAGTCGGGCTCTTGGAGTCTAAATTGGGGCGCTTCATCGCGCAGGAGGGCAAGGCCAATTCCTTTGCGCACTGTATCGAGAACGACTCGCTCATTTGAAAGACGCACCTCTTTTTTCTGCGGGTGGACATTCACATCCACCTGGTCTGTGGGCAGGGTAAGATAGAGGAGATAGGTGGGGTGTTCTTTAGCGGGAATGCGAGTGCCATATGCATCTTGAACGGCGAGCTGAACTAATGGGCAGGTGCAAGCCCGCTGGTTGATCAACAAATATTGCCCAGTGCGATTTGTCCGGGTCAGAGAGGGGTCCCCAACAATCCCTAAGATTTTCAACCCATTTTCCTCAAAGTTTACCCGATACCCCCCCTCGAACGTCTTTTTTCCAAGTATATCATTTGCCCGGTCGAGATATTGATCGAGTGGCTCTGCGGCAAGTGATGGGGGAGCTTGAAGCAATTGCTTCGAGTCGCTTGTCAGTGTAAAGCCGATGTGGGGAAAGGCAAGTGCCACTTTAATGAGCATCTTATGAATGTGTGAAATCGAACTCGCCGCTGACTTTTGAAACTTTTTTCGGGCGGGAACATTGTAAAATAGGGAGCGAATATCAAAGGTTGTCCCCTTTTGGCGAGAGCATTTGGACACACTCTTTAAATTGCCCCCCTCAAAAACCACTTTGTGACCACTCAACCCATCTGTCGAAGTCGATAGCTCCACTTTTGCAATCGATCCAATTGAAGCGAGTGCCTCTCCCCGAAAACCCATCGAGGCAATTTTAAACAAGTCGCTCGCACTTTTAATTTTTGATGTGGCATGCCTCTCAAAGCAGAGCAGCGCATCTTCTTTGCTCATCCCCGATCCATCATCACAGATGCAAATCAGGGCAAATCCCCCACCCCGAATTTCAACCGCAATCTGGCTTGCCCCTGCATCAATAGCATTTTCTACCAGCTCTTTAACCACTGAAGCGGGATTCTCAATCACCTCCCCCGCGGCAATCTGATTAATCGTGTTTTCATTGAGTAATCGAATTTTTGACATCTTCAAACATTTGCGTTATCATTGCCTACGTGAGTATAAATGGCTCTTTGATAATACAAAAGGAAAAACGATGGGTTTGAACCAAAACTGGGATAACTCCAAGCTGTTGTTTGGGTGCGGCGAAAATTACGAAAAGATCTATTTGGAAACAGCCAAACTCAATAACGATCTCCAGTCGCTTTTAAAAGAGATCGACACTCAAACAGATGTAAAAGCGCTCTTCAAACGAGCCCAAGAGTTAAGCACTATTTTACGCGAAGGAAACACCCTTAGCCTAGGCCTTTCATCAGATGATGTGAACGACACCCACGCCATGGCCCTTTCCAACACCTTTACCAAGCTCAACTCGCTTTTCGAGGGGGTGGAGGTCAAGCTCAATTGCCGCCTTGCGAAGCTGTCAGACGAGGAATTTGACACACTCTGTACCGACGAAAAGATTACACCCATCGCCCCAGTTCTCAAGCGGAGGCGTGACTGGGTCAAAGAGATGCTTCCAGAAGAAAAAGAGCTTTTGATTAGTGATCTTGCAGTTGATGGGTTGAGCGCTTGGGAGCAAGTCTACTATTCCTATCTCGGAGAACAAAAGTTTACCTTGGATGGTGATGAATATTCCTACAGCTCTCTCGAGCAAAAGTTTTGCCACGGGGACAAAAAGGTACGCGATGCCGCATTTGAAGTGCTCGAAGAGGTGCTGAGCGAAAAGGAGACTATCTTTGCCCAAATCCAAGGATCAATTGTGGGATTTCGTCTGTCGACCTATCAAAAGCGTGGCTGGACAAGTCCTTTAAAAGAAACTCTGCATCAAAATAAGCTCAAAGAGACTTCTTTGCGGGCCATGTGGGATCAGGTGGAGAAGATTAAGCCCAAGCTCAAGCTCTATCTCGAGAAAAAAGCTGAGCTGCTCGGTCTGGAACAGTTGGGCTGGCAGGACCTAGATGCTCCATTGGGAAAAGAGCAATCATTTACCTATGATCGAGCTTGCCAATTCATCTACGATCAATTTTCCAGCTACAGCCCCAAAATGGCTGAATTTGCAAAGATGGCAGTTGATAATCGATGGGTTGAGGTGGAGATGCGTAAGTGCAAACGGGGTGGAGGCTACTGCTCTGATGCCCCCCTTGCAAAAGAGTCGCGGATTTTCATGAATTGGACGGGGACAATTACCAACCTGATGACTCTTGCTCATGAGCTTGGGCATGCCTTCCATACCTGGGTGCTGAAAGATGAAAAAGAACTTGCACAACACTATTCGATGAATGTGGCAGAGATGGCCTCAACTGCTGCTGAAGCAATTGTCTCAACAGCAGCCCTCAAAGCAACTGATGATAAAGATGAAAAGCTTTTTCTCCTTGCCGAACAACTCGATAGGGCTGTTGCATTTTGCATGAATATCCATGCCCGCTTTATCTACGAAGAGAACCTCTGCTTACAGCGGAAACTCAATCCACTCGATGCAAAATCGCTCAACCAAATGATGATAGATGCCCAGAAGAAAGGGTATAACGATGCCTTATCCTCCTATCACCCCCACTTTTGGTGCTCGAAAATGCACTTTAACTTCACTGATCTTGCCTTTTACAACTACCCGTATACGATGGGCTATCTCTTTAGCCTAGGAGTCCTTGAGGCAACCCAAGATAATTTCGAAGCGCCCTATATTGCCCTCCTGAAAGATACGGGTGTATTATCGACTGAAGAGCTGATCCAAACCCATCTTCAAATGGATATTTCCAAACCCGAATTTTGGCAAGGGGCGACGGCCCCTATTAGCCGGCTTGTGGATGAGTTTATCCTTCTTCTGCCCTAAGTTGTAAAAGAATCTCTGAGGCGACATGGCGCCAGGGTTTGTTATATCGAGCCACATAGTATGATTCAATGCAGCTTAATGCAGGGAGCAAAACACAACCCCCACAAACATTACAATTGGGATCTAAATCCGAGATCAATATCCATCCCAAAAGAAAGGGGATGCGAATGAGGGTCTCAACAATCCCGATCGGAAAGAGTAAGAGGACAGACGTCGCTGAAATCACTCGAATAGTTGCTGCTAAAAACTGAGCTGGCATTTCACCAAATTGCTCATAGTATCGCTGATAGGACTGACCGTAGAAGTGTATAGTTAAGACTGCCAACTTGTGTAAACCATACAAAAGAAACATCTCGCTCGCACCCTCAAAAAATTCCGCATATGAGCTCGGATCTCTTGTCTGACATGTAAGCATTTCGCATTGAATGGTCTGTAAAGATTGAACTTGAATTGCCATAAATCCCCCTTAGAAGGGACTATTCTATCAGATTGATGCCAAAATACGCAAATAAGAGTTTGCCCTTCGATTTAAAATATTAAATTGCCCTAAAACCCTAAGTGCGAGTATGATCCAGCAGACTGAATTTAAATCTCAGGAGAACCCTTATGAATAAAATATTAATTACCCTACTCTCCTTTACATTTGCTACTGTTGGCATGTGTGATGAAACTGTCAATTACGACACCCCTCCCGCAGAAGAGCAAGAGGCTTCGTGCAAATGCCCAGCTGTTCTCGCAGCCAAAGGGGATGCAGCACTGACCTCATTGGATTTTGCAGGGGCAGAAAGCTACTACACCCAAGCTCTTGCCCTTTTTGGAAATGTCGATCCGAGTGATAAAGAGACTTTCAATGCAGCCATCTTCCTGCGGTGGAAACTGCTTGGCATTTATGGATGCATGCAACAGTTTGAAAAGGGAAATGAGCACATAGAATTCATTGTGGCAAACGATGAAGATTTTCTCCATGTGGTTGAATTTCTCGAAGCGGGATTGGAAAAAGATCTCGAGTTTGAGACAGAAGAATTCGTCACCCTAATTGTCGACTACTTTGGAAAATTCTTCGACCCAGTTCAGTGGGAAGGTGGAATCCGCGACCAGATGCAGATGGTTGCAGAAGAGGTGATGGCAGGAGTTGTTGAGAGTGGAATGCTTGAATTACTCCAAAAGTTTGAAGACGAAAATTAGTGCATAATTGGCAGGTCATTTATGACCTGCCAAATCCAGTTTGCAAATTATTCAAAAATAATTTAATTTGATGGAACCGGAGTGAAGTTTCCGGAGAATCATTTAATATTTTTGTGGGCGCTATGAGAGTTTTATCTACATTTTTTTCGGTGCTAGCCCTGGGCTATGGCGGCTGGTGGGTGAATACAAACCATCCCGAGGTGAAAACACGGGTGCTTGAGTTTGTCAACAGTGGCCATTTCCACACCCTTGAAGCGCGCTACACCGCAAAACAAATCATGGATGCCAACCGGAAAGTACTCCTCAAAGACGAGCGCCATAAGTTTTTAGAAGCGGTGACCAAATTCACCCCATACGTCTTGATGCAGGTGAAATACTCCAACTCTGAGCAGACTACTGGAGAGGGGATCATCCTCTGGGATATGGTTGATGGAGAGATGGTGCTTAACACCCGCAACTGGGAAAAAACCCACGGATTTGGCGATTGCATCACAGCAAATGTCGACAAGAGCGAATTTAAGGTGATCAATATCCTCTCCCAGAGAGGGGGGATCCTCGATAGGGATGGACTGACACGCATCCTCCAGGTGGAAAGTGATGTACTTGAGCACTGGATTGATCGCTGCCGGCGGAAAAAACTGGTGGTCCAAGCGGGGAACAACTACCGCCTCCACCTACAAAATCCCCGCCTCAATGTCCTTCCAGAAACTGCCATTGACGACAATCTGGTGACCAAATCTTTCAAAAATGCTGAACGGATTAACCGCCGCTTCTCAAAGGCTCAGATCAGGCGGATTGCCGAGTCAGCCTTTGGAAATGACTTTGCTATTCGCAATACCCTCAATGTATTTTTGCCCATCTATTCGATCACCGTGCAAAACCCCGATGGGTCGCTACACACCAGTTATTGGAATGCACTGAACGGAATGCAACTTTCATTCAGCTCAGTGATTGATTAAAACTTGAACTAAAACAAGGCAGCGTTTACACTTTTGGCTACAACAAGTAACTCAACATCGATGGAGAGATGGCTGAGTGGCCGAAGGCGCATCCCTGCTAAGGATGAGTACCCGCAAGGGTACCGTGGGTTCAAATCCCACTCTCTCCATTTTTATTGTGCCTATGAGTGAAGAAAAACCAACAATTAAAGTCGCCCCCAATTCTAAAGAGTCCGAGATGATGGTCCTCGGCTGTATGCTCTCGAGCATCAATGCCCTCTCCATCGCAGCTGACCAATGCGAACCCAAAGACTTCTACTACACCGAACACCAGATCATCTTCACCGCCCTCAAAGAGATTTATCGGGCCGATAAGCCAGCCGATATTCTCATTGTTACAGAAGAACTCAAGCGAGTTGGCAAGCTCGAAAAAGCAGGTGGAGTGGGCTACATCACCACCCTCGCCCAATATGCGGGAACCTCGGCCTATGTGGAAGAGTATGTCGAGCTCATCCAAAACAAGTCAATCCTCCGCAAGATGATTGAAGCGGCCAAAGTGATCGAAAAGTCAGCCCTTGAAGAGCCCAAAAGTGTCCAAGATGCCCTCGATGATGCCCAGGCCCTCCTCTTTGCTATTAGCCAAGCGACCAATCAAAACGAGGGAATTCTCCTCAAAGATATTCTCTCAGGACTCAAGGCCGAATCCCAAACCCCCTACCTCAAAGAGCTCCAGCAACGACAAGAAGATTTCCAGCAAAATGGCGATAAAACCGGCGTTCTATCAGGTATTCCGACAGGCTATAACGATCTTGACAACCTGATGCAAGGGATGAATCCCGCCAACCTCATCATCCTCGCCGCCCGTCCATCAATGGGTAAAACCGCCCTCGCCCTCAATGTGGCAGAAAACGTCTGCTTCAAATCCAGCCTCCCCGTCGCCGTCTTCTCCCTCGAGATGACCGCCGAAGAGCTCATGCACCGTCTCATCTGCTCCCAAGCAGAAGTTGAGTCCGAAAAGCTCCTCTCCGGCTCCCTCGACGGCATGGAATACCAACGAGTTGTAGCGGCTGTCAAGCGAATGCAAGATCGCAACCTCATCATCGATGACCAGCCCGGCCTCAAAATTACCGACGTACGCGCCCGCGCCCGCCGCCTCAAAGAGATCTACGATATCCAGTTTATCATCATCGACTACCTCCAACTCCTCTCCGGGGCCAAGTCAGTCTACAATTCTGAAAACCGGCAAAACGAGATCTCCGAAATCTCCCGCATGCTCAAGAACCTCGCCCGCGAGCTCAAAGTGCCAATCCTATGCCTTTCCCAGCTCTCCCGTAAAGTTGAAGAGCGGCAAGGCCACCGCCCCATGCTCAGTGACCTGCGTGAATCGGGTTCGATCGAGCAGGATGCCGATATGGTGATGTTCATCTTCCGCCGCGACTACTATAATGCCAATGATAAGCCTGGCCTTGCCGAGGTGATCTTGGCCAAGAACCGTCATGGTAAGGTAGGCGACGTGACCCTCACCTACCGCAAATCGATCGTCCAGTTCGGCAACTATATCAGAGAGGAGGATGGGGATCCGGCAAATGACGAAGCATTTGCCGCCTTCACACCCCAATAATCATGCTATCTGCTTTTTGCACATAACTAATTGTCTCGCCCTCGACGTATGCACTTATACAGATCATCGGGCGAGAAAATTTGTCATGCACAAAAACTCAGATAGCCCGCTGGCGCCTTCTCCCGGCGAACTTAACCACGGGCAAGACCCGCGGCTAATTTCATCCGGGATTTAGGCCCCATCGAACCACTATTTTAACCTCGTACTACTCTAATCCCGAAACGCCTGCAATTTCACTTGCCTCCCATCCTGTGATGCCAGGACCCGAGCCGGCATGCGTAGCATGTGCGAGGGTTGCGGCATCCCCATTCGAACACTCTGCAAAATGGGCTAGCGATAGAATTGGGGCTTGTCCCAGGGGCCTGCATTTTGGATGCAGTTGGGCCCGGCCCCGTCCGGGTGCAAATGCGCCAAAAGGCTGCGCCTGGGAGGTGCCGGAGTTTTTACCCATGTCCGATTTTCTCCCCCGATGAGCTGTATAAAGAAATACGTCGAGGGGGAGAAAATCGGACATGGGTAAAAAGACGGTGCCCCACCTCACCCCCGCCCTTCGATAAAAACTTTGCTTTTTATCGCCCAACTAGCTATTATACGTCCGAAACCTGGAGAACCTATGTCATCAGTGAAAAAAAAGCGACGTCTGAAGATCAATAAACATAAGCGTAAAAAAAGATCTCGACGCGATCGCCACAAAACTAAATAATTTATAATGTGGTACTACCCCCAAGAATACGACGTCATCGTCGTTGGGGCCGGACACGCCGGCTGCGAAGCAGCCCACGCATCTGCCAAGATGGGCGCCCACACGCTCCTGCTCACGATGAGCCTCGATACAGTCGGCAAGATGAGCTGCAATCCCGCAATTGGTGGGACTGCAAAAGGGCACATCGTGCGCGAGATCGACGCCATGGGGGGCATCATGGGGAAGGTGGCCGATCGAACCGCCATCCAGTACCGCATGCTCAACCGCACCAAAGGACCCGCCGTCTGGTCCCCACGCTGCCAATCGGATAAAGTCCGCTACTCAAACGAAATGAAACGGGTGCTCGAAAACACCCCCAACCTCCACCTCTTCCAAGGCACCACCATCGATCTAGTTGTCGAAGAAGGAAAAGCAGTCGGCGTCATCACCCAAGAAGGGATCTGCTTTCGGGGCAAAACGATCATCCTCTCGTCTGGCACCTTTATGAAAGGGGCCATCCATATTGGCCATGTCAACTTTTCCGGAGGAAGGGCAGGTGATAAAGCGTCTGTTGGATTGTCGGCCACCCTTGAGCGGCTAGGCCATAAGCTCGGTCGGCTAAAGACTGGCACCCCGCCCCGCATCAACTCCCGCTTGATTGACTTTTCTGTCATGGAAGAGCAGAAGAGTGAGGAGGATGTCCACTTTTCCTATGATGGAATTGAGCCGAGACTTTCGCAGCTTTCATGCTACATTACCTACACCGGTCTTGAGACCAAACACCTCGCTCTTGAAAATGTAGAGCGATCAGCCCTTTATGGAGGCGCAATCAGTGGTGTTGGGGCCCGCTACTGCCCTTCGTTTGAAGATAAGGTGGTGAGGTTTGGAGATAAGGATCGGCATCAAATCTTTATTGAGCCCGAAGGGCTCGATACGAATGAAGTGTACGTCAATGGAATCTCCACTTCACTCCCCTTCGATGTACAGTTGGAAATGATTCGCTCCATCCCCGGCTTGACTGAGGCAGAAATTACCCGCCCAGCCTATGCGATTGAGTATGACTATATCCTCTCGGGCCAACTCTATATGACTCTTGAATCAAAGCATGTCGAGAATCTCTATCTTGCAGGGCAAATCAATGGTACAACAGGCTATGAAGAAGCTGCTGGACAGGGAATGATTGCTGGCATTAATGCCGCACTTAAAGTAGCTGGCAAAGATCCCTTTATCCTCCGTCGCTCAGAATCCTACATTGGGGTGATGATCGAAGATATCATCACAAAAACCCTTTTCGAACCCTATCGGATGTTCACTTCGCGTGCAGAACACCGCCTACTCCTCCGCCAGGACAATGCCGATCTCCGATTGCGCCAGCACGCCTACCACTTGGGACTTGTCTCTAAAGAGCAGTATGAAAAGGTACTTTTTAAGCAAGAAGCGATCAATAAGCAATGCGCCCTCCTTGTGCGCAAACATGTGGTCACTCCTGAAAAGCAAGTGACGCTATCCGCCTTTCTATCACGCCCCGATCACCACTACAACGATCTCCTCGCACTCAACAGCGAGCATGTTGTCGATTATGGGGAGGAGGTGAATCTCCAAATTGAGATTCAAACAAAGTATGCCGGCTATATTGAGCGGCAGAAAAAAGAGATTGAGCAGCTAGAAAAGCTCGACCACATCCAAATTCCCAAACACTTCGACTACCTACAGGTTAAAGGGCTGCGGACCGAGTCACGCGAGCGGCTTTGTCAAATTAGTCCTGAAAATCTGGGTCAAGCCTCCCGTATTTCAGGGGTCAACCCGGCAGACATCTCGATTCTCATGATCCACCTGAAAAAGTCAGCGCCTCACCCCGAACCGGTTGCCTGATTCATATCGCTTCAATCCCAGATAGAACATCCCAAAAGCAGACACAACAAAGCCCACTGTCGCCAGAGAAAAGATCAACAGCTGCACGCCTGAGAAGTTTCGCATCATTTGCACGGGCAAATAGGTGATGACACCTGCTGGCATAATAGTAAACATGATCAGCTGCAAGGCTCCGCTATAGATATTTGTGGGATAGAGGGCAAAGAGAAAGAGGGAGTCACAATATTTTTTCGATACATGCTCTACCGACCCCACCCAAAATGCTAGACTATGCGCCATCACATTGATCGATGTAAAGATGAGTCCACCACAAAAAATCGCATAGAGTGCAAGGGCTATATAGGCAGGGGAAAGGGTCCCCCGAAAGCAAATCAAGAGGAGGGCTGAAAAAAGATGGCCCCACCCTTTTGCATACGAGCGGGAGCCAGCGATATGGAGAAGGATATTTTTGGGCTGGGTCATAAATGGATCGAGATCGCCATTGATAATAATGAGAGAGAGGTTCTTGAGCCCCCCTGCACACACTTTCATAAGGCCATAGCTCCCCACACCAATCGCAGTCAGAAGCATCATATCTTCAAACTGCCACCCCCCAATCGACTTGAATGCCCCGAAGAAAATCCACCAAATCGAAAAGAAGATCGCATTATTTACGACCATCAGCAATGCTTCAAGTAGAAAAGCGCCTCGCTTACTCACTGAAGCACTCATGCTCGTTTTTATAAGGGATAGAAAAAATCGTCCCAACTGCATCATCTCCTACCCTCCCTCTATGACTAGTACTTTCAGACTCCTTCCATAGAGCCACTTGATGGCAAGTACTGCAATGCCTCCAAAGAGGGCAAATTGGAGAAAAAATTCTCCAAGGCTATGAAGAGTGAAGTTAAAAATTAATCCACTTCTTCCCCCCAAAATAAAGGGAAATGGGGTGAAGCTCGCAACTTGTTGCATCCACTTGGGATAGACGGCAAGGGGCAAAATCAACCCCCCAAACATAAAGAGCAGCTTTTCCCAAATCCAATAAAACGGCTCTGTTTCGTGTAGCCAAAAAGCAGACACTCCTATCATCATCAAGAATAAGATTCCCACCAGTCCAGAAAGAATGCCAAGGGGAAATAACATCAACATTTTCCAAAGTGCAATTGGGGGTAGTCCCACCTGAAAATAGACAAATAGAGCCGAAACCCCACCTAATACCACCATGTGTGCGACCAGAATGCCCATCCCATCAGCTAGTACCGAGTAGATATAGGAGATTGGGCGAGGGAGTTGATAGGCGAGCGTCCCGCTATGGAGATCTTGTTCTATTTGATCGTGAATATGTGGAATAGAAATTAACACCCACTCATTTAGAGCAATGTACCAGAGCAATTCACTGGCACTGTAACTATCCACCCCCGCTCGAGCAGCAATCACTTTCCACAAATTGGCAAAGACAAGCAGACAAACGATTAAAAATAGACTCAACCCAAACAATGCTTTGGTATTGCCGAGGGTTCTATTAAATGAAAGCTGGAAAAGGGCTAAGTATTTTCTCATGATTTCTGGCCATACAAGAGCTGAATCACCTCCTCCATCGACATATCTTCAATCGTCATATCCTTGATATGGGTGGCTTTCAACGTTTGATCAATCACATGGTTCATGGGAACATTCTCAAGGTTCACCTCACACCGAAAGTTATGTCCCTTACTCTCTAAAATACGCACTCCTTGAATATCGAGATCGAGCGCCTCGGTCTCGGTGATCAGCGTGAGGAACTTCTTTTTACAATAGGTCTTCTTTAGCTCAGTCAGGGTGGTATCTGCAATCAAACTCCCCTGATCGATCACAATCACCCGATCACACACCTTTTCAATATCAGCTGTATCATGGGAGGTGAAAAGGAGTGTTGTTTTATAATCGCTCGACAACCGGTTGAGCAACCGTCGAATAAGGAATTTTGCATGGATATCCATTCCAATTGTAGGCTCATCGAGAAAGAGAATCTTGGGACGGTGGAGAAGGCTTGCCACAATCTCACAGCGCATCCGCTCACCCAACGAGAGCTGTCGAACTGCCTTATGGAGGAATGGCCCAATCTCAAAGAGCTCGATTAACTCATTCACCCTGGAGCGATAGACCGCCTGGTCTAGATCATAGATCTTGCTGAGCAGATCAAAGGTGTCACCAGGGGGGAGGTGATACCAGAGTTGTGATCGCTGTCCAAACACTGCGGCGATTTCATACCCCAGCGCCTTTCTCTCTTTCCAGGGAACTCTCCCCAACACCTCAATCTCCCCTGAAGTTGGGTGCAATATCCCTGTAAGCATCTTGATTGTTGTCGATTTTCCCGCCCCATTCGGGCCAATAAAGGCGACCCTCTCTGCCTCACCCACAGTGAATGACACCTCTTTGACCGCTTCAAAAAGAGTGGTTTGCCGGGTAAATAGATTTTTGACAGCCCCTCTTAACCCAATCCCTTTCAGTCCAACCCCCTTCGGTCTGGTGCGAAACGTTTTCGAAAGCTTCTCTACTTTGATGACATCTACCATGTCGGATAACTATACTCCTGGGGAAAAATTAATGCGATAAAAATCCCAAATCGATACAATTGTCCGCTAAGCTGACATGGAAGAAGCCCTCAAACGAGCTTATGCTTATATAGATGCCCAGGACTCATTAAATTAGTGGGCAAGAGAGTGGCAGCTCAAAGAGCTTCTCCATCAAAGAGACGGGAATTCACCCCTCTCTTCCCATAGAGAAACCGTGCATCTAGTTGACCTACTCTATCCGGACTTTTCCACGTCACGGGTCGTGTGAGCGAAGAAAGACTACCGAGAGTCTTTTAGCTCATGTGGGGTCTCCTTCATGGGGAGAAAATAGTAGATGAAGGCCAAAATTTGGAGAATGATCAAGATCCAAAGTGCCACAAAGTATCCCGTCGGGGAATCGCCACCGCTGACAAGATGGCCGAAGAGGTGAACCACAAGTCCAAATAGACAAATAATGAGAAAGGCGAAGAGAAAGACTGCGACGTTAAGGGCTGTAATTGCAATTCCCGCAATACGAGGGGAGAAATGCGATGCAAAACAGGTATAGCCAAGCATGCTAGTTCCACCAAAAAATCCATACACTCCCCAGAGTAAGGCGCTCCCTGGAAACAGATCTATCCCAATGAGAATTTGAGCGATTATGGCACCAACGGCCCCTACATAGAGAGCTGGGTGGAGCAAAGAGCATCCACAGATGCTCCAAGTTCCAACTAGAGCTGAAAAGGCAGTTCCTAAAACAATGCCAATTGCCAAAAAGAGGAGAACAATTGTGATCGCTGTCGGCGACAATCCATCGACTGTTTTTAGCCAATATGTTGTCCACAATGCTTGAAGAGAGGCCAATGTTGCCAAAGTGAGAGCTGGAAGCATTCCTTTGTGCCAGTAAAATGAGGTCTTAAACACCCGTCCCACCCTTTTGATTAGCCCTCCAAAGGAAACGTATTCTCCCTTGTGCTCTTTGGTTGGCACCGCTAGATAAAACCAAATTGCCATTCCAAGGGTTAGGACTGCTAAAAGGACACTTGCCCCTCTCCAACCAATCCAAACCGCTAGAAAGTGCAAGGGGGCTGTTGCGACAATCGCTCCAGAATTCCCCACAACACTAATCACTCCATTGTAAAAAGGGAGGTGCTCTTTCGGGTAAAAGAGGCGATTGGCAACTAAGCCTGCCATCAGCCCTCCTGAGAGTCCAATCCCAATGACTAACCGGCTGACAATTAGTTGCCATTCATTAGGGGAGAAGGCATACCAAAATGCAGCCACTGTCGCAATGAGGAAAAATAGACTTTGGGTAATCCGCGGACCTAGGTGGTCGAGCAAGACCCCAAGAGGGATTTGTGATAGACCAAATGCCAGAAAGTACATTCCCACGATCACCCCCATATTCCCCGAGTGAATATTCAGGGATTGGGCAATGAAAGGGGCAAGCACCCCGTTTTCAGCGCGAAAGATTGAAACGAGAAAAAAACCCGCCATAAAGGGGAGGAGGATGCGGATAAACTTCTCTTTAGGTGTCATGCACCCTCCCTCCCAAATCCCTCAGAAATAGTCAAGCCATTTCCTTTTCTTTTGAGCCAAAACTCCATCTAGTTTATAGAAAGGAGAATGAAGATACTCCTTGTGGTGACAGGCTCGATTGAGACAGAACGATTCTTTTCCCAGTGGCTGGGGAAGAAATGTCACTTTGTCTTTAGGAATCCCATTCGATTTGTCCAAGAAGATGTTAAAAACTTTGCCGTTGATCTCTTAATCATTGATGAGCAAAGCTTAAGCAAGGAAGTGTTTGGCTTTATTGAAACATTGCGATCCAATAAAGAGAGCAAGCTCGTTCCTATCCTTGTCCTCACCCCCAAGCTCAAAATCGCCCACACGAAAAAGCTTCTTGCAGCAGGTGCCTCTGATATCCTCTGCAAACCCCTCGACCCAGAAGAGACTGAGGCGCGCATCGAAATTGTCTTCCAAAACAGCGCGACGAGTCGTAAGATGAAGAGCCTCAAGCTGCCCGAGACGATCACACCCCAAAAAGCGATCTCCAAGCGAATTGTCTTTAGCCCCAAAGTGAGAAAATTGGTTGAAGCCCACCAAGGCGCCTCCCTTATGATGATCCATTTCATCACCCAGACCCAAGCCCAGGCCCAAACCCAGCCCCATGACGACAAGCTGATCAATACCCTCCAATTCTATCTCGGTCCCGAAGTAGAAATTATCCTCATCCAAAAAGGGGCCTATCTCATCATCAAAGACCCCGCATTTGAACAACTCATCGACAAGGGAATCGATCGACTCCACACCTACCTCCAGGCAAAGCCTCACCGGCCAGACATGCAAATCACCCAAATCCAAAACACCCATCACTCCTCTGCAAAAGAGCTGCTCGATGCCTTGGCCAAAAAAATTGCAACCCCAAACCCCTAGAGGAAAGCCATGCTTCTAACAAGCACCATCACCCTCCTTGCCGCAACCCCCGCAACCCCCTCTCATGCGACACTTATCGACCCCTCATCCCCTCAAAAAGAGGAGAAAAAACCGACCACTGTCCAAATCCAAAAAGACAATATCCAAGTAAAACAAGCCCCTACTTCCAAAGCGACCCAAAAAGCGATTTCCACCGCTGCTGCTGCCCAGCGCTCTTCGCCCACAAGTGAAATTATGATCGTTGAGCCGGCTGCCATCGCTAAAGATTGGATGCAAGCCTTTTCCGTTCTCGAATCCCAAAAAGTTAAGTCGATCTCCTTTGACCTCTCAAGTGGTGAAGTGCTCACCAATGTCACCGGTATGAAAGGAATTGGTGAAGGCTACCTGATCCTTTTTGAGCTCACAACTCCTCAAGGGCATCAGTTCAAAATCGTCAAGACAGCAGATATCACCGCTGTGCGCGGCTAATCTTTTTCTGCTGGCTGTTTGTTCCTGCTTTGAGTATACTCCAGAGCATGCCGATGATCAACTATGTCCACCTTCCTCGCATGCCCATTTTTGAAATGCTTACCATTGAAGAGGCGCTTTTACGCGCAGATGATGGGAATTGGTGCTTAATAATGGATGGAAGTCTCGAGCCCTCTGTTGTGATGGGAATTGGAAGTCAGGTCGATGACTGGGTCGATCGCAAGCGGATAGATGCTATGGGAGTGCCTGTGATTAAACGATTTTCGGGAGGGGGAACTGTTGTTGTCGATCCCGACACTATTTTTGTGACGTTTATTCTCAACAATCGCGATGTAGAATATCAGCCTTACCCCGAAACGATTTTAAAACATCATGCGAAGATCTATCAGAAAGCCTTTGGAATGGGTGGGTTTTCTGCGCGAGAAAATGACTTTGTGATTGGTGATCATAAGGTGGGGGGAAATGCCTACTATATTCAAAAAGACCGCCATTTGATGCATACTAGCTTTCTTTGGGACTTTTTGCCTGAGCGAATGGAGGTACTCCTACACCCCAAGCGGGCTCCCAACTATCGACAAAACCGCCCGCACACCGAATTCCTCGCCTGCCTTAAAAACTTTTTTAAAGAGAAACAAACTTTATTTTTAGACTTCCAAAAGGAATTAAATAATTTATTTAACTTAACCGAAATTGAGCCTGAACAATTACTACGAAAACAATTTAAACATCATAGAAAGTCTTTAAAACGTATATTAAATTAATTTGTATGACTGTGCAGGTCGATTGTTTGTAGATTTTTAACACTTTTATCGTTATAATAGGTAAGAAATTTTACTAGAGTAAAGAAATGTCTGCGCCTGCCAATTTGGGATGGGGCCTTGTTGGGGCCATCAACACTGTCCGAGGTGTTTTAGAAAAAGTGAGCCAATCAAGCGCTACACTCGCCCATACGTGGTCTCATTTAAACGAATCTCTAAAAGTTGGCCTCTCTTTTGTCAGTAAGTGCACCGATCATACAGGTGAAATTCACGATATGGCTCTACATATCTTGAAAGAGGCAAACCCTACAGCCCCCGCAGCAGTGCTCACCCTAGGCCCGACCACCTACCAACTCCGTTATGATCCGGTCAAACACTTTCTCACCTCCATGCAAATTGGAGAAATTGAAGGGCTCATCCCACACGGGGATAATACGCTTGACATCCATGTTTTTGATGGGCAGACCGAGGCGATGATCGATGATTTGTGTATCATCACAGAAGGTCAAATTTCAAGAGAGGCAATGCAAAGGATTCTTGAAGAGGTGCAAAAACACATTGCTCAGGATCCCAACTTTGGCATTTGCCTCGGCAGTTGCTACCACATGCTCGAGTTGATCGTCTCTGGCAACTATCACTCTTGTGCTGAATTACTCGGTGCGCATTTAAAGGCCAAACAGGCCAGGTCCTACTACGAAGTGATTCACGTCCTCATCAACTATGGAAGGATGCCCGAAGTCCACCGCTTTGTCAAAGAGTGCCTACCTACAAATTTCAATTCCCAGGGACTCGAAGAAAAGTTCACAAAGTTTCTAACGAAAAAGTACGACCGGCTTATTGCCCGTCATTTCTTTACTCCTCAAGGTGTCCCAAAGCCCATCTTTGGAAAACCAAATGACACCTTCTCTACCTTAATCTGCAATGCCATCAAATGTCTTGGAATGCGCACTCTCGACCAGGAGTGCGGCATCATCATCCATACGACCGATATGGAAGAAAAAACCTACCACTCGATTGAAATCTATCAAAAACCCCAGAGCGGTGAGTACTATTTTTTAGAACCAGGCTTTGTCTTTAAGAGTTACACAACCCTTGAAGAACTGCTCCAATCGGTCGACTGCTATCTCCATGGTCCTCTATTCAAGAACCACGTGTTTGGCATCGAAGTGATCATCCTCCCCTAACCCGCTATTTTTTCTTTTCTCGGGCACCAAACAAATTCCAGAAATAGGCTTGAGTAGCTTCACGCCCTACGCCTGCGATTGATTCGGTAAGGGGGATGTTTTTTGGGCAGACAGCGACACAGGCTTGGGCATTTCCACATTCTGCGATGCCACCTTTCTCCAGCATGACGCGTATGCGGGCCGGTTGACCAAGGCGTGAGGTGGGATGAATGCCAAAGTAGCGCACTTGACTGATGGGAGCGGGACCAATAAAGGAGGAGTTCTCATTAAATTGGGGACATGCCTCCATGCAGCACCCACAAGTCATACAAGTAGAGAGGCTGTAGGCCACCTCTTGCTCATCAGGTGAGACCCGGGGCCCAGGTCCATCAGTGCGGCTAGAGGTGATATCTACCCACCCCCGAATCTTTTTGAGGGAATCAAACATTGCTTGCCGATCCACTTGTAAATCTCGAATGAGGGAAAATTTGGTTAAAGGGGCAAGGCTAATGGTTGAGGAACCGGTCTCTTCGATAAGTGGTTTAATGATAGTTGAACATGCTTGTCGGGGAATCCCATTGATCAACATGGAACACGATCCACACACTTCTTCAAGACAGCCATCCTCCCAAATCACCGGGGTGGTTTTCTCTCCCTTTTGATTGACTGGCGATCGGCGGATTTTCATGAGCGAGGAGATAACATTAGCCCCCTCTTCGAGCTCAATCTCGAAGGTTTCCCAATATTGAGCGCCTGGCAAGCCGCGAAGGATCTTAAATGTCACTTTATCCTGCATACTCTTCCTATAGCGGACAGGCGATTTTATCTGGTAGATTTTTAAACTTGGGAAGAGTCGCCTTACCCTTCGAATAGTCCCGCAAAACTGGCTCAATATAACAGGTATCCACTTCTCGATAGGTCAAGATGGGCTCATCGGGATGATACATACCCATCGTATGACAGAGCCAATTGTTATCATCCCTTTCGGGGAATTCCGGCTTAAAGTGGGCCCCTCTCGACTCGTTCCTCTCCAACGCCCCCTTCGTGATTAAAATGGCCAGTTCGATCATGGGTCTTGCTTGAAGGGCAACGATTAAACTCTTATTGAGTACCTCGCTCTTATCATCGAGTTCAACCTGATCTAGGCGGGCCCGAATCCCCTTCAGGGCATTGAGGGTTTGTTGCAACGAATCATTATTCCGCTCCACCGTCACATTGAGCAGCATCATTTCACCCATCTCATCGAGCAACTTAAAGATATTTTCTTCCCCCTTGCGAGCTAAGATCTCTTGCTTCTTCGCCTCCTCAAGGGCAATCGCCTCCAGATAGAAATGGTCGGGCATCTGAAAAGAAGCCTCCTGCTTAGCGTCCAAAAACCGATTCACCTCAAGGCCAGCCACTAACCCCGAAAAGACACAGGCGAGGAGAGAGTTGGCCCCCAATCGATTCGCCCCATGATAGTGGTAATCTGCTTCGCCCACACAAAAAACGCCCAGAAGATTTGTCATGTGTTTATAGCGCCCTGCTTTCATCCCTTCCTCATCGGGATAGTCAACGTGAAGCCCTCCCATTGTATAGTGAACAGCAGGGAAAATCCGCATCGGCACCTTACGTGGATCTTCGCCTGTAAACTTGTGATAGATATCGAGCACTGCTTCTAATTTATGGTGGGTGGCCGGAGGCAAATGGGTGACATCTAAATGGACCTGATACTCCCCATCAATTCCAAGCCCTAACTTACAAACGCGCAGACACTCCCGCGCGCCAATATCTCTTGGCACCAAATTTTTGAAGACCGGGTACATCTCCTCTAAGAAATACCACGGCTTGCCCGTCTCCCCGCAAGGATGGGTCGAACCATCAGGAAATAGAATTTCCTTGCTCGAATCGCCATACACCCACACCCGTCCCCCTTCCCCTCGGACCGATTCAGAGATAAGTCGACACTTATCTTGGCCCTTAATGGCTGATGGGTGAATCTGAATAAACTCTCCATTGGCATAGCACGCCCCTTGCATATAAAGGCGCCCATTTGCTGCCCCTGTGCAAAAGGTCGAGTTAGTGCTCTTGCCAAAAATCATCCCACACCCACCCGTGGCATTGACCACTGCATCCCCTCGGAAGCTCTCAAACTTCATCGTCCGGTGGTTGAGTACCACAACGCCAATGGCTTGATGATTCTCATCTTGAACCACCCGTATAAACTCGTGAAACTCATACTTTTCAACAAGCCCCTCAACTTCATATCGACGCACTTGTTCATCGAGGGCGTAGAGGAGCTGCTGTCCAGTTGATGCACCGCAGAAGGTTGTCCGCTTATGCAACGTCCCCCCAAACCGTCTCACATCCAGAGTCCCTTCTTTTGTCCGATTAAAAGGGCATCCCATCCGATCAAACATATCGATAATTTTGGGCGCTGCATAACACATTTCAAGCACTGCCTGCTGATCGATCAGAAAGTCTCCCCCCTTAATCGTATCATAAGCGTGAAACTCAAAGCTATCCCCCACATCCTTTTGAAAAGAATTAATCCCCCCTTGCGCACAAACCGAATGGGACCGCTTAACAGGCGTCACTGAGAGCAATACTACATGGACTCCTTGCTCAGCTAACTTCATTGTCGCAGCAAGTCCCGCAAGCCCTCCTCCAATGACAATCACTTGTCGCTTCTGTTCCATCACTATCCTCGTAGGTTAAAAAAGTATGTCCCCCAAATCGACATCAGACCCAACGCCCCAAAAAGACACATCAACGCAACACATACTCGCACCATCTTCTTTTGGGCTGAAACGCGAATCACCACTCCCCACGTAATCATAAATGTCCACAAACCATTGAAGCCATGGAAGGCAGCAGCCAAAACAAAAATGGTATACAATACCGCCTTAAACCAGCTCTTAAATGCCTCTCTTACATTGAGCAAAATCAAATCGCCAAAGTTTTTCCCAACTGCCATCACCTGATCCCCCTCCAAGCTCCGACTCTTCAATCCACGATCGAGAAATTCCACCTTCTCCCAATTATCCC
This sequence comes from Chlamydiia bacterium, assembly GCA_022601545.1. Lineage (GTDB taxonomy): Bacteria > Chlamydiota > Chlamydiia > Chlamydiales > JAJACM01 > JAJACM01. Next base: position 1,256 of record JAJACM010000015.1, on the reverse strand, counting down.
CTACCCCTTTGGCATACCCCTCAATCGCCCGTCCATCATAAAGCTCCACCCCAAGCCTTTCTGCAAGAGGCTTGAGCTCTTTATCTGCATTCAGCCGCACGAAATAATAGGTGCCCGTTTTCATCCGCACCTTCTCAGGATAGGTGGCAAAGCGCATATACCAAACGTGGAGAATAATCCCGATGAGCAAGATCCACGATGTCGCCCGTTGCCACGTGTAAGCCCAATTGCGCCCCCGACTCACCTTGGGCTTTTGCGCCCCTCCTGTCACAGTCGGCCGACTTGAAAACAAATAGGAAAAGCCGAGTGCTGCATGTACTACAATGGGCAAGCCCAACAGTACAACCTCGATCACGTGTAAATAGGGAAGGTTGTGCAAAAAATTGACCGCTCGAACAAAGCCATTTGAACCATCAGCAAAAAAGAGGGCTGCCTGGGAGTTGGTAATCATATGCTCAATCAAAAAAATGACAAGCCACAATCCAGCAAGCGATTGAATCCTTCTCCAAACAAACGGAGCGGGGAGTCTTTCCGTCAAATCTTGAACCATTTAGCCTCCTACCCGAAAAAACTTTTCCGCATTTTGGGTAAATTGAGCAAAACCCACTTCGTGATCAAGCCCCATCAAATCACACACAAACTTTCCCGTTTCCACGACAAATGCAGGCTCGCACACCTGCCCCCTATGCGGGACAGGCGCCAAGTAAGGCGAATCGGTTTCGACAACCACATGCTCTTTTGGTAGCGACGTAAATACCTCTTGAAGCTCCATACTCTTATTGAATGTGACAATCCCACTTGCTGAAATCAGCCACCCCCGATCAATGGCCCGCTTCGCTTCATCTTTGGTCCCAGTGAAACAGTGCAGGAGAAGAGGCAAATCTTTGTAGTGCTCGTCTGTAATCGCAAATAAGTCCTCAAATGCTTCCCGACAGTGGATGATAACAGGCAAATTGGTTTCTTTTGCCAAGTTAAGGTAGCGAATTAAAAATGCTCGCTGCACCTTTTGGTCTGAGTGATCGTAAAAATAGTCAAGACCAGTCTCCCCAACAGCGACTAGCTGTCCATTTCGCGCTGCCTTTGCAAATAGCTCAAAGTTTTCTTCCCCCTCTTTTTCCACATCGTGAGGAGTCGTTGCAGCCGCTTGATAGATGAATGGATATTTTTCAGAAAGTTTCAATCCCCTCTCAAAGGTGATTCGATCAGTACAAATATTGACGATTTTTCCAACACCTGCAGCTTTTGCAGACTCGATG
>JAJACM010000014.1 GCA_022601545.1 Chlamydiia bacterium | reverse complement strand
TCGAGAAACTGCTTACAGCAGAAAGTCTCCCCCGCCTTTTTACAACCCTTTGCAACTTCTACCAAAACTGCTCTCTTCACCAAGAAGGCATCGCCCTTTTTCAACAAATGACCCACCCAAAGCTCGAAACACACGCTCAAAACGGAATTGAAAAACTCTCCCATATCACACCTAACGATGAGCTTGAAACCACAATCGAGGGGCTTGTCAATGCCCGCGAACAACCCTTTGATAATCTCGACTAAAACCCCATAACCTGGTAGAGTGAGAGGTGAATGAAAAGTTGCTTTACCTCTAAAAACACCAAACGGACACAAAAACTCTTTGGTCCCAACGCCTCCCTTTTTTTGTCCCGTCGACGCGGTGCGAAAATGGCTAACTTCCTCCTCGACAAGCAAGGGAAGATCAATCAAGCGCGTCTAAAAGAGCTGCTGGCAAATCCACCCCGACAAGACCCCCTCCTCGAGGGAGAGGCCCAAACACACAAACACATTTACGATCAACTCAAACTCCTTTCAACAAACACCCGCCTCCAACGACAAATCAACTCCCTCCGCTTAGGGGTTGTCTCAGAGTGGTCCCTCACCCTTATCCGCCTCTCCTGCTTTCTCCCCGAAAAAGCCCCCATCGGAACCCGGGAGGTGCGCTGGGCCATCCTCTCTGCCCAACTCACCCCCATGCGCCAGATTGTCGGCTCCTGCTTTGCAACCGCCCTTGCCATCTGGGTCCAGAGCGAGCACCCAGAACTCTTCATCGATGATTTAACCGAACTTCTCTGTCACTCCCGCCTCAGTCGCACCCACCATGGGGAGAGTTTCCGCGCCCCCATCTCCTTTTCGATCGGCCCCACCCAATTGGGCCAAGAGCTTCTCTCCCCCAAACTCCTCGTGGATCGAGCAATGAGCAAATGGATCCAAAAGCGAGTAGGACAAAACCCCGAGCAATTTGGACTCAGCTTGGCCCACCACCCCCTCCTTAAAGTATGGGAATATACCCTCGCTTCATTTATGGATAACCGCTCCCAATTTTCCAAGTGGCACTTTGCTAAAGCACTCGGCCTCGACTCATCTGATAAAGGGGGAATTGGCGGGGCAATTTACCAAGCAGTCAAAAACAGGCATGAGGAAAATCAGCACGAGATCAATCAACTCCATGAAGAGCTCACATCGCTCAATATGGCCTATGAAGTGGCCGCCGCCCAATATCGGCGTGGGGGAGACTACCATTCACTTGAAAGAGCCAAGCGGGAGATGCAAACCAAGGGAGCGATGATCTACCAAGTAGAAACCATTCGAGATGAAAAAGTGGAAGAAACCAACTTTTTGGCCGAATTTTGCCCCCTCCTAATGGAAAAGCTCGAGCTATTCTTCCCCGAATACTTCCAAGAAATCTACGATCCCAACCTCCAAGTCGAGGACCCCGCCCAGCCCCTCTACCACGACCAAGTAGCCGGATTTGTCCTCGTCTACAAATTTGGCAGACAAGAGCCCACCCTTTGGCAGCCTATCCGAGATGACCAAACCTATATCCAACACCTCACCGCCTTTTTCCACGCCATCAAGCAATTTCTCCCTGGCCAATTTGAGCAGAAATTTGCCGAAACCCTCATCACAAAAACCCTCCACGCAATCATCGAACACATCCAAACCCCAGAATTCCTTAAAGCCTCCTACGCCCGCATCCAATCCCACCATCAATCAACACACGCACGCCCCTACCAACACCTCTCCGGCGGGAGCCTTGCCCAACTCATCTCCCTCTACTTTCACCGCTCCCCCTTCACCCAAGAAAGCTTTCAATACGCAAATAGCCAAGAGCTCATCACCACCCTCATCGAAACCCTCAAAGACAAAACCCCACCCTACAAAAGCCTCCTCTGCACCAACACCTACCACGCCTTCCGCATTCTCCTCGACCATCCCTCCTTCAAAAGGGCCTACGAGTCCCCTCAATTTACCTACACCTGGATCCGCGATAAGCTCATTACCCCCGCCTCCATCTTCACCTCCTCCCTCACCATCCAACGCACCGATCTCCAGCTCCTCCTCCCCCATCTCACCCTTGACCTACCCCCCACTCTCAACCACCAAGAGCTACTCGAGACCCTTGCCCCCCACCTCACCCCACCACAGATTGACACCTTCATCCGCGAGACCTTCCCCCTCTTCCAGCGAGACACCGCATTCAGTCACCTCGACCAAATTGCCCTCCTCTGCCAAGTCCCAAACAACCTCACATTCGATGCCCTCCTCTGCCCTGTCAAACAGTTTTACACCCTTGCCTGCACGCTTTACAACGCATCCTCTCTCCCTTTTTCCGACTTCTTCTCATACCTCACTTCTCACGCCCTCCTCCCCCCGCGCGGGCTCCCCTTCGCCGACACGAACTGGCCCGAGCAGGTGTTTTCAATCATACCCTCGCCGACCACCTCCCAACTCACGTTATGGCGTACGGATCCGCTAGCGCTCTTCGGCCAACCCCTGCCATGGGAAACCATGGGCGAGTTGGAGTGGTTCGTCTAGAGGGTATGTGCCAAGGCTTTGAAGGCTACCTGCTTTTTGCACGAGCTACGAGATCTCGCCCTCGACGTATTCACTTATACAGATCATCGGGCGAGATCCCTTCGCTCGCACAAAAACTCAGGCAGCCCGCTGGGCCCTTCTCCCGGCGAATTTGATCACGGGCAAGACCCGCGGCCAACTTCATCCGGGATTTAGGCCCCATCGAACCACTATTTTACCCTCGTATTACTCCTCAGTCGCAGTAACCAAAGACTCCCGTGATGCCAGGACCTGAGCCAGCTTGCTCTGCAAGTGCGAGGGTTGCGGCATCGTTATTTGAGCGCTCTACAAGATGGGCTAGCACCTTTCTACTGGCTTGTCCCAGGTGCCTGCATTTTGGATGCAGTTGGGCCCGGCTCCGTCCGGGTGCAAATGCGCCAAAAGGCTGCGCCTGGGAGGTGCCGGAGTTTTTCCCCACGCGAAGCAAACTCGCCCGAAGATCTGTATAAGTGAATACGTCGAGGGCGAGTTCGCTCTCGCTTGGGGAAAAAGACGGTGCCCCTCCCCCCTAAACTCCCCTCAACCCCCTCCCCCTAGGCTTGACAAAGCCTAGGGGGGTATGGTATAATAGATGGCTTTTTGCTAGCCTGGAGGGTAATTTATGCATATCAGTCAACTAAGTATTAACCACTTAACTAACCCAAACGATAGCGTCTCTGACGAAAATCAAGCCATATTGATCGACTACATGCATGAACAGTTCCTCTTCGGATTCCCATACGAACTTCGAATCGCTCCAGAACAATTCCTCAATGCTAGCAATCAGGAAATCCACGATCAACTTCACCATATCTACCACAACCTAAGCCAAGACGAGCACGCACGCCTCAATGCTCGATTCGAACAAATCCACCCAATCGACCCAGGACTCCTGGGCGGTCTCGAAAATGTCGAAATCAACGAAAACTGGATCGGACTCGCCCCAGGGGATCATGCTCTACTTGATCTCGATTTCGATGCTCCACCTGAAGGTATGGACCAGGTTCCACTGAACGAGGATTTAGCTAACCGCTTCAACGCCCTGATGGATGGTCCAATTGAAAACAACCCAATGGACATGGGCAACAACAATGAAATCCCCATTGAAGAGTTTGCCGCTGAAATCCAAGAGCGACTCGAACGCTTGAGGGAGGGTCTGTGAGAATCGCTGATTGTAGTATCAACTCCCTCTTTGCACATGGTGGCGACTTAAATGGGATCGTGCAATCTCATTATTGGGAAAGCGGATAGCCCTGATCACAGAAGTTAATCTCCATCTAAGCTCAAATAGGAAAATGCCCTATTTCTTTTATACCGAAGGACTAGGGGGGACTGCCTGCTTTGTCTTTGTACCTCAAATGCATTGATCAATCCCCCTAAATACCCAATATATTCGGACAGAGACTCCCCTTCTCGCCCCCTCTCCTGACGGACAGATTGGGCGACATCTACCACTTGAGTAAAGAGTTGAATGGCGCGATCAGACTCATTTAAAAAAAGAAACTGATTGGCCATGTGACCGGTCGGTTCAAACAAGCAGCTGATATCTTTTGTGGGATGATGAAGGAGGGGGAGAAAAACTTGTGAATAGGCAAACTGATCTTCTTTTGCCTCGCAAGCTCTCTCTAAAAGTGAAGAGAGAGTTTTTTCTTCCATCCGAAAGATCCAGCCGGGAAACAGGGCATCCAGCCCCTCAAATTGATAAAAACCACTTAATAGGGAAATGAGTTCAATAACAAGCGTATCATATGCCTCAGCGAAGTGCTCATCGATCCACTGCTTAGCGATATCCCACCTCCCAGATTGAATAAGGGAAAATAGGGCCGACTCATCCCGCCCCACACCTTCTATTTCGATGGGGAGCTCATCGCGCAACCGATTCATTTCATGGACAAAATTATTCCGCGCACATGCGCACATCAATAGCCATTTTTGCTTTTGAGTCAGCACCTTCCGTTTCGCGAGAATAACCTCTCCCCAATGCTCCTTAAACCCAAACTCCTCTCGACACACCCTGACATAGTTTCCTATCTGCTCAGGCTTTGGCGCCTCGAGAAGGGACCTTTCTTCCAAAACGATTCTTTTAATTTCACTCGATGGCACCCTGTCTAGACATCTCAGTAGCTCATCGCGCAAAGCATCCGATTCCCACATCGCTTTTCGCACCCTCTCTTCCCTTGCAATCGCAACGGCAAATGATGAAGGAGCCACCCCCTCTTCCTTTGATTTCCACAGTTCCACAATGGTAACATGCACCTGTGCACACACCCACTTTGGATGGCGCCTAGCCCCACCCAATAATGGACTTTGAGCCTCTTTCATCCCCCTCACATGCGCCTCAATCGCCCACACCTTCCACTCGCGACAAACCACGCTACACCGCCCCAAATCTCGACGATCGAGATGTGAAAAGATAAGTGGATGAACGATTGAGAAAACAGAAGACCATTTTTGAGAAGCTCCAAAAAAGAGCAGTTGTGGCTGAAGAAGCCACTGACTCACCCCACAAAACGCGCAATCGATTATCTCATTCAACATTAGTCAAGGAAGTATATGCGCGCCAAGCATTCCAAACAATAAGCAACTCACTGAAAAAAACACTCATCACCCCTTCTCCTACCTCCCTAGTCGAAAAGGTGATGAGTGACAAACTCTACTGAATGGGCACACCCTCATACAATCTGCCATTCATATACCACCCAGTGTAGGCAGTAACGGGATACGAATTGAAGAACCAATCATGCCCCCCATAGTCTTGATGTCGATGTTGGACAGATGTGGCAAAACGTCTCTCTCCAGCTACCCTTGCAGCAGCAGCGACCTCATCTGGTTCATTGAGCGCACGAAATGTTTCTATCCATCTACGAATGCAATTGAGTGATTCAAGGCCATCTGCTTCATTCATCCCCTCTTTTCCCTCGAGGCTTTCAATGATTTGGCATACCTCAGTTAAAAACTTAATGGCATCATTTCCTCGACGGAGGAGATAGAGCAATTGTGTCGCCTCTTTAAAGGCATCTACACTTCTTTCTCCCCCCGATAGAATCGCTTTTGCAACTCCAAGAGCCCTTTGGTATTCCCCCGCCTCAAGGCACTTGATCAAATGAAGGTGTCTGAGAATGATCCCATGCCTTTCCGAGAGCCCTGTTTCTTGGACAACTGCATTGTAAAAGGCCTCAAAATGGTCAAACTGATAGTCATCAGAAAGAGCCAGAAGAAGCTCAAAGACAAGTCGATTTCGCCGATCCTGATCGATTTTGTGCATAAAGCTTGCGAACTCACCATACCGACCTACATGGATCAAACTCTTTCCTATATTAAAAAGATGCTTAGGCTCTATAAAACGCTCAGATTGTAAGCTCTCTAACCGCTTCATTCCAGCCATATAGAACCCGCTACGAAACAAAGTGCAAATTAAATCAGTTGCTTGCTGAACATACACCCCTTCGACCCTTGATATTTGGTCTGGCACGCGGATCTGTGAAAAATGCTCCCTGTGTGTATAGACCCCTTCTTCTCGCACTCGCCATTCACCTGGGGCCACTGGCTGATCGAGATTATACCTGATCGCTTCGCGTTGAGTCTGTCCGCGTAAAGTCTCCATCTGATCGGCTGGTATCTGACTCAATGTTTCCAAGATCCCTTCATCCCTACCAAAGAAAACCTGCTCTACAGCAGAAAAGCTTGTCTCTTCACCTTCTGATGACCGAACAATCACCTCTTCAGCCTGCTGAACAACCCGTAAGACAGTTGGCTCGTTACACCCTTCTGGGAGCCACAAAACGCGCACCTCACGCAAGCTAATGGTTCGCTTAAATTCATAAAGCGCTGTTTGTTGGAAGTGATGAGAGACCATTGCCACTCTTCCAAGTACTTTTCGATCGGCCCCTTCTAGGACCTTTGGAAGCAAGACGCCAAGAACTTCATCCTTTGCACAATCCCACCCTTTTGCCTGACTTGCTGATACAATTCCTGCCATCTTTAATATTCCCCCGATAAAATTAACTAAACAATTATAACATAAAGAACGATTATTTTGAACCATGCAAAATAAAGGTTCCACCCTCTTCAAAAGGGTGCCCCGTCAAAAGGGTAAAAGTATCAAATGCTCACTCCTCTTTTTAGCTTCACCCTCAGTCTAGAATGGGACTGTTTTGTAAAGCTCTCCTTGGAGATAATGAGCTGTATACTCTGAGATTCTCTCTCCAGAAGTAAAGTACCATTTATGATCCCCATAATCTGCCACTCGAAGAAAAGCAGAACGGACAACTAGCTCCATTCCCACCTCCCTTGCAATTAGTTCCTGCTCTTCGCTCTCGTTAAGGGCATTGAAGTGACCAATGTAATTATCGATATTTGCAACTTGAACAGATTCATGCACTTGCCCCTCATCGTTGCCCTCTCTTACAGCGACCACATGCGATTTGAATTGGTTACAAAATGCAATACCTGCCTCTTTTTCTCTGATGAGGTAAAACAACTGAGCCGCCTCATAGATTGCATTGTGTGCAATGTTTGAGGAAGCTAAAGCTTTGAGTTGAGTAAGCGCCCTGCCATACTCCCCACCTTCGATGCACTTAACCATATGGAGATAGTGCACCCGCTCATAATTCCTCACTCCAAGATCAATTTTGCCCTCCATGGCAGCAAAGAGTCTATCAAAGCGCTCAAATTGATAATCATCTGATAAGGCAAAAAGCAACTCAAGCATCAACCTATCTCTTGATTTTCCCTCTAATTTCCGTGAAAGAAAGACAAGTTCTTCCATGCGACCAACCTTGCATAGGCTCCTACCGATATTAAAAACAAGTGAATGAAAAAGGTTGTTGCCGAATTCTCTAATCAACATTTCAAACCTTTTTAATCCTGCATAAAAGAAGTTGCACTCAAACAAAGTGGAAATTAGTTGGCTGGCAGCACTGGCACGAAACTGTCTATCTGTAAGACCTGATTGGACCCTTGCCAATTGCGAGAAGTGGGTGGGTTGCTCATAATAAAGCTCTCTTGATGCTCGCCACTCGGCATGTGACACTTGATCTTCTAGCTCATATCGAACTCTTGTAGGAGCTGTTGCTGTGCACAATTGCTGCATTCGTTTAGGCTCAATAGTCGTTAAAACCCCGAGAGCCTCATCATCTCTTTTGATAAAACGATCTTCAACCGCCGCAAAACTCCTATATTCCCCATCTGTCGATTGTGCAATCACCTCTTCAGACCGCTCGACCACTCGCATTACAACTGGATCACTAAACCCCTCTGGAAGCCACAAAACACGAGTTTCTTTTAATACCACCGTCTGATGATAGAACTCGGTTGCCTCATTGCGAAACTGGGTACACACCATTGCGACCCGCCCCAAGAGTCTCCGATCAGCTCCCTCCAAAATCAATGACATGAGATTGCCAAACACATTCTCTTTCTGAGATTGCCAAACCCCATTCTGATTACCTACTGGAAATAAAGCACCCATATTTATTCCCCCGAAAAATTGACCTATACATTATATCAAACATTAAAATTTAATCTAAATACTTATTTACATCCATTTTCCATAAACCCCACACTATCTGACGCTTATGAAGATGAGGGTGAATGAGATATTACCTCGGAAGGGCAAATCCCTCATAGACTGAGGGGCCAAATAGGGTGGAGAGAGGATCCATCCCCCGGGGATTAAAACGGGAATATACCCCCTCACCTCTTGGATAGAACTGGCTAAAGAGGAATCTTGTGCGCTTGATGACATATTCACAGTAGCGCTCCTTTCCAAGGCGGCCACTTTCTGCATAGGCAGAATAAGGGATCGTCTCCCGCTCTTCAAGGTGGGCAATGAGTTGTCTCACCCGGTTTTCTGTATAAAGAGTCGAAACAGGGATCACACGAAGCAGATTGATCCCTTGTCTGTACTCACCCGTCAGGTAAGCAAAGCAGTAGAGTTCATGCAGCAGCAGAAAATCATCGAGACGATTATCGAAATTTAATATCTCCTGGATCTTCCTGACAGCAACAGGAGTATTTCCCACCTCAAGGGCTGCTGAGAGTTGAAAATGGACCATGGCCCGGCGCCAATCTTGTGAAATCGTCGCTTGTTTTAGAGAATAATGGAGCGCATTAAATTGGTATGAGAAGCAGAGTTCGAGAAGAATTTGGACTTGAACTTCCTCATTCAGTGGCGCGGGGAAACGGGAAAGCGCCTCGAATGTCCCACCAACAAAACCCATGCGGGCAATAGCCCGATAATATTCGATTAAGCCTGCGAGACGACATCCCTGATTCTCAATCGTATCAAAAACTCTTAACGCTGGCTCAATCCAATTGCAAGCCCCCAACCGAATCATTTGAAGGGCTCGATCCTCATCAGTTGAAAAACTCGGTTCTAAAGTGGTGCGCGCACAAATGGCAAAGAAATGGGGCACCTGCTGAAGCTCGCTTGCCCACTTAGGGATTTGGTAAAATGAGGTGGGAACTTTTATCTGCCGAGGAACTGGTTTAGACCGCGCAGCTAGCCACTCCTGGGGAACTTTCTTCAGCGCTTGAAAAATGGCATCGCGCACCTTCGAATTGCACCTTTCCCGCTTGCGTATCCTTTGCTCTTGCCTAACCGCCTGGGCAAAAGAGGTGACGGGAGAGCCCGCCTCAAAATGAGTGAGGAGCTCTAAATGGATCGCCCGAAACTGCTTGACATCGACAAAGGGACTTCGCCCCTCTCTGAGCCGCTCAGGCAACCGGTCGAAGGCAATCGCCCGCCATTCCCGACAAACCCCTGCTATTTTGTGCAATTGGGGACAGTCCAGGCCATTAAGAATAATTTCCCAAGTATTTCGAAAAACAATTTGAGCAAGCCCCCCACCATGGCGCTCCCACGAAGGCATTGAAAGCTCTTTCAAACTCAGCTGTCGACAACAACTTACTTCCCAACACATCTATCCCTCCTAAGTAGACAACAAGCCTAGCAGTTCCTCTATATTTCTCTCAAGGCTCCCCTACTTTTCCCTCCAAACCAGGTCCCTCAGCTAAAAAGGAGCCAGCCAAGCCCATGTCTACCTTCCAACAACTACTTTATCCTATAAATTTCTTGAATAGCAAGAGAGTTTGCCCAACAACCCCAAGCCCCCTTTTTCACCCGAGATCAAGAGCAAACCACCTCCAAACCCCTAAAAGAGCCTATAGCAACCTATCCCCCCTTAGGGCCAAATGAACACATTTCATCCATATTTATTGAATAAAAACAACTTTTACTGTATAATTTATTATTGCTCATTACACACAGGAGGAATTATGTGTTTGGATGTAAATAACAAATATAACTCAAAAGACCTACCAGATAATTTACTAGATTTACCATCTGGGCCCAAGTCAGAAATTCTCTCACATATCGACTATCCTGATTTGCTCCAGCTTCGACTGGTCTCAAAACAGGTTAAAGGTTTAGTTGAAGAAACAGCAATATTTGAGAATATCAAATCATCCATCCCATCTTCTATTTTCACCGGACTTGAGAATGGTGCAAACATTTTTACAAACCTTACTCGCTTTTGCGATGACTTTCCAACTTCATTCGAAGAATTAGATCATGATACCAACTCACATATAGTCCAATTTATGCTTAGTCGTAGAGCGTATTTAGAGAGGCTCAGCGATGCTCAACTTAAAAGATTCTTCGAAGCTCCTCAGTATAAAAAATTAAAGGGCTTCGTTTTTTATGGTATGGAAAGAGGTGTGATTGCACCACGTCCTGCTATAGAATTGTTTCTAGAGGATAGGGATTTTGTTCTTGCAGCTGTCACGCGCCGTGGATATGCACTAGAATATGCAAGCCAGACACATCAAGATGACAAAGGGATTGTTCTTGCTGCTGCCACGCAAGATGGACTGTCACTTTTCTGGGCAAGCCCAAGACTTCAAAATGACAGAGATGTTATTCTTGCTGGTGTCACGGAGAATGGATGGTCACTACAATTTGCAAGCGAGGCTCTTAAAGATGATAAAGAGCTTGTACTAGCTGCTGTCAAACAGAATGGTTCCGCGCTACAATTTGCAAGCACTAGACTTCAAGATGACAGAGATATTGTTCTTGCTGCTGTCAAACAGGATAGTTACGCGCGACAATATGCAAGCACTAGACTTCGAGATGACGCAGAGGTTCGTCCTGCTGCCGCCGTAAGTAAACGAAAAGGAAACCTATTTCGGGTCCCCTATATGCGACAGCAAGCCTAGTATTCGCCCCCATTTTCCTAGAACGCTATCCCTTGTATGAAATACAAAAACTCTCTATACTCACTCCATGCGAGGTAGCTATGCAAACAAGTAACGAATCAAGCAAAATTTCTATTAACGAACTCGTCCGGGAATTGGGGAAAACCGCCCCTCATGAGGCGGTGACTGCCACTGTGGAGGGAAAGGGGGTCGACTTTACCGATATGGTGACTAGGGGGGAAGATGTGGAGCTTTTTGACTTTGATACCCCTCTTGGCAAAGAGGTGTTTTGGCATACTTCTGCCCACGTGCTCGCCCAGGCGATTATGCGGCTCTATCCAGAGGCTCAAGCAACCATCGGACCACCGATTGAAAATGGATTTTACTATGACTTTGCCAACCTCGAATTTTCTGAGAGTGATTTTAAGAAGGTGGAGGCAGAGGCGGCCAAAATTGTGAAGGAGAATTTCCGCCCTGAAAAGGTTGTTTTTAAAGATAAACAAGAGGCGATTGAGGCGTTCGGCGATAATCCCTATAAGGTGGAGCTGATTGAGTCTTTTGATGAGGGATCGTTACTGACAGGGTATCGGCAGGGTGAGTTTTTCGATTTGTGCCGGGGGCCCCATATTGCCAATTTGGGAAAGATTAAGGCGTTTAAATTGCTTAAAACCTCGTGCGCCTACTGGCGGGGCGATCCTGAGAGGGGGATGTTGACCCGCATTTATGGGGTGAGCTTTCCTTCGCGTGAGATGATGAAAGAGCACCTCCATCGATTAGAAGAAGCCAAGAAGCGGGATCACCGAAGGGTGGGAACCAAGCTCGACCTCTTTTCCTTCCACGATGTGGCGGCGGGTATGGTCTTTATGCACCCCAAAGGGATGCGGGTATGGAACCATTTGATTGATTTCTGGAAAGAGCGACATACCGAAGCGGGCTATGTAGAAATCAAAACGCCTATCATGTTAGCACAAGAGTTGTGGGAAACTTCGGGCCACTGGGACCACTACCGGGAAAACATGTACACCAGTGAGGTGGAAAAGCGGGATTATGCGATTAAGCCAATGAACTGTCCGGGGGGGATGGTTTGGTATAAGACCAATCGGCATAGTTATAGAGATTTCCCCTTGCGGGTTGCTGAACTTGGCCACGTCCACCGGTATGAAAAGTCGGGATCGCTCAATGGGCTCTTCCGCGTCCGCTCATTCCACCAGGATGATGCCCACATCTTTATGCGGGAAGATCAAATTAAAGATGAGATTTTGGCCATCTTGCGTTTGGTGGAGGGAATTTACCACACCTTTAGCTTGAGCTATCATTTGGAGCTTTCGACGCGACCTGAGAAGAGTATTGGCACCGATGAGGAGTGGGAGATTACAACAGGCGCTCTCAGAGAGGCACTTGATGAGTGGGGGCAACCCTATGTGATTAATGAGGGGGATGGCGCCTTTTATGGACCAAAGATCGACATGCATATCAAAGATGCAATTGGAAGAACGTGGCAATGTGGCACGATTCAACTCGACTCATCCCTTCCTGAAAAGTTTGAGCTCGAATATACCGATAGTGATGGGCAAATCAAACGCCCTATTATGCTCCACCGGGCGCTTTTTGGATCGATTGAGCGATTCTTGGGCATCTTGATTGAGCATTATGTGGGGAGATTTCCCCTCTGGATGAGCCCTGTACAGGTGCGCGTAGTCAGCGTTGCCGATCGCCATGCCGATTTTGCAAAAAAAGTGCAGGAAAAAATTCAGGCAAACGGGTTAGACTGTAGTCTAGATACGAGCTCTGAGTCGGTGGGTAAAAAAATCCGCAACGCACAAACAGAGCAAGTAAACTACATGCTTACGATTGGTGATCAAGAAGTGGAAAAAGAGCAAGTGGCTCTTCGGACACGGAATGGAAAAGTGATTGCAGATCTCCAATTGGAACAATTTATCGAAACGGCGAAAAAAGAGATGAGTGATCGAGCAGAACACTCCTATTTCGAAGAGGACAAGTGAGGCAAAAGAACATGCATATTATCACGGTTTGTAGTTTTAAAGGAGGAGTTGCCAAAACTTCTTCCACACTCAATCTAGGGGCGGCGCTTGCAAAAGTGCACAAGAAGAAGGTGCTCCTTGTAGACTTTGACGCCCAGGCTAACCTATCAACCGGCCTTGGATTTGATCCCGATGCACAAGATAGTCTTGCCCCCGTCCTGCAAGGGATTAAGTCGATTGATGAGGTGATTTGTGACACACATATTCCCGGCCTCTCCCTGATTCCCGCTGACTCATGGCTAGAGCGAGTGGAAACAACTGACCGCTTGGCCCAAGATCGCTACTCGCACGAGCGGCTTAAAGAAATACTCGAGCAGCTCAACTACGACTTTATCTTAATCGACACCCCACCATCGCTGAGCTGGCTCACCGAATCGGCCTTGATTGCCGCTACCCACGCGCTTGTCTGTACGGCGCCCGAATTTTATAGCATTAAAGGGCTGCAGCGATTGTCCCTCTTTATGAACCAGATCGCCCAACGCCACCCATTTGAGTTGATTGGCGTATTGCTCTCTTTCTGGAATCATCGGGGTAAGACCAACTTGGCCTTCCAAGATGTGATCGATCAAACCTTCCCCGGCAAAGAGTTGCCAGCGAAAATCCGCCGCGATATTGCCGTCTCTGAGGCGTCTATTCACGGAAAAGCGGTGTTTGAGACCCGGCCCCAATCAAGAGCGGCTGATGACTACCTCCATCTCACCAAGGTGGTGTTGAAGCGGTGTAAGGCACTTGCTGCACAAGAGCCCGCCCCCCTTGCTCCCCAACATGAGGACCTACACGATGAGGTAGGTTGTCAAATTTAACCCGATGGGACTACTATGACTAAGGTGACCACTCTCCTCTCAGAGCGTTTTAAGAGCTCTGGCAGCAATAAGATGAAGCAGCTTGCCCAGCGCTCCTCAAAAGGGCAGCTCTCCTCCTTCTCAGGCCTTTTCAAGGTCGCCCCCTTGAGTGAGAGTGAAAAAAGCGACATTAAAAAGATCATCACGCAGTACAAAAAAGAAGAAGAGGAAAACGAAACAGACCTCACCGATCTCCTCTCCCTTACCTCTGAAGTCAAAGCGATTAACAATCAGGCGATTATCCTCCATGGAGAGCGGATTAAGCGGGCGCAAACATTGCTTAAAAAGTATAAGGACGGCGCTTTTTCCACCTGGCTCACCCTCACCTATGGCAATCGCCAGACCCCCTATAACTTCCTCCAATACTACGAGTTTTACCAATCGCTTAAGATTGAGCTGAGAGAAAAGATGCACGAGATGCCCAAGCAGGCCATCTACACTCTCGCCTCTCGCAAAGGGGAAAAAGAGCAAAAAGAGGCGATCATCCAAACTTATAATGGGGAGCCCAAGCGGGCCCTTATTGAGAAGATTCGCACACGCTTTCCCTTGCGCTACGGTGATAAGCGGGCCCAAAATCTCACCGAATCGCTCCTCACCGAACTCGAAAAGGCCATTGCTCTGACTGAAAATGAGCGATTTGCCCCTACAAAAGAAGATCGACAGAAGATCCGCTCTCTCCTTTCCACCTTGCGTAAAAATGTATAACGCTTGAGTTTAAAACTCTCCTCTAGTTAAACAGGAATAAGAACATGTTGCTAAGTGGAAAGATATGACTGCAAAAAAGCCGAGTGAGCAAAAACTGATCGAGGAAATGGCCCACCACGCAGGGATCACCATCAACGGAAAAGGGCCCTTCGATATTCAGGTCAAAGACCCCAAATTTTACCGCCGCCTTCTCTCTGGTGGCTCTCTTGCTCTGGGGGAGAGCTATATGGATGGTTGGTGGGAGTCAGACTCGATCGATGAGATGATTAACCAACTTCTCCGCGCCGATCTAAAAGACAAGTTACGCCCCACATTCACCCTTGCCTTTAATTTCTGTAAAGCCTTCCTCCTCAACATGCAATCGAAAAAGCGGAGCCACAAAGTGGTCGACGATCACTACAACCTGGGCAATGACCTATATGAGGTGATGCTCGATCCAACAATGGCCTATAGCTGTGGCTATTGGAAACGGGCCAAAACTCTACAAGAAGCTCAAGAGGATAAGTTTGAGATCATTGCACAAAAGCTGGGGCTCAAACCGGGAATGCGCGTCCTCGACATTGGATGTGGCTGGGGTGGAGCGCTGAAATATATGGCCGAAAAGTATCAAATTGAAGGGGTGGGAGTCACCATCAGTGAAAACCAAGCCTCCTTTGGAAAAGAGCTCTGCAAAGGACTCCCCATCCAAATCAAGCTCCAAGATTATCGAGACCTCAAAGGGCAATTTGACCGCATCTACTCCATTGGGATGTTTGAGCATGTCGGGCCAGATAACCACCTCACCTATATGAAAAAAGCCCACTCTCTCCTCAAAGACGAGGGGCTCTTCTGTCTCCACACCATTGGAGGGAACAAAGAGTGCAATACAGGCGATCCCTGGATCCATAAATACATCTTCCCAGGCGGAGTACTTCCCGCCCCCACGCAAATCACCAAAGCGATTCGGGGGCTTTTCACCCTCGAAGACTGGCATAATTTTGGCACAGACTATGATAAGACACTCATGGAGTGGTATAAGCGGTTTGATGCGGGATATGATCAGCTAAAAGAGCGCTATCCAGAGCGATTCTATCGGATGTGGAAGTTTTACCTCCTTTGCTGCGCGGGAGTATTCCGCTCCCGACAAGCACAACTTTGGCAAGTGGTCTTATCCAAGGGAAGACTTTCTAATCGAGACAGCTTTAACTTTCGTCCTTATCTATCTTAAACCGCCTGATTCTCAACGGGAAAAACTTGGGCACCTCTTTTTGATAGACGGCATACTCGACCGCATCGATTCCTCGCATTCTCTTTTCCCGCTTGGGCGCAATGACCGACCCCAAAAAGAGATAAGAGATAATCGGAGAAGCAAGCGCTACCCAACCAAATGGATAGGTGAGTGCAAAACAGGTAAATCCAACAGTTGTGAGAAACTCGAAGAAGTAATTGGGATGGCGCGACCACGCCCAAAGGCGAGTTTTACATACCGACCCGGGAAAAGCGCTTTTAAACTGATAGAGCTGAAAATCGGCCCCCATCGATCCCAAAATCCCAAAACCGATGAGAACTGTTCCAATCCCATCGAGCAATCCAAAAGGACGAGCGCCCCCATGTCCGACAAAGAAAAAGGGAAGAGTGAGCCCTAAAATCACCACAATTTGTGCTTCATAGAGAAAAAGACGGCTAATCGCTTCTTTCACCCCCAACGGATCCCTTTGCTCCCGCTGTCGCCTGATAGCGGGTAAAATTCGTGTGGTAAGGAGAATAAAAGCCGATTTCCCTCCCCACGCCAGGAGCAAAGTGAGCATCACCCCTTTCTTCCAATAAAGCTGTGGGTTTGATACAAGGGCAATCAAAGCGACCAAAAATGTTGCGATTCCCCGCCCAAGTTGTACGCGCACAACGAGATAAAACAACCAGGCAACAAACATCACTACAATTGCGACCAAAGAGGCAACTAAAAACACCGACTCGTACGAACCCATAATTTAGTTATATATCCTTGAAATAATTAATTAAACACTATTATCTGAGTACACAAAGAGAAACCGTCAGGAGAAAAATTGTGCTTTCATTTACCATTATCCCCATCGTGCTCATCCCTGCAGCAGCCCTCCTGGCACTCATGTTTAACCAGCGCATCACCCACCTCCTCAAGGGAGGAGATGATAAGCTCTTCACACCCAGGATGAAAAGCCTCAAATCGGCCATCTATTTCCAATACCTCGCCCTCCTCCTTTTCACCGGCTCAATTTGTCTCATCCTCCTCGCCAGCTTCTCTTTTGAGCTTCTCTTGATTGCTTGCTTTACCACTTTCTTTGGGGTCCTTTCCATGTTCGTGGGGATTCTCATGGCTTTAATAGAACTCCATCGGTTAAACTCTTTGAGCAAAAAGCCCAACTCAGAATGAATAAATCCCCCTTTCTACTCGTTAGCTACTACACCAAAAAGACCTACTACGAAAAAGAGGCCCAAGATCTCATTGCCTCATGCGAAAAATTTGGGATCGACTACCATATCGAAGGGATCGACTCTCTTGGTAACTGGAATCGCAACTGTCTATACAAAGCGACATTTATCCTCAATCAGTTAGAAAAAGCAAAGCGCCCCATTGTCTGGACCGATGCAGATAGCATCCTCTGCTCCTACCCCACCCTTTTTGATCAATTTCCTTGCGATATCGCCGCCCGGATGCCAGAAACACTCCATCCGGATGACCCTGGCAAAGTGCGCAGTGGTACCCTCTATATCAACTATACCGAGCAAGCCATCTCCCTGGTCAAAGAATGGGTCAAAATGTGCAGCGAGTCAGATGAAACCGATCAAATCTGTTTGAAAAAGACCCTCCTTGCCCATGGAGAGGGTGTCCGCTTCTATCCCCTCCCCGCCACCTATTGTATGATTCACCAACAGAACGTCGATGATTTGCCATCAAACGATGTAGTCTTTCTTCACACCCAAGCCTCTCGACTCTACCAAAAGTTAATCGATCATGAACTGGTTGAGTTTCCTTTTTTGCAATCACTTTCCAATGAAGAACTCAAAGAATTAAGATTTTACAACCCCGACTAGTTTTTTCACTTTTAATTATTATCAATTACCTTTATTAGTAGAATTAATATTGTTAATTTAATTTGGTGAATAAAGTTGAATACACTTCGTTTTGGATTATTTGCTCTTTTCCTCTCTGCACTCTATGCAGTCTTTCCTCAAACTGAACCGGTGGTGAATAAGTACCACTCGATCCGGGACAATGTCTTTTTAAACTATGCCGTCGAAGATGGAGATACACTCGAAACCTTAGGCAACTTTTTCCTCACCCCTTCCCGCTATTTATTTGGTGGACAAACCGTCAAAAAGATTCAACCCGTAGGCAAATTGCACGATCTCCACTTTTCCCACGACTACTCAAAACTCTCAACCCTCAAAACCCTACTCTCAAGCCAAGTGCTCACCCTCTCATGGCTGGTTGGAGGAACCATAAAAGCAATCGGCTACTTTTCTCCCAAAACCCAAAGCCATCATATCGCCCTGCGCGCAAGTCTTGATGATTTTCACATGATCTCAAATGATCACACCTATAAACTCGCCGGCATCGACCTACTTTTTTCCGATACCCATATCACCCCCCAACAAGACAAAGCCCCCACCCTCACCAAAAAACAAAAAGCAAACCTCGAAGCGCTTTCAGAGGTCGCCACCCTCTTTGAAGTGCACAAACTCGCCTACTTCCTCGACCGAGAAACAGCTCTCGGTGCCTACGTCCAAAATAGCATGCTCGATCCCAACGACCCCATCTCCATTGGAATCTTACAAAATGACTCAGACAACGTGATGCGCCTTCTCAAACAACTCGATCCCGATAAATACACCGTTCAAGATTGGTCTAGCTACTCCTCTCCTAAATCCTACCTCAAACTCTATGTAAAAAAATCCAAAAGCTATATCAATATCTATCACTATGCCATCAACGAACCCACAGCGACCATCAACTACCTCTTCTCACACGAAAAAACAGGGCTCCATCGCTACGCCGAACACAAAAATCGACTTCAAGCCAAAGCGCCCCATCCCTATAACCGAATCTTCCCCCTCAAAACTACCACACTCAATGGGATTCAAGTGCGCATCCCATCAGACCTCAAAACCTTTCTCGAATCGACCCATACCGACTCCCTCCCCGCAAAGAAAAAAGAGCTCCCCCTACAGATTGGACTTGTCTGCTCCCTAATCACAGATTTGTAAATCCGACTCGCCAAACAGTCTGTAAAGCTCTTTTACATTGAGTCTATCTGTCTGGCCATAGTATTTTTTAACCATTAAATAGACTTCTCGACCCAGCTGAATCTCACCCCGTTGAAATAACTCTATTCCCATCGATACCAAGAAGTGATATTTCGTTTTCACCTCATGGCCCACCTCAATCATTTCAACCATGGACAAAGCATCTCTATAACGCTCCTTTTCGCGAAATCCCCGAGCCAAGGTTAGGTATGTTTCATTTCGGTGTCCAATAGCGACATTAGAAGAATACTCAGATGCGACGAGAAAGGCATGCTCTATGTCCCCCTTTTGACAAAGCAATTCGACAACATCATGCACCCCCTTTTCATACGCGCATGTTCCCTCCAATCCAAGTCCATCCTTCAAAAAGCCGAGTACCCGCATGCAACTTACTGCATCTTTTTGTTCGAAATAGCCATCGACCACCCGCTCAATCAGGACAATCTTAGCCCTTAAATGATCCAACCGCCCACGAGAGGGAAGGAGATGAATCAACTCGAGAGAAGAGTTAAACTCCTTCTTCTCCATCAATCTTTCTGCCCCTTTTTGAATGAGTTCAAGACAAGCCCAAGCAAACTCCTCACCACCCACAACTTTTAATTGCCTGATCTTATCGGCCAAGTCACAATCGGCAACCCCTTGCTTGAAGATTAAGAGCGCCACTCCTGAAACAAGCGCCACCCGCGTCTTAATTACATCTTGGGAATAAGGGACCATCCGGTACTGATGGTACAATTGATTGCGTCCCTCTCGATCTCCAGCAATGGCACATCGATAGATCTTATAGGCATGGTGTCATACCCCGCCCGAAACCAACCAGCCATATTTGGATCCGGCTCTCCGAACATCCTTTCCCTCTTGCGAGTCGCAGAGATCATATGGGCCCCTATTTCTCATCAATTACGGCAGCAATGGATGCTCGAACCGACTGCTTTGGCAACACAAGAGGCAATCGTACATCTGCTCGACAAAGCCCTTTTAAAGACATTGCATACTTAATCCCTTGAGGATTGGTCGTCTTTCCCAAACCATCCATCAAACGAACAACCGACTCGTGAAGAGCAAAATCTCCCCCATGGCAGATTTGATGCATCATCTCGGGAAATAGATTGGCAAGAGTAGAAATTGCCCCATGCCCGCCTCGCTCCATCGTCGGATAAGCAAACACATCATCCCCAGCCAAAATCACCTGATCATTCCCCACCCTCTCAGCTAAAAACTCCACCAAATCGAGATCATGGCTCGCATCCTTTAGCCCCACCACATTTTCAATTCCTAAAAGCTCCAACAACTCCTCACCACTCAAACGGATACCTGTCCGTCCCGGATGGTGATAGACCACCACAGGCACTCCCACCACAGCGACCCGCATAAAGTGCTCCCGAATCCCCTCAAATTCAGGCCCTACATAAAATGGAACAATCGCCATCACCCCATCCATCCCCACATCCCGTGCCATCTCAACTAAACTCACAGCATCCCTCGTCCCCGCCGTTGGCACATTCAAAATGCAAAACCTCTCCCACCGCTCCCGCACAAAACTCGCAAGCGCCCTCTGCTCCTCCCTCGAAAGCAATACCCCCTCACCAGTCGACCCGAGCACTACCAGCCCATCAGTCCCAGCCACCCGCTGTCGCTCCACCAAGCGCTCCACCCCATTCCAATCTATCTCGCCCTCCGCATCCATCGGAGTGACCATTGCACAAATCGATCCATTAAACATGCCAACCACCATACCACATCCCCCCATTTCCACAATACAGAGAAGTGGATAGGGGGGGGCGCATCTTGCCAAAGGCAATCTGCGCCCCTCCCATGGAACCACTTTCGACCTGTAAATTATTCATTCAATAGATCATACTCGGATCATGATAAAATCGATTGAGAACCCGTTATTCGCACAGTCAGTTCTACAGTTTGTAAGAAACCAAATTCATACATTTGTAGTAGGCTCTAAGAGAAAGGGTCTTACTTCCTTTCTATTTCACATTCTTGATCTATTAGGAAATGAGGGATATGTTTGCCGGTACATCGATCTTACACATATCTCCACTCACCGTGATTTCCTCTATCAACTGCTCAGTGCTTTTCAAAACGATGAGCACCTATGTTTGAGACAACTCAACGAGGAAGAGGTGAGGACAAGAATACAAGACTTACTTGATGAACTGACCAATCTTGGGAATAAAGTCGTTGTAGCATTAGATGAATTCCAAGAAATTACCCAGCTAGAAGATAAAGGCTGGCTTGAAGCAACTCTTCGCACGCATTTTCAAAGAATACCAAATGTCTCATTTCTCTTTACCGGATCGAGAAAAGGGCTCATCTCAGAGATGCTTAATGACCCCGAGCGCCCCTTCTATCGATCTTGTCAAATCATTGAATTCCCAATGTAGTTACCTAACCAGTCTGGGATACACAGTGGCGCAGATTGCCTTTGGCGAGATGCGCCCCCCCCCCCTTTTTTTGGGGGGCGGAGTGTCTATTTGGGTTTTTGGGTCTGGGCAGTTCTATTTGAGGGCGGCGTCAAGGGCTAGGGTTTCTCGCCAGTCTTGGGCTCTTAGGACGAACTCGGACATAAAGCGGCTAAACCCTTTGTATGTGAGGGTGGGTGTCGTTTGGACAAAGTCGATGGTGCGCTTTGCCCGATCATTTTCTATGTAGGTGCCGCTTGATTGGACAAAGTAGCGGTCACAATTTCCAAAGAATTTTTGAAAGTGAGTCTCCTTGACATTCTTGAGAAGGCTTGTTGAGACAATCCAGTGATTGGATGGATCATGGCGGCAGACTGAAATTTCCTCTTTTTCTACCCAGACGCGCGCGCACCGATTTGATACGAGCTGTGAGAGGATGAGTAAAAAAAGTTTATATGTCATAATTGAATTTCAATCGCCTTATTTTCGGCGATATTCTACCAAAAGGGGCGATTTAGACAAAATAAAATCAGTTTCTGAATTGAATTTGTTGATGCACTGTTTCGAGCACTTTTTGCGCCAGCTGAGAGTAGTTGGCAAGCAATCCCTGCAGGGTCTCTTCTCTTTGTTCGGCAGGGAGGAAGTCTTTGAAGGGATTGGGAAGTTGCGCTGTGGCAAAGGCTTTTCTTGCCGCTCTGATATATTTTTCAGCGAGGACAAGCGCCCCTTTTTGAGCGGCTTTAAAGGCTGCATGCTGGTAAATTTCAGCAAGGGTAAAGTAGCCAAAGGGGGTAAAGGTGGGATCGACAAATTGGAGAAAATACTCCATTTCAGCAGACTTGCCTTCTTTTGCTGCAAGGTATGCAATACGGCAACGGACACCAAAACTAATATATGTGCCTGCTTGGACAGACATCAATTGAACGATATCCGATTCCCGTCCTTCTTGCTTAAGCAGGCGCATGAGGCCGGGTTGTATTTCCTCACGGAGTGAGTGTGTATATGAAGCAAGCGACTCGAAGCCGGCAGGAAGGGTTAACAAATTGAGCCAGGTGATGCACCCTTCAGAGGATTTATGGTCTAAATATGCATTTGCAATATTTGCGATGAGCATAAGGAGAATGCTGTATTCCCGATTCGTTCTGCGCGGTCGTAGTAGCTCGATAATCTCCCCTGCTACTTGTCTAGCGTAGGAAATGTTTCCCCTTGCTAACTCACCATTTGCAAGAGCTGCCCAAGTTTGAATCCAAATTTCCCGCACCGCAATCTGGGGAGGGTTGGGGGTGAGTCCTTGAAAGAGCTCTTGTGCGTAGGAGAGGTCTTTTTCGATATAATGTTGCACGACAAGTGATAGGAGCTCGGTTTCACGCACCTGGTATTCAAGACTATCACTTTGCATATGTTGGACAAGATTGGACAACCCCGCAAGCACCTCGTTTACCTTCCCCTCTAAAGCAATGGGCACGAGTCTTTGGATAATATTTTTAGCCTCATCCTCATCATCCACAGGGGGTGTGATGCGCCCCTCTGGGATATAGATTCCCGGCGAAAGAGGAATCTCTTCTCTATGAGGGGGGAGCTCTTCTACTTCGAATGGATCGGCCCAAAGTGCATCTCTTCTTTCAATGGGAGTGACCATCTTTACTCCTCATCGAGTCGGCGTGGCCGTTTGGTTTTTCGGCCGGAGGCAGTTGCTCTACTTTCCTGCATATTTGTCTGTTCTGTTGCCCGCTCTTTTCTCTTTCTAGAAGGAGCCCGAACCCTTTGGGACTCCGGTGGAAGTGGAGCTGCAGGAGCAACCCGAACCCCTTCGGCTTGTTGTGGAGGTGGGGCTGCAGCACTCCCCCTTATTGATTGGGTGAGGATCGCGCGGACGTGGTTAATTTTTGTCGCCACATGCTGGTAGGTCTGAATGCAGTTGGCTTCGGCATGCTTTTCTTCAAGGGTTCTTGCCTGTGGGGCTTTTTCTGCCATCTCCTTTCCCCTCTGGAGATAGGAAAGAGCGCGGGCAAAAGCGCCATTTTTTGCAGCGGTTAAGGCGGCTTGGAAGAGAACATGGCCGAGGCGATAATGTCCATCAGGGACAAGGGTTGGATCGATCAGCTCGAGATAGTACTCCATCTCCCGAAATGAATTGCGAAGGGCGGTTGTCCATAGAGGGCGGAGGGAGAAAGCAAAATTGGTCTTGGGATCGTTTTTTTTGGTCATGAAATGTTTGACCCAATCGGTTTCCTCTTTTTCGTAGAGGAGTCGAATGAGGTCGGAGAATAGCTCAGCCTTGATCCCCATCACATACGAATTCATTGATGCGTCATCCACTGCTCTGATTCGGTTAAACCAATCGAGTGCGAGCTGGACATTTTTAGCTTGGATATAGGCGCGCGATAAAGAGGCGTAGGTGCGCACTTCATGACAATATTGTTCAGATGTTTTTTGTGTTATCGGCTCTTCAAAAACTTTTTGCCCCACTGCTTCTGCCTCTTCAATCACTCCTTGTTTGATCAACTGGAATACAATAGCTGAAACCCCACGCGCATGGATTGCAGGCATCATGCTGGTTACGCCCGCTGGAGGGAGGGTGTTCAAAAGGTTCTTCGCACGGGAAATACTATATTCTACTTGATACTCAATGAGAGAAACCGTGCAACGCGCTCTTATGTTGATGAGCTCGTGAGAATCAGGAGCGTACTTTTCAGCAAGCAACTCGAGCTTGGAGACAGTCTCCTCCATTTTTCCTTGAGCTGCGAAAAGTTCCACTTCCCGAATCTGATCTTTAAGGGGGTGTTCCCCCAGCATGAGAGGCTCTTGAGCAGCAGGTTCGGGAGGGGGGGCAGCAGGTTCGGGCGGGGGGACAACCACTTGCGGGGCTGGGAGCTGATCTTCAGACCATGTGTGAATAGCCCCTTCTTCTTGGGCAGCTTCCTGAACAACTTCTTCTTGGGCTGCTTTTTCTTGGCCCCCTTCCTGGACAGCTTCCCAGACAGCCTCTTTGGGTAGAGCACTTCCTCCCTCTATAAAGGGAGATTCGGTCATTGCGGTTTGATCGTCCAACTCTCGCATATAGTCTGTCACTTCGATCGAAAGACCAGCCCCATCTGAATTGACGCGCGCAAGAGATGAAAGCTCCTCTTGCCCAAGATGATATTGACAACTTGCTAGGATATCCTCAAATGTCTCACTCGCTACCCGCCCCGTTCTATCGGTTGTGTCCCCTAGTGGCTGCACATCTTCTGCTCCAGGGGTCTCAAACGGAACCATGTCAGTTGGATTTAAAGTTTGAATTTGTCCTAAATCGGATACATTTTGTGAACTAGACGCCAAATTTCCTCCCGCAATAATTTTGGTATCATTTTATTGAATTGCGGAAGGATTCTAACTCGGCAAGCCTTTTACAGCAACCCTTAATCGTTTTCTAAGATGGCAACTTCCTCTTCCATTCGAGGATAAAGTGCCCCCAAAATAGGATTCGTGCGATCAACTCGCTCTAGGTAGCCCCGAGCTCTATCTTCATCCCCTAGCCCTGCGGCGGCATGGACAGCTTGATAGTAAATGAGACCCACCTGGTAGGTGTTTTGCGCAAAAAATTCTGGCGTGAGTAGGCTCAGATAATAGTCCAACTCCCGAAAATCACCCGCCATAGCTGGCTTCATGGCGATTTTAAGAAGCACCTCGAGTTGTGCATTGGATGGTTGATCTAGGTGTAGGAGATGAGCGATTTGGTCAGTGTTGCCCTCCCGATATAAAGCGGGAATCAGGTTTTCCAAGAGACGGACCTGACCGAGTACATACTCATTTTTCACCCGATCGGGAAGAGGGTGTCGTCCCACCTCGTGATACATCACAAGCGCATCGTCTATCTGTCCCCGAGCGATGTAGGCTTGACAAATCTCTTCTTTTGCCAAAAAGACCTGCTTGGCAACGCTTGGGGGAAGTCCGCTTGGAATGTGGCTAAGGAGAGCCTTGGCCTCCTCTAGTTGAGATTGCTTAACCATCTCCACAATCACTCGCGTCACTGAAAGAAGCCGATTTTTCTTCACCTTTTCAGAATCAAACGATGGAAATAAAGGGAGCAGAGCAACAGCTTTAGGAAGGTCTGTTTCAACAGTCGAGAAGACAAGCCGCCTGTAGCATTCACTCGACAGTTCTGATATCAGCTCAACTTCAGGCTCAAACATTGTAGTCAGGTTTACTAGACGCTTTGCCACCTCAACCGAATTTCCATTTCGCGCCAACTCCATTAGCTCTTCTCTATGAGCCTCAATTTCCCCCCTAAAGGGGCTCATTGACTCATCAGAGCCCATTTCAGACGAGAGTGGATCACTCAACGACTCTGCTCGCCCCTCCAGAGAAAAACCACTCCACTCCCCAGGAAAAACCTGATCATCAAACAGATCCAATGGGTTGAAAGGGGCTCCATCGCCCGTTTCAAAGTCAAAGAGATCAATATCTTGGGAGGGATCCGAGCCACCAACAATCATAAAAGCTCCTAAATTGAGTGAAAAAGCCAACTATTATACCATGTAATCCCATTTCCATTCAACCCCTGCTCTAGTTCCATCATTCCGGCTCCATCACTCCGGCCCCCTCGCTCTTGACAATAACCCCCCTCCCCCATTATACTCCCTCGATCAAACACCATACCCAAGGAGAATTAGATGGGTTATCGAATCGCACTCACACCAACCAGTGAAAACGGATATCTTGGCCCCGTCGTCGCTCAATATTCACAACCAAGCTCAGCCACCCCCTCTCCTGACCACACCGCAACGACAGCCGAACACGTGGTCTCTAATCTCCTTCAAGAAGAAAAGCTGCTCCCCATCTTCACCGTAGACCCACGATTTAAAATCACAGAAGAGCCCGGCTTTACCCCTCTCCTTCCCCGCCCAAAAACAGCAATCCCAAACCCCGCATTACTCATCACAAGAACAGTCGTCGTCTGGAAAGAGCCAAACTCAAATGGTCGTACACTTTGATCGCCTTTCATCGCTGGAAAGCGCTCACTCATGATGTATCAACCGATACCAACTATCGACAAACCGAAGCTATCGAAGAGTGGGCAAAACTCGGCGGGGGCCTAAAAACCTACCGCTTCATCACGCATGGATTAGATGGGCATTCGCAAAATCCGAATAGACGAGATGTATTGCTCTGCAAACTCATTGGCGCTACGGCTCGCCTTGGAAATATTTGTCTAGCACAGCGGTTTTTCCGCGGCTTTACTTCCGAAACCCAAAGCCATTTTCTCACCCGCGCCCAAACCTTTCTAGCGCTTGGAATGGCAGCCAATAACCTCCATAAACAAGCAGCCACAGAAGTGGGAAAACTGCCCCATCCAAACGCTCGAGACTATGCGAGGAAAAAAATCGTCCTCCTCTACCTCCAACAAGGGCGATTGACTCAAGCAAAAAAGACTATTCGAGCGATTCAATCGACCCATACCCAAGAGCTGTTGCGAAGCGATCTTGCCGAACATAAGGCCTGGACCTTTCCTCTGGTCAAAATCCTTCCAGAATTAGAGCAGATCACAAACCCAGAGATTTTGGCCACAACACTTAGATCGATCACTCAAATCTTCGTTAAGCGTCAGATGTGTAGTGAGGCCCAACAAACCCTTGCAGCCTACTTGGCCCTCAACCCGTTTGGCAATGTCAATCGATCATCGACTCAGCTCGATGTCGTCATACTTCTAGCCGAAAGTGGCGTATACCCCCAAGCAACAGCTATTGCACATCAAATCTCACTCACTCAATTCAAAGAGGCCGCCCTC
Organism: Chlamydiia bacterium; assembly: GCA_022601545.1. Taxonomy (GTDB): domain Bacteria; phylum Chlamydiota; class Chlamydiia; order Chlamydiales; family JAJACM01; genus JAJACM01. The sequence goes on along the minus strand of JAJACM010000014.1, from coordinate 85,891 downwards.
CAAGTGTGTAAAGCCCATCATCCACCTCTTGTGGCTACTCCAAGTTGAGTAGGCCCTCTCCCCCTTTCCATCGGCGCGCCTCGCGGTAGAGATCTCGCTCCTTTTTGGTCACGCTCCTTTGCTCGATCCCCTGTTTGGTGCAGAGATCGAGTTGAATTCGATTTTTCAAAAGAAGGGGTTTTTTTAATAGAGTGGCCTGATGAGTATGAGCTTGGCTGCGGGAAAAGACGAGATAGGTAAACTTCTCATCTTCATAACCGAGTGCTCCCCCTTTAATTTTCCGGTGCAGGCTCGACCGGGAAACGCGGGTACGGAAATGGCACCAATCCCCCTTCCCCGATTGGAGCAAGGGACATTCGTTTAAATGGGGGCAGGGCAAGAGGAGATTGGCCCCATCGGCAATCAATGTGCGACGAATGCGCATCATTTTTTCATAGTGGGCTGGTGTCCCCGGCTCAATGAGAATAAGAGTTTGACTGGTTTGTTTCCAGAGGGATTGGGCAAGGGTCATCGCCTCTTTTTCATCGAGTTCATTGAGCACATAGGAGGCGGTCACTAGGTCAGCTTGCTCCTCTTTTGGGACAAAGGTGGATGCTACCTCAATGTCAAACGGTTTGACATGGGCATATGGCCACAATTTGCGAGCAAGATCAGTAAATGCAGCATCTTTCTCGTAAAACTGGCACTTCTTTACTCCACCAAGCGCTCCACGATGGTGTAAAGCCCAAAGAACACTCCAGGGTCCCGACCCCACATCAACTATGCTCGAAGGGGCAATCGCACCCACCCGACTCAATACCCACTCAATCACGCCAACGGTGGCGGGCATTCTCGCTGCCAGATAAGCCATGCGCATTGCCTCTGATGTAAACCCTGTAAAGCTATTTGACAAATAGGATTGACTCAGCGCCTGACCCGCCTCAAGCAGTTGGTTTGAGTCAGCTGTTGCAAGGAACGATTCGAGTGCTTCCGTTAGCTCCATTTCCTCTTGCTACCCATTTGTTGAGGAATCGAGTTTTAAAGGGACACCCCAGATGGTCCAAATTGCAAAAACAGCGGCTAGAGAGGCCAACATAAAGGGGAGGGGAAGAAGCAGGTGGAAGAAAAGCCCCCCAAGTAGAGGAGCGATGATCATCGCGAGAGATTGAATTGACTGGCTCAATCCCATCACCCTACCCTGCATATGCTTTTCCGCTGCTCCTGAAATGGCACTTGCAAAAATGGGCCACATCCCCCCGGCAAAAAAGACGCCAACACCCGATATCACAAGTAACAAGACCAAGTGGCGCTGAAAACCCGAAAGGGCTGTTGCCACCGCAAAGACCACCAACGCGGTATATAGAGCAGGCTTAACAAAACGATGGGTATGAATGAGCCGTGACATAACAAGGGTGCCCACAATCCAGATCACCCCCATCAACGCAGTCACATCCCCAATCGTTCCCATATTTGATCCAAACACCTCCACCAAAAGGGCGGGAATAAACTGAAAGACCATGTTCCACGAGAAAAAGTAAAAGAAATAGGAGACATACAAATTCTTAATCGTCGGTGTGCGCAAAGCGCTCTGCACATTGTGATATGCCTTTAAAAAGTCAAAGGGCCCATGCGCCTTGGCATGGAGCGTTTCGTGAAACAAAAAGAGGATGATAAAGAAATTGGCAACGGCCAAGTATCCACCAATCCACATAGGGAAAGAGGGGCCAAAAATAGGGCATAGAGTGGGGTCAGAGAGTTTCCCTCCGAGAAAAGGTCCTACCACAAACGCAATCCCAGCAACAGCTGATCCCATTGTAAAATAACGAATCTTCTCCTTTGTCGTCGCTGACAAATCGATAATCGAGGCTAAACAAACAGACATATTTCCCGCAGCAAGCCCCATCAAAAATCGCCCTCCAAACAGGGCGGGCAGATTGCGTGCATCAATTGCCCACGCGCTTAAAAAGTAGCCCACAATCACTGAGATAATGGTAAGCAAAAAGGTGCGTTTGCGCCCCGACCGATCGGCAAATTCACCAATGATGGGGGAGAAGAAAAATTGGGCCAGTGGAAATGAGGCGAGAAAAATTCCGAGCAATATCCCTCGCGCATTATCGGAAAAGTCTTTAGTAAAAAGGGAGTGCTCGTGGCTGAGAAATAAAGGGGCAAAAATCGGAAAGATAATGGTCGCACCGAGATAGTCAATGGCAAAGGTCAAAAAAATGGCAAATAGCGATTTAGTTTTTTGTCGGGGAAGTAAATGCATCCTACACCCCCGCCCGAATGCAGTTGGATTGAGAAATCGCACTCCAGTCAACCGCTCCCCTCCCCCACTGCGTGAGAAATTGGTTCGCTTTGGAAAAATGACGACAACCAAAAAACCCATTATGGGCAGACAAAGGAGATGGATGAGCCGCCTTTAAAACAGCCACTTTTTTTGTTCCCACGTGGTTGAGAACCCGCTCTGCCTTGAGCCGGGCATTTCTCCCCCACAACATAAAGACAACGGGTTGGTCTAAGAGGGCAATCCGCTCAATCACCCGATCGGTAAACTGCTCCCACCCCTTGGAAAAATGCGACCCAGGACTCCCCTCCCGTACGGTCAGTGTCGCATTCAGCAACAATACCCCCTGCCTGGCCCACTCCACCAAATTGCCGTGGTTGGGGGGCACAAGCCCCACATCTGTCGCCATTTCTTTGTAGATATTGCGCAAGGATGGTGGAATAGCCACCCCCTCTTTCACACTAAACGAAAGCCCATGCGCCTGCCCTCTACCGTGATAGGGATCTTGCCCTACAATCACCACCTTCACCTGATCAATTGGAGTGTAGTAAAAGGCGCGAAACACCTCATTATCGGGTGGGTAAACCGCCCCATTTGCCCGCTCACTTGCGATGAAACGCTTGAGTTGTTGCATGTAGTCTTTTTGCAACTCGGCAGCGAGTGCCTGATACCATGACTTTTCTATTTGCATACGAGCAGCATACCTCATTTGAGCAATTTTTTGGAAATTATTAAGGGGAAAAGCTTCACAAAAATCCCTCTACTAGCTATATTTGTGTCACCCCGGAGGTGTTCATGAAGGATTTAGCAGAGAACAATTTAGTCGTTTTCAAAAATATTACGCGAAAGCCAGAGACGATCTATGCCAATTTCCATGTCAAAGGGATTCGCAAGGGAGTTAATTTCCGCGCGAGTATTTCCGTTGACATCTCTGCTGCCGAAATGGATGCCGGCGAGCCTTTGGAAAAGATTATTGAAGAGTGTGCCCGCATTGGCGTGCGCGAATTCAAAGAAGCTGACTTCCAATTTGAAGGGTTTACCCGCCTATAAAATCAATCGATCTGGATGTAGCGCAGTCTGGTCAGCGCACTTGCCTGGGGGGCAAGGGGTCGGAGGTTCAAATCCTCTCATCCAGATTTTTTCCCAAATTCCTTCACTTTTTTTCTAAGAACACTAACGTCTCGACATGATCACTTCCCGGAAAGAAGTTAAAGCACTCAGCCCGCGTCACTACCCACTTTTCATTTTTGAGCACGTTTAAATCGTTTTTGAGCGACTCAAACCCACAACTAATGATAATACACTGGGCAGGACCTTTTTTTGTCCCCAGAGCCTTCAGCACCCCACTACAAATTCCCTTGCGCGGCGGGTCGAGCACAATCACATCACTCGCCTCAATCGATTCGATAAATTGCTCCGCCTCCCCCTCAAAATAAGACACCTTTTCAGCCACATCCCCATTCAATTCCATCGAAGCATCAAACGACTCGCGCGCAAACCGATTGAGTTCCACACACCCCACACTCTCGCACAAATCCGCTACACTCACACCAATCACCCCATACCCCCCATAAAACTCCACCAGCCGCTTGCCCCGCCAAACCCCCTCGCGAATCCTCTCCAACATCCTCCCAAACATCTCCTGATGCGCCTGCACAAACGCCCCAGGATGGACCAAAAATCGCCTCCCCAAAACCTCCTGCTCTAAAAACTTCTTCCCCGACACATGCACCCACTCCTCACCAAAAATGGCATTCCCCCTCTCCAAATTGACATTGATCCAGAGCGAATCGACCACCTCCCCCATTCCCCTCTCCAGCGCCCGTGCCACCCTTTCCACATTAGCCGCACGCACCACCACTCCCAGCTGTACCATCCCCGCACCCTCACTCACCTGGATGTAGCGCACACATCCCCCCGCCTCATCATACGCCGCAAGTCCCATCGGCATAAAGCGCCCCTCCCCCTCATTGCTCGCCACAAATGCCTCGATCACCCGCCGCACACCTGCCGTATGCAATGGACAATCAGGAATAGCCACCAGCCGGTGGCTTCCCCGCTCGAATAGCCCCACGCCGCCGTCCCGCACAGCCAGCTTTGCCCTCGTCCGCCACTCAACCACGGCCCCGCAGTGCCACTCCACCTCGCCAAGCCACTGGCGCACCTCCGCCAGTGCCGGTGGCTCTTTGGCCTCTGTGCCCTGGTGGGAGCAGCCGCTACATGCAGGAAAGTAGTTACATTGTAAGTCCATAATGCCACGTATTCTACTTCCAGATTAGAAATGGCTCAAGAAAAAAGGAAGGGCGAGCTCGTTTTTTCGGGCCCTTCACCCGATCTGCCCCTCCGGGGTATCAATACATACGACCGAAGGGGCAGATAGTGCAAAGTGCAGCGAAAAATCCAAGCTCGTCTGAGGGGGTCTCCTGCTGGCTTTTGCAACCGCCACTGGCGGCACAAAATCCGCATAGGAGTACCCGCCTCAGACTCCCCAAATACAAATTTACCCCTGATCAGCCAACCCGATTGCGAAAATAGCGTCAGCAATCTCTTTTTTATTCGTGGGGAATTCTAGGGCGAACCTTTCCCCCTCAAACCTTTTGTCGATTTTGGGAGTGATTTTGGCCGATTTTGGATTTTTGAAGGAGGGGCCATATCTTCTATCGATATTGTACCCTCCTTCAAAAATTCAAAGGCGGCTCAAAAGCACCTCAAAAGCGACCGAAATGTTTGAGGGGGAAAGGTTCTGTTTCTATGCGGATGTGGTTCTCACCGTAGGTGAGGTTCTCAGCCAGCAGAAATCGCCCTAGAACGAGTTCGGCTTTTTCGCGGCCATTTGAAAGATCTTTCCCTTCGGTCGTATGTACTGATACCCCGATGGGGAAGATCTTTCAAAGAGCCCGAAAAAACGGGCTCGCCCTTCCTCTTATCCCAATCACCCCCCCCCCTTGTGGGAAATCCTGTTCATAAGGGGTTCATATGTTGGTTGTCTTTTTGTCGAAATCTCCAATCTGTTCAAAAGAGCCACCTTTTCAACACCAATATTCAAATCTTCAACAACTTTTTTTCGAGCTCTGTTCGCTTGTGATAATCCACAAACTCATGTTATGAACATTCCCACACCCCCTAAAGAAGAAGAATATTATATAAATAAAAAAGAGTTCTCTTCTCTCTCCAAGGGTCGTATGGTGTCTCAGTCAAAAAAGTGATTGTAGATTTCTTCCCAATATGCGAGCATGTGCCTAAAAATTTGGATTTGATAATGCAATCTTCTCATCTCCCAAAACACTTCTTCGACCTAACTCATGAAGAATGTCGCATTCTATTTGATCACAACCTTCCCGTATGGGATGCGCTTGCCCAACTTAAGGAGAGGATTCAAGCCTTTCCACTAGGGATGATTCAATCAGATGTTCACCCTTTGAGTGTGATTGAGAATCGGGAGAGTGTCTACATTGCTAAAGGAGTGACAGTTGGGCCTCATGTCGTTATCGAAGGGCCGGTTGTCATTTTAGAAGGGGCTAGAATTGCTCCTGGTGCCTACTTGCGCCCCTATAGCGTGATTGGCCAGGGCGCCTATGTGGGCCATTGCACTGAGGTGAAGCATTCTATATTGCTCTCTTGTGCACGGACTCCTCACTTTAACTATGTGGGAGATTCTATTTTGGGAAGGGAGGTGAATATTGGCTCGAGTGTGGTGTGCGCCAATTACCGACTCGACGGGGGAATCATCTTAGTTGGAAAGAAGGGGGCGCGCATACCAACCGGGCTCAATAAGCTGGGGGCCATTATTGGGGATAAAGCCTCTATTGGCTGCACGACGCATATCAATCCGGGAACACTCATTGCGGCAAATGCGCACATTGGACCAAATGAAACACTGATAGGAGAAATCGATGCTCACACTGCTTAAAGAAAAGCTCTCACCCTCCCAATTTCTTCCACTGCTCAAGTATAAAACGAAGTTTGAAAGCTCATTAAATAAGGCAATATCCGAGTTGTCGGTCCGCTTTACACTGAGAGACGCGTGTGCCTATTCACTCCAAAGTGGTGGGAAGCGATTGCGACCCATTCTGGTCATGCTCATTGCTGAGGCGACGGGTAATGGGATTGATGTGACCGATGCGGCCCTTGCCATCGAGTACTTCCACACGGCTTCACTCATTCTGGATGACCTTCCAGCCATGGATAATGATGACTTCCGGCGCGGTAAACCCGCTTTACACATCGAATATGGAGAGACGATTGCCTTATTGGCGAGCAACTCACTCCTCTTTGAAGCATTCCACGCCATTCATGTAGCAAGTGAGAAAGTTAAAGCCCTTCCAGAGCCATTTGGTTCACGAGCTGAGCAGTGTCGAGCGATAGCTCTTGAGCGCGCCTCTAACATCGCTGGTATTCGGGGCGCGACAGCCGGTCAGTTTTACGACCTCTTTCCCCCTGATTCAAGCTTAGAAAATGCCTTAAAGATCATTGAGCTCAAGACAGTCACATTCTTTGAGGGGGCCTTTACCTTTGGGTGGATCTTTGGAGGGGGAGACCCCAATCGGCTCGATGATGTCACAGCAATGGCCAAACACTTCGGGATGGCCTTCCAGATCGCCGATGATATTGACGACATGGCGCAAGATGAATCTAAAGGGGAGCGGCTCAATCTCGCAGGTCATCTCGGCCGTCAAGCCGCAGAAGAGCTTTTTGAGGAGCAACTCGCCCTCTTCGATGAAAAGCGATTAGAGCTCAATCTCGACACTCCAATGCTCCGTCTCATTCGTCAGATGATGTGTCCACCAGCCTCTTCATAGATTGTAAGTCCGCTTTACTGTCCCCATGAACGCCAAATTCTCGATCGATTGCAAATGCCCGTGAGTTCAAAATCGGGCGGTATTTGCTGCTCTTGCCCAAACACGTCTTCAGATGCTGTAATTCCGCTTTACCGACTGCTGTAAATCGGGTTTACTGGGTCGGGAGTGGTTAGTCGGAGTGGCGGCGAGGAGGTGGTGCGGCGGCGCTCGATGGAAAGGACTGGTCTAGTACGGAGTTTGAGGTGGGATGAGTGTGGGCATGAAAAAGGCCGAGGGAAATGAATCGCTCGGCCTGATTGGGAAGAATAGCTATTGGAGTGGCTATTTGTTTCCTTTTGGTGGGGAGGCGGGCCGGCCAGCAGCGCTTGCGCGAGCAGCGGTGGCTGAGTTGGGGCCAGGCTGGGCGTTTTGGGCAGATTGGCTTTGGGGGGAGTTTGGCTGGCCTGTGAGAGGTTTTTCCTCTTCAGAAGGTGATGGCATTCGCTTCTTAAGAATAAGCGCTTCAATTTCATCGAGGAGGGCGGGTTGCTTTTTGAGTTCGAGGCGGAAGGCTTCTTTTCCTTGGAAGCGCTGATCTTTATAGCTGAGCCAGGTGCCTCGCTTTTCGATGATGTTATCTTCGATGCCAAGGTCGATGAGTGAGCCGGCACGTGAGATCCCTTCGTTGAAGAGGATGTCAAATTCGGCCACTTTAAATGGGGGAGCCATTTTGTTTTTCACCACTTTGGCTTTGGTGCGGTTTCCAATTTCACTTCCATCACTTGTTTTGAGTGTAGCAATGCGGCGAATGTCGATGCGGACAGAGGAGTAGAATTTGAGGGCGCGGCCTCCGGTTGTTGTTTCGGGATTTCCAAACATGACGCCTACTTTCTCACGGATTTGGTTGATGAAGATGGCGCATGTGTTGCTTTTGGCAAGGGTGGAGGTGAGTTTTCGGAGGGCTTGAGACATCATGCGGGCTTGAAGTCCGACGTGTACATCTCCAATTTCCCCTTCGAGTTCGTTTTTGGGGACAAGAGCTGCGACTGAGTCGATTACAACGACATCCACGGCGTTCGAGCGGGCGAGCATTTCACATATATTAAGTGCTTCTTCTCCACTATCGGGTTGGGAGAGGAGGAGCTCATTGATGTTGACGCCGATGCGGCCGGCATAGGCGGGGTCGAGAGCGTGCTCGGCATCGATATAGGCGGCAGTTCCACCCATCTTTTGGGCATTGGCGACAATATGTGTGGCTAGCGTCGACTTACCCGATGATTCGGGGCCGTAAATTTCAATCACTCGTCCGCGGGGCACCCCTTGAATTCCAAGGGCCATATCGAGGGAGATCGATCCCGTGGGGATGGTGCTGATGGAGCGATTAGTGGCGTGTTTGCCAAGGGACATGATTGAGCCGACACCAAATTGCTTTTCAATATGGGCGACGGCGAGTTCGAGTGCTTTTTTCTTAGCGGCTTGATCGTTATTGGGTTCGGTCATCTGAGTCTCCTGCGATACCTTTTATCTAAAGTTATGATACTACTCCTTTTGCCAATTATTCTAAAGAGAGAATACTATTATGGGTGGACTTAAATTCAATACTCGTGAGAGGTGGGGGAAAGATGTGTTGGAGGTCCTTTTGAAAATTGTGGTTGGCGATATTGGGGGAACAAAGACAAATGTCGCCCTTTATACACTAGAAAACAATCAGCTCACTCAAGAGCGGATGGAAGTCTATCCAAGCGCTCAATATCCAAGTTTGCTCAATATCCTACTTGAATTTATGAAGGATGTGAGAGAAGAGGTGGAATATGCTTGCTTTGGACTGGCAGGCATTGTGCAGGATCGGGTGTGTATCACCACCAACCTCCCCTGGCATGTCGATAGTGTGAAGCTAGAGGAGACCTTCAAGTTCAAGCGGGTAGAGTTGCTCAACGATCTTGTGGCAAATGCATGGGGAATCCAAGAGCTTGGTGAAGATCAATTTGTCACCTTGAATAAGGGAATTGATAAGCCGGGGAATAATCGGGCACTTATTTCCGTTGGAACCGGTCTTGGTGTTTGCCCAATATACTATTATAAGGATATGTACATTCCCTCTCCCAGCGAAGGGGGGCATGCCGACTTTGCGCCTCGCAATGAGCGGGAAGTAGAACTGTGGCGCTTTCTCCGTTCAATCTATGGGACAGTTTCAAAGGAGCGGGTACTTTGTGGAAAAGGACTTGCTCATATCTATTACTATCTCACCGATCGGGAAAACCTTCAGTTCAATCAGGCAGTCAAAGAACAGATGGAAGGGAAGGATCCAGCGGAGGTGGTTACTCATGCGGGTCTAAACCGCGAGTGCAAGGCGTGTATTGAGGCGATTGATTGGTTCTGCACCTTATATGGCGCAGAAGCTGGCAACTTGGCCCTTTCCAATCTTGCTACGGGCGGTGTCTTCATCGGCGGTGGCGTGGCCCCGAAGCTTCTCCGTGAACTCAAAGGGTATGAGTTTATGGATGGTTTTAAAGGAAAGGGGCGCTTCGAAGAGCTTCTGGCAAATATTCCTGTCAAAGTGATGTTAAACGATCAAGCAGCGATGCTAGGTGCTGCTGCTTACTGTCGCGATATGATGTCTGGCGAGTAAAGAGTTTCTCTTTTTTGGTTGCCGGATGTTTAGAATATCTTACTAATTGTTATTGTTTTCGAGTTTTTTTGAAAAAAAGATGAAAGATAGGGATAGTCGCTAAGCCTTGATTTATAAGGCTTTGTGAGGTTTGGCTCTCGGAAGGGCGAAATTTTTTTTTGCTTTTTGTGAGAAAAGGTTTTAAAAATAAATGTAGTATATTTTATATGGTGGACTAAGCTCAATGCTTAAGAATCAGTTAAACCCTCAAGAGGTGAGATAATGACCTTTAAACTAATGAAAATGTTTCCAGCGATGGTTGCAGCGTTCTTGTCATTGAATGCAGCGAATGCCGCCAATGGGAATTGCGACAATAAATGTCCTGAGCGATGCTGTGAGACCAGCTGCAAGCACGTTAACGGTACTTGTGGCCCAGTGCTCTCACCTACAGGACCTGTAATTGATTATAACGGGTGGGACATTCACGTGTCTGCTCTTTATGAACAAGTAAGAGTAAGTGGAACAGAGTTTGCTTATTCAGACATTCCAACAACTGGTGGTATCCCAATCAGTGGTTCTGTCCTTAATGTTAAAGGCAGCATGGACTGGGGTTTCCAAGTTGGTGTTGGATACGTAACTGAAAGTGATGAGTGGAGACTTGGTGCGAACTATATGTTCTTCCAATCTAACTCTAAGAAAAGTGCGTCAGCATCTTTCAACAATGGATATGTACCAATTGATGTTGTTGCTTCGCTGACTAGCCCTGTGCTAACAGCAGTTGACACTGTTTCATCAAATCTAAAGATGACTTTCAATAGCCTAGACCTTAACATGTCTCGTGGAGCTTACATGGGCTGCCAATTTGCCCTAACTCCTATGGTTGGTTTGAAAACTGCTTGGATCGATTTCAAGCAAAATACAAACTACGCTGGTGGATCAATTCTTGTAAATGATACAGTGAACGTAAATGAGAGAAGTAAGTTCTGGGGAATTGGACCTGATGCGGGATTCGGATCACGGTATGATTTCGGACGCTCAGGATTCCTATTCTACGGTGACGCAGATGTGGCTCTTTTGTTTGGAAATCACAAGTTGACTAACACTCAACGGTTCAGTGCTAACCAATCAAATGATGTATTCATGAGAGAGTCTGTAAACAATCTATCTCCTGTTGCAAGACTTGGTCTTGGATTTGGATATGAGACATTCATGTGTGATTGTAAGCAGTCTCTAGCTGTTAGAGCTGGACTTGATGTGCAATACTGGTGGAACCAACATCTAAACTTTGATATTAGTAACAGTTCACCCGTTCAGTTTAGCACAAGTGAAGATGACTTCTCACTACACGGATTGTTAATCGATGTTGATTGGCACTTCTAGTAGCTAAGAGAATGTTAGCTAAAGCAAAGAGGGCTCCTTCGGGAGCCCTTTTTTTTGGCTTTAATCCATTGAGGAAAAACTGAGCGAGAAGGACTTAGGGGGTGAGCGGGGAGTTGGGGTTGATTCATATCTGAAGTGTGTGGTATAATGTCCCCTTGAATCAATTTTTTTGGGGTAAAAATGAGTGTCTCAGCTGTGATGGCAAAAATGGATCCGGTGTTAGATTATATCCCGGGGGTGAGTAGCATTTCAAATTGTGTCGCGCTATTTAATAAATGTGTGGTGATGCCGAACCCTTCTTGTCGTCTTCTAGCCTCAAGATATACTGAGCACCTTACCCAAAAGAGTCTGCTTCGCTGCTGTATGCTGCTAATACCTGTACTAGGAAATCTCCTAGTGGCCGTGTATGACATCTATTCCATCCTAATCGAGAAAGCGGACAAACATCAAGGGACAAGTAACCCCCATCGCCAAGTTCTGATTGAGGCAGTTTGTAACCACCAATATGGGCCTGGTCTGATGACAGAGGCCCTTAAAAAGGATCGGGGACTTCCAGTGGCCCTTCTTGAAGCCTACTCTAAACATATGGTGGAAGTGATTGCTATCCATGCTCCAAACTATCATGGCGTGGAGTTGATTGAGTTGTTTGATGAGGACTTTAAGTATGCCTTGCCCTCAGTGATGGATCAGACAAAGGCTTCGGTTAAAGATGTACAATACTACGAGTCTATTCGTGATGCGATTAATGCATGTGGGGAAGCTGTTATCGCACAAGTTGGAGTTGAAAAAACAGCCTTTGCTGAGAGTGTACACGAAGAGTGTGAAAAGCTTTTTCCCTACGTATTAACTGATGGAGATATGTATAACCACTTTTTTAGTCAGGGAGAGTAGGTATGGCATGTAAATATGGGAGTGTAGCTGCGGGGCTCGCTGTGAATGGGGGACAGGTAAGTGATCCATCTGTGATGTTTGAGATGGTGAAGGAGTCGATGGATATTGGACTCTTGAAGCGCGCAAGTCCTGCATTGGTGGAGAGTGCAGAGTTTATGCTGAAGATGGTGCGCGTATTTGGCGTCCATGTACTTGCACATGCGGGTCAAGGATTGCGCTCAGATATGGGCTTTTTTACCCGGGCTACGTGGGAGCATGGAAAGGATGCTCAAGCGGTTTTAGGTGAGGGAAACCGAACCAAAGGGGTTGCTGAGCGGATTGCGCAAATTGCAGCAGAGGATGGGCGGTTGGCGCTTCGATACGCAGCACCAATGATCCGCAGTCAAATCGAGACAATTATTGGGTCGTAGTCTTTTTTTTAATGAATTAATTCACTACAAGTTATAAAAGGGAATTTGAGAGAGGGGAAAATTCCCTTACAGTTATTTACTTGCGATCGTAGTGGTTAATATATAGTATGATAAGCGCAAATAGGGCACGAATTGTGACAATTGGCATCGTCACAATTCTTTTGGCACTCGTTGGTTTTTTGGTGCTTTGGATGAGCATTGCCTACCCCCTTATGCGTAAAAAAGTGGGTCGGGATCCCTATTTTGAACAACGGACCGAGCGGGAAATCCGCACCTTAAAAAAGCAAGTCAAACAGCTCAAGCGAGAAAATGCTGGATACAATGGAATCGTATCTGATGAGTTTGAATGTGCCACTGCCGAACAAGACTTTCGCTTTGAGGCGCGCGCCCTCTATCTCTACCCATCTATCTCCGGAACAGACTTTGCCTATGCCAATGGCTCAACAAGCGCCTCAACACCCATTCATGGCACCACAGAAGATGCAAAGCTTAAGACAACCTGGGGCTTTGCCTTAGGTGCAGAATATAACTTTCATATGGATCAACTTTTTGTCGATGCAGAGTATTTCCATCTCACCTCAAACCATACAACCAGCCCATCTACTCCAAAAGGGGGGAGTTTTGTCTCTCTAAAAGGGGTGCTGACTGAGACATTTACATTTGCCAATGCCCGCTCTAATCTTGACCTTGATATTAATGCGATTGAAGTTACCGTCAATCGGAGCTTTATGATTGCACCTGACCTTTTCCTCGTCCCATCTATCGGCTTGACAGGTCAGTTTTTTGAGATTAAGCAAAACACATGGTATTCAGGCGGCGCAACCCTTCTCAGCGATACCTTAAACATCGCAGAAGAGAGCAAATACTGGGGCGTTGGCCCTTCCTTCGGACTCGACTCCAAATGGCATTGCTATAATGGGGTTTACATCAATGCTGGAATTACAGGTCTCTTCCCTTACGGCATGTTTGATGTTTCCTTCCTCGAGTATCGCAATTCAAACCAGTCCAACCAGCTCATTCTCACCAGCTCCTTCCACCAAATCGCCCCCATCGTCCAGTATGATGTAGGTTTCGGATACTCCTGTGAGTTTTACTCAGATAACCGCTTTCTGACCATCGGCCTGGGGTATCAGGGTGCCTATTGTTTTAACCAGAACCAGCTCTTTTCCATCGATTCTTACAATCCACCACGCTATTCCTCCCAAGGCAAAGACCTATCCTTAAACGGCCTCTTCATATCAGGCTCATTGAGATTCTAAAGGAAGGGCGAGCCCACACCCAGTTTCAAGCGCAGATGGCCGCAGGCCGGATGCGCCCCCCACCCGAAGATCGAGCGGCCCATAGGCCGATTGATTGAAGGGGAGCCCAACTTCTAATCACAAAATCGTTAAGTTAAAACCAGACTAATATATTCGTGGGGGATTCTAGGGATGATTTCTATGCGGATGTGGTTCTCACCGTAGGTGAGGTTCTCAGCCAGCAGAAATCGCCCTAGAACGAGTTCGGATTTTTCGCAGCACTTTGCACTATCTGCCCCTCATACTCAAGTAAACTCAAAAATCGGCTTTTGGCTTTGCCGACCCCTCCTATCTTTGAAGCCGCATTCATTGCTCAACTTTCTCAAGTTGAGCGGCTTCATGCGCCACTTCGTTGCTTCAAATCTAGGGGGGCGGCTTTGCCAAAATTCCGATTTTTTCGTTCACTTGAGTATGGTCGTATGTACGGATACCCCGGAGGGGCAGATCGGGTGAAGTGCCCGAAAAAACGGGCTCGCCCTTCCTTTTTCCATTCTTTCCTCAATGTCAAACGGTTTGACATTGGGATAGGTCTATGGCTGTGAGGACCTCGTCGAGACTTCGACTCTTGTTGAGCCGATCGCGTAGTGCCTTACCTCGGCTCGATCCCTTGAGATACCAAGAACCAATCTTGCGAAGCTCTATGAGGACACGCGCCGGAGGATGGTAGCGGCGGATGATCTCGAAATGATCGAGAAAAGCCTGGAATTGGAAATCAATCTCCTCTTCTGGAGAGAGGGAGAGGTCACCGAGAATCTCTTGAATGAGGAAGGGTTTACCCATGGTGCCACGAGAGGCTAGAAGGCCGTCACAATTGGTCTGATCGAACATGTCAAGCGCTGCTTGGCGGGAGAAGACATCTCCATTTCCAAAGACGAGAATGTTATTTGCTTCGGCTTTACAGGCTTTGATAAAGTCCCAGTTGGCAGGCCCCTTATAGGCTTGCTTGCGGGTTCTTCCGTGGATGGTGATTACTTTAGCTCCAGCTTCTTCAGCGATGCGGGTGATGAGGGGACTGTTAATCGATTCCTCATCCCATCCGGCGCGGATTTTTACGGTGACGGGGATTTTGACAGCACTCACCATATTGGCGATGATGTTGCCAATTTTCTCAGGGGTTTTGAGCAGGCCTGATCCACTGCCATCTTTTGTCACTTTGTCGACTGGGCAGCCGCAGTTGAGGTCGACTAGGTCAAAGCCGAGATCTTCGATGATTTTGGCCGATTGGGCGGCGAGCGATTCGTTTCCCCCCACGATTTGGGCGCCAATGGGGTGTTGGTTGGGGGTGTAGTCGAGGAGGCGAAAGGTGCCGCGGTCTCCGCGGGTAAGCGCTTCCATTTTCACCATTTCACAAAAGAAGAGGCCTGGTCGATAGCGGCTGACAATTTCTCGGAAAGGGTAGTCGCTCACACCAGCTAAAGGGGAGTAGAAGACGTTATTTTTGAGCTTGAGGGGGCCAATTTGGATGGGGCGGAAGGGCTTTTGCATCAGAGTATTTTCATGATAAATGATTCCGCAAGCTGTAAACAAACAATTCCAATAATCGGGCTCAAGTCGAGTACGCCTCCTAAGGGAGGGATCACTTTGCGAAATAGGTTAAGGTATGGGTCAGTATAAAAGCGAACAAACTGGGTGATCCGGTACTTGTTCAGACTGGGAATCCAGGAGGAGAAGATCCCTGCAATCAGGATGTAGGAATAGGTTAAAAATAGGGTGTGGATTAAATATTTGACAATCGCCACGAAATAGCACCACTCTCGTTTGTTATCTACCACTATATTAACGCTCGAATTATTTTCCGTCATGATTTATTATGGCAAACACTTGTCCACAAAGGGAGAAACACATATGTACGCACTCGGAATCCATTCAGATGGGGACTACATGAAGTGCGCCCTCATTAAGGGGCGGGGCAAACGGCTGCATATTGAATGTCTCGAGGGATTTGACAAGGAAATTTTCAATACCGGACAGCTTGAGAAGGCGCTATTTAATAAGACGGGGATTGATGACCTTTTTGAAAAAGTGCCAACCGCCTCGGCCCTTTCTTCTAAAGATCTTTTTATCCGCTCACTCAAGCTTCCCCTGACAAAAAAAGAGGCGATTTACAATGCACTGAAATACCAAGTGGAAGAGATTTCCCCCTTTCAGGCGGCTGAATCGACAGTTGTACCCCTGATTGCACCCGATCCAAGTGAGAAGGGACACTCACGAGTGACGATGTTTGCCTTTCGGGATGAGGTGATGCAAACCCATATTGATGGAGTGAAGGGGCTTGGGATTAAACCCTCTTGGGTCGCGTGTGTTCCGACGGCTCTCCAGCGGTTTGCTGGCTTTTTCGCCGAAGGGGAAAAGGGGGTGATCGTCTTCTATTTTGGATGGAGCATCACCGAGATGGTGCTTGTGATCGACGATATGATTATCTCATCCACTCATATTGAGATTGGCCTAAAAGATTTCTACCATGCAATGAGTATCGATTCTCCCGATTGCGGGGAGTTTGACCTCGATGCTTTAAAGGAAGAGATGCACTACTTTGGGGCGCTTAACACTGAAAAGTCCAATCTGTATCAACTATTGGAAAACTACTATCAACGGGTTAGCCGCGCGATGGAATACTTTGCCGAGCAAGAGCAGGGGACAGAGGTGGGGATTTTATATACTGGTTTTTTAGATGCGATTGACTTTTTGGAAAACCTCATGGGTGGGTTTAATCGGAAGCCAATCGAGATGACTCCCCATCTCAATTACTCCCGGGAGACCCTCTCTACCTATGCGATTGAAATTGGGCTCGCGCTAAACGTAATGAATACCGATAAAAATACGCTGCAACTCAGGGTAGGGAAATGGATGAGTAGCCTGCAGGTAAGAAGGGCCAAGATGTTTACGAAGCGGTATCTGGCGGCAATTGCTTGCACGACCCTTCTCTGTTTTGGATTTTCTAATCTCATCTTGTTAATCAAAGAAAATCAGCTAAAAGAGCATTTTCAGAGGGTGTTGACCGAGTCGCATATTAAGCGGCTACCTATCGACCCGAGCCGGCTCACCTTTTTGGACAAGCTCTTTGTTAGCAGGAAGTCTCTTTCTGGAGCGATTGAGTACATCTCTCGTGAGATGACCCAAGAGATGGCCCCAGCTTCCTATTTGGCCGCCCCTCCAACAGTGAGTGGTTTGATGGAAGGGTTAGAGGTAGGGCTGGGTAAATTTGGACAAGATTTTCATGCGGCCACACTCGATTATGCATTGGATAAACACCCTTCTCTCGATCAGCCCAAGGAAGCCTACATGGCCAAGGTAGTCTTTGGATATGAGGCCAAAAACCGGCAAGTGGCAGAAAAAGTATATGCTCGACTGAAGGAACTATCCTTCGTCGATAAGCCTTCATCCCTTGCCTACAATCACAAAAAAGAGTGTTATGAAGTTACGTTTGAATATCGCAGAGCTCTTTAGTCAGTGGAGCTTTCTTTCCAAAAAGCAGTCGACTCCAATCTATCTCCAACCCGCTTGGCCATTTCTCCTCGGTCTTTTTGCGATTGTGCCACTGGCATGTGTCTACCTCTTTCTCGTTTCCAATATGGGGGCAATTGCCCAAGTAGAAAAGGAAATTTCAGCTCTTGAGGTGCGCTCAAAGCTGTCGAAAAAGGCTTACCAGCGGCGGGTAGACTTTAAAAACCACTATGCGGGAAGTGATAAGGAGTATGTCCCGAATCACTTAGAAAAGCTTCACTTTCTCTCAATTGAGCGGGCCCTTCTTCACCAAATTAAGGAACATCCCGCCTTTAGGGACTTTGCTCCGCTTCAAATTGGGACAAAGGGATTTTTCCAGCTCAACAAACAGCTTGGGTTTACGCGTGAATCGTCTCGATCGAAGTTTGGCTTTACAGAGAGTATTTATCGGCAAGAAAAGCCTGTGTTTGGATCTTTCTCTGACCTTGCTTACCTTCTCTCATGGACAGAGGGGGTGATTGTCGATTCTGCCTGGCCCAATGCGTGCCGGCCGCAACTTGTGGTAACCGAATTTCACTTAGACAAACAAAAGATCTTGGGAGAAAAAGAGGTATTTTCTCTCTCATGCAACTTACTCCACCGGGATGTCGATATATGTACAGACTAATAGCTCTTCTCCTCCTTTCCACACTCTTTTTTGGCTGTCAAAAAAAGCAGACAGAAAATGGCCAAGAATCAGACACACTGGTCAATATTCAGCTAATCGACCGAAATGGATTTAATGAAGCGGTCACACAAAAAGATCGCCTCAGCCAATATGAGAAAAACAATTATCTCAAGCCTCAACCCTATGAGAAGGTGATCCGCACCTTTAAAAAGGACGGAAGGGGAATTGCTCGATCAAAAGCCACCTCATACCACTCAAATGGGCAGATTCATCAATATCTCGAAATTCTCGGTGGACGGGCCAATGGACTCTACCAAGAATGGTATGCCAATGGCCAGGTGAAAATTATTGCCCACGTTGTCGAGGGGATTGGGGACTTGGGTGAAGGGGCCCAATCGAGCTGGATGTTTGATGGGACATGCCAAGTCTTTGCTGAAGAGGGGAGTTTGCGCGCGGAGATTGTTTATGAGCGGGGAGAGCTGGTGGGAAATTCCACCTACTACTACCCCAATGGGACGGTGGAAAAGGTGATTCCATACGTACAGAATGCAATCCAAGGCGAGCTGTGCACCTACGCACCCGATGGATCACCCCTTTCGATCGCATCTTTTGAGATGGATGTTCCCCATGGAAATGTCGCCTACCTCGGATCGGTGGATCACCCCCCATATACTGAAAAATATGTGCGCGGAAAGCTAATGGAGGGGGAGTATTACGACTTTGAAAATACCCTTCTCCAGATGATTCGGGCGGGATATGGCACCAAGCTTATTTATGAAAAAGGGACTATATCTCAAGAAGTAGAATATCAAGATGGGGTTGCAGAGGGGGTTGTGCGCGAATACTATCCCACAGGCGCGCTTCACTCAACCCGCACCATTGTCGATGGAGACAAGCATGGCGAAGAGCTCTTCTACTATCCAAGCAGCGCTGACACCATCGCAGAAAATCGCGTGCCCAAACTCTCGATCACCTGGTACAAAGGAAACATCCACGGCCGAGTAAAAACTTGGTATGAGAACGGACAGCTCGAAAGTGATAAAGAGTATAGCAATAATAAACGGATCGGAATGTCCCTTGCCTGGTACAAAGATGGAAATCCCATGCTCATCGAAGAATATGAAGGGGAAAGACTCCTCCGCGGACGCTACCTCAAAAAAGGAGAGGCTGAGCCCGTATCCAAAGTGATTGGCGGGAATGGCATCGCCACCATCTACGATGCCGACGGGATGTTCTTGCGCAAGGTGCCCTACCGAAAAGGAGTTGTCGATAGTGACTAATTCGATCCCAGAGGCAAAACAAGCCCTTCGCACCCACTACCGCAACCTCCGCCGCACCCTCCAGCGGGACATTGACCTCACCCCCCTCATCGAACAACTCGCCCCTTACAGACACATCCTTTCCTACGCTCCCTTCAAAGACGAACTCGACATCTGGCCCCTCAACCAACTCCTTGCCCAAGAACAAAGGCTCCTCCTACCCAAAGTAGTCGATCACCACCTCGAATGTTACAAAGTGACCCACATCGAGAATCAACTCAAACCCTCTTCATTTGGCATACAAGAGCCTATTTCCTCCACATGTGACAAACTCCCCTACGAATCCATCGACTGCCTCCTCGTGCCAGCAATCGCCTTTGACGCCAACCACAATCGCCTCGGCTATGGCAAAGGCTATTATGACCGTCTCCTCCGCTACACACACAACGCAACCACAATCGGCCTCGCCTACCGCGAGCAGCTCCATCCCACCCCCCTGCCAATAGAGCCCCACGATCTCCCCACCGACCAGCTCCTCCTCCTCTAACCCCAAACACGCTCGCGATTCCCGAATCCGCAGATTGCCTCCGGCAAGATGCGCCCCCACTTCAGAACTAAGCCAATCAAAATGAAAGCAACCCCAATGCAAAGAATTAGTGGGGAATTCTAGGCGGGTTTTCTCTTCACATATTCGCTTATTGTTCTTTGGAGAGGGGGGCAGGGGCCTGCGAGGGGTTGGTAGGTAAGAGAGCCTTGTTCTCTGTCCAATTCGGCTCCTCTTCTTTCTTTTTCTTCTTGCGAATCTTACACGTATGAGCCCCATCAGGAGCGCCTTGAGCTGTGATGGCCGCACCAGTTGGAACATTGTACCAGACAGAAAACTCCATCTCATACTGAGGCTTTTCCTCTTTGTGCGTCTGGGGAGTGGAAGAGGGAGGCCCATGCTTTTCTACCGAGCTTTGGTGGTGCTCCTCTTTTTGAGGGACACACATCCAACGCACCGTGTAGGGGGTGTAGGGGAAGTTGGGCTGGGGTTCATAGGGACTTTGGTTATTGTACCAGTTAGCAAAGATGCCAGGCTCAATGAGGAGTTGGCCAACTGGCTCGCCCATTCGGTTGAAGATTTGCACTTCTAGGGGGTAGTGAGTATCGTTATGCAGTTGGATGGTGCCCCAAGCGGCGGGGCACCACAGTGCTGTAAAAACAAGCGAGGTGAGGTGCTTACTCAGTCGATGCATTAATGGACGCCCACTTAAAATCAATTTGCCCGCAGTTGGTAAAAGCGACATCTTTCACCCGCGGGTGTTGGAGACGGATCATAGTCGCTTGAAATAGCGGGATGACAGGCATATCCTCCATAATGATTTGCTCGCAATGGGTGAGCAGGTCTTTTCTTTCCATTTCGTCTTGCACGCGATAGGATTCTTCGATGGCCGCAATGTAGTTGGGACTCTCCCAGCCTGTGTTATTGGTGCCAATCGTTTCTGTTTTAAATACCTCGAGGAAGTTAATGGGATCATCAAAATCGGCAATCCAATTTCCACATGCGAGTTGGTAATCTTGTCTATAGAGTCGATCGAAAAAGACTTTGTTCTCCAAACGCTCGAGTCTGATTTCGATTCCCAAAGCTTGGTACCACTGGTCTTGAATGGCCTGAGCAAGGCGGTGATTCCGCTCATTTGAGCCATAAATGAGTGTGATTTCAGGCACGCGTGCACCCCGCCCATGATGGCTATCGAGCACATTTTGCAATAAGTGTTTTGCACTGGCTTGATCACCATCACAAAAATAGGGAGCTTTTTGAATTCCCATTGAAACGGGAATAATTCCAGTAGTTGGGATTTGCTCTCCTAAGGTGACATGGTCGACAATTTCCCGGCGGTCAATAGCAAAGGCGAGAGCCTTACGAAAGTCGGACTTGTTTAGCCATTCTTTTTTCGTATTCACCCGAATCCAGTAAGTGCCCAAGATGGGGTCAACATTGATTTGGTTGTGCTCCTTGAGCCCGGCAATGGCATCGGTTGGCACATAGGAGAAAGGGGAGCCTTCGATATCAATCTGTCCTGACTCAAACATTTTGAACCCGGTTTCAGTATCGACCATCATCATCAATATTTTGTCGAGCTTGACCTTTTTTGCATCCCAATAGAAGGGGTTTTTCCGCGCCACCAACTCGTTTGAGTGTTTCCACTCTTCAAGAATAAAGGGACCTGAAGAAACGTAGTGATCTGCATCTTGTGCCCAATGGGGGTAGTTCTTATCTACACCTGAATTGATGGGAAAAAAGCAGCTTTGGGATAGGAGGTTAAAGAAGTAGGGAGTGGGTGCTTCTAGGGTAATGACAAGGGTGCGCTGATCGACTGCTTCCACTCCGAGCATGCTTGCAGGCAGCTCGCCATTTTTAATTGCCTTGGCATTTTTCATGACAAAGAGGGGGGCAACGCTATCGGTAGAGAATTGGGGGCTCAATGCCTTTTTCCAGGTGTAGACAAAGTCATTTGCTGTAATGGGATCACCATTGGACCACTCCGCGTCTTTTAATTTGAAAGTGTAGGTGAGGTGGTCAGTATCATAAGTGTAGGACTCTGCAAGAGCAAGCTCTACTTCGCCACTTAAGTTGGGGCGAACAAGCCCTTCCATGAACATCTTTACAAGATTAATATCGACAAGGGCATGAGCCTTTCTCGAGTCGAGTGATTGCGGCTCGGAAACAATATTGACCCGGAGTTCTTGTCGGCGCGACTTGACTTCTTTCACTACGATTGGGCCAGTAGAAGCTCTTCGCTTCTTATTATTGCTCTTTGAAGAGCAGCCGGTAGTAAGCCCAACTGTGAGTAGAGTGGCGAGTAAGGGGGCAAAAAGAACTTTTAAGATCTGGGATTTCATGGTATTCCTTTAAGAGAATTTTACACTTGTGTTTTTCGAATTTAGATCTTAGACTAATTTAGTTCAATCATAAAATTTTTTGAAAAAGAGTTTCTGGATATGCCCTTAGTCGAAGTGATTCGCCCAACCCCTATTTACAACACCTCAGACACTAACCGCATCTATTATGGAAAGGAAAATTCACTCAATTTTGATGACCAAAACTTGGTGCGTGAAATCGAATATGTGGCACTTAGGGGTGAGCGATTTTTTCTCGACCCAAAAAATCCGGTTCCATCTCACCCTTCCCTCGTCCAAGTTCAAATTCCCCACTACCCGAGCAATGTCTTGCTATATGTCGATTCGGCTGATCTTACTCTAACCGATCAACCCATCATTCCACGGCCACTTCCTCCTGCCAGTCTGATCCGTAGTCGGTTGGAGGCATACGCGGAGGTTCCGTATGTATGGGGAGGGAATTATGCCAAGGGAATCCCCCAACTCCTTGAGCGCTATCCTCCACGCGATCGACTTGTTCCCTGGGTTGAGGCTGCCCACACACTTGCTGGTGTGGACTGCTCGGGATTGCTCTATGAGGTGACGGATGGGGCGACTCCTCGCAATACCTCAATGATGTTCACCTTTGGTATGGCAATTGATAAACCTACCCGTCCGCTTGATTTAATTCTGATGGATGGGCATGTGATTGTTCTTCTCGATGAGAGAACAACGATTGAATCGTTCGATCAGGCAGGAGGAATCGTGCGCCGTTCATTAGTTGAGCGGCTCGATGAGGTGGCTGATAAGAAAAGGCTTGTCTATCGCCGTTTTTCCAATTGTTGAAGCCGGCTTGAAAGGATTTGCACGCATTGTTTGATCGTTGGATTAGCCTTTTTTTGCTCTTTATCGATAAAAAGTTTGGCTTCGGTTAACTCACCACTTTCCATTTCAATTAGACAGATCTTTGCCATGATAGCCGCATAGAAAGGGTATTGGGCGTGCTTGAATTCAATGGGATTATCTTTTAACCAACTGCGTGCGACTGCAGGTCCGTCTTTTTCAAGGACTTTTCTCCCAAGTTGGAGATGCTTTTTAACATAGGCAGAATCGCTTTTGCTTGAAACCACTTTTGCAAAGTACTCAATGCTACGTTTAAGGTCACCAGCTTCTTCAAAGCTCTTTGACATCTCCAAATAGTAAGTGGTATCTCCCTGTAAGTGAAAGGTGGTTGCAAGCCGGCTTGCTTCTTGGAACCCTCCACTTTGTTCAAGGGCAGGAATCAGTCGCCCGAGAGCAATCGATTGACATGCTTTAGCTGTCTTCAATTCTTGAGGGGCTAACCCTTCAAGACTGGTCAATCGCATCTGTTCGGTAGACTTGTTGAGTTGTCCGTTAGCAAGGTAGCCCAACGCAATGGCACAACGGGCGCGCATGAAGTGAGAACCCACGCTTGATCCGGGCACGTGCTTAATTGAATCGAGTAACATTTCAGCTGGAACCAATTGATCTTCGTCTGCGTGAGTGATGGCGAGCAGACATGTTGCAAGAGGAATCCGGCTTCGGCTTGCCTCTGTATCCTCACTTTTTAGCAGGGTAAAGCACCGCTCTGTATCTGCAAGAGATGTTGCTGAGTGAAAGTGGATCAGCATTAAATGGGCTTGGGCAGTTATCACCGACGCTGGCTGAGGGAGGAGAGGGTCGAGGGGGTCGATATCACTAAGATGGGCAAGGGTTGCTTCAATATCTCCGACCTTGGCGCTGGTCTCGATTTGTCTCATTAGCGTGGCAGGGTCTGTTTTTTGCCGTTTATCTGTGCCAAACCATGCTTCAATATCTACTTCGAGAAAGTCATCAAGAGGTCTTTTCTCTCTTGGGGATAGGAGGAGAAAGGCATTCATAGCGTACTGCCTCAAGGGTTTTGTGATAGATAGACGATATGAGCTAGGGTAGAGGTTTCATCGGTATAATCAGGCAGCATATTCAAATAGCGTTTTGCATCCTTAAAAGCTCTTTTTTTTGTCGATAGAATGACCAGTTGTTGGAGGAGTACCGCAGCACATTTCCTTTCAATTAATGTGTTTTTTGCCCTTTCGATAAAATGCAGACAACCGACAATATTTCCCCCTTCTGCTTGCCTAAGTAGGATACGGGACCTTGTCACTGTATATCCGCGAAACATCCCGTTTGGCATGGGATGTTGAATCAGGTTAAAACATCTGAGGGCGACACCCATTCTGTTTCTTCTCATGGCGAGCTTTGTCACGTTGAGATAGAGCCTTTTTAGCTCATCCCCCGCTTCGAGTTTTTGGAGAGTGAGAATCTCTAAGACGGCATCTAGATCCCCTTTCTGAACTAAGGATTGGGCTACTTTTAGGTAGTATGTTTTTTGCTCTTCTTCAGAGAGTCGTTGGGGATAGAGCTTATTTGCTTCTGCCTGCTTTCCCGCGCGGGCAAAAGCGATGCCAAACTCGATGAGTGTTCGGGATCGACACTCTTTTGCCACATCACTCTGCGGAAAGTCTACACTTTGCAATCTGTCCTTGTAAATTTGATTGGCTAGGGACAAGGATCCCTCAGCGAGATAGGCTTGAGCTAGCAAACAGCCCGCTCTAAAGAGGGCTGCCTTTGCCTCGGCAGGAACAGGGGCCTTGATCCGTTTGAGTTGGTAGGCTGCCGGTTCTGTCTTTCCATCATCGGCCAACGCGATAGCCATGTACGAGCGGATCACCGGGTCAAAACGCACCTTTTGTCTTCGAGAGCGGAATCTAAGGAATTGATCGACGCAGTAAGAAGTGGATTCGCTTTCTCGTGTATGATAATAGCGAGAAAGATGCAACCAAGCCTCTGCAAAGATCTCTTGCCACTCTTCTTTCTTTTCGATTCCAATCACTTTTCTCACATGGGCAAGGGATTGGTGCATGTGGTCTAACTTCCCTTCTCTTGCTTGTGACATAATGTTGGCAACCAACTGGGATATTTCATTTTTCCTGGCCGCAAGTGCTTGCTCTTGACTGGCTGAGCGCTTGCCTAGCACTGACTCGGCAACGGTGGTGACTGTTTGAGAAGAGCCACTCGGTAAGAGATCACTTTCTGGAATTGTTGAGAGATCCTCTGGGCTTGGAAACCAGATTTCGAGTGAATTGGCTGAAAAAAAGTCTGTGTCGGGGCTATGGTCAAATAGAGGAAAATCTAGGGGATTCTCTTCAAAAGCGGATGAATAATCCTCAGGTATAGTTGGGGGTATTGTGGGGGGCATATTTGAGCCACTTGCAATCCCTTTCATCTCCTCTCCCTCTGTAGTTGTTGCCAACGTGCAACTATTATACTACAAACCAACTATTGATTTCAAGGATTGGCGAATAAAATATTCATTATTTATCATCCATTCGATCTTCAAATAATTTCTGCCAATACTCAATCTCGCTCGGGGTAGAGTGAGAGGGTTTTTGCTTGTCAGAGGTGTGGTTTTTGGCCTCTTTTTGCACCTTAGAGATAAAGGCTTGAGAGGTGATCGAGCGGGCTCCCAACTCGCGGGCAAAGGTGATTAACCGCTTGTCAGAGGAGACCAACACGATGGGCGCTTTGGGGTGGGCATTTAACCACTCGAGAATGTAGGAGTCTGCACACATCCCCTGAGGCGTATAGACGAGCTCTGAAGCTTTAAGGTGTTGCTTACTCGGATGAGATTGGCCCAAGTTTTTCCGATCGTCATAAATGATCAATCCGTTGGCATTGATCGAGTGAAGATACTGGTCAACCTGGAGGGCAAACGCTTCTTTATCGGGGTAGTCGAGATCGGTTGCAAAAAGCAGGTTAAACCCATCGATAATGTAGGTAATCTTCAAAACAGTTAGTTTGAGGTTGGGAGTTTAAAGGGGGCTGATTTTACGTGGGGCAAAAAGAGCTCTTCTAGGTGAGGGATCATCTTGTCAAACGCTTTACGTCGGTGGGAGATACGGTTTTTTGTATCTTCATCGAGTTCTGCGAGTGTTTTGCTATAGTCATACTTGATAAAGATAGGGTCGTAACCAAATCCCATTCCCCCGCGAGGGGTAGTGATGAGCGATCCCTCACACAATCCCTTTGCAGTCTTTAAGAGCTTGTCTGGAGAAGCAAGAGCAAACCGACACTCAAAATAAGCCGAGCGGCTCTCCACAGATAAGGGCTCAATTTCTCCAATGAGTTTATTAATATTGTCCTTATCAGTCGCCCCTTCACCTGCATAGCGCGCGCTTGTTACTCCTGGTCGGTTGCCGAGAGCGGGAACAATCAGTCCCGAATCATCGGCAATAGCAAACATCCCAAGCGCTCTAGCTGCATTCACCGCCTTAGCCACAGCGTTTTCCTCGAACGATTCCACCCCTTCTTCAGGAGCTCTATACTCGGGGAAATCTCTTAACGAATAGATGTCGAGCTCAAAGCGCCCCTTTAACATCGATTTGATTTCTAAGATTTTGTGCAAATTGTGACTGGCGATGAGAAGTTTGTTCATTTGCGGACTGCCTCTAGATAACTCTCTATTTTAACCACTTTCCACGACTTTTCCTGCAGTTGGCAGCTATCGCCAATCTTAAGACCAGTCAAAGTCTTTGCAAGTTTAGACTGGAAAGAGATCACATTATTTTCAGGGTCTGCTTCCATTGGCCCAAGTAGGGTATAGCGAAGAGAATCCCCATTCTCATTTTCTAGAGTGACAATAACACCAACCCCTATTTCATTGGTATCAATATCGCTATCAGTGAGCACACGCATATTTTGTAATTGAGCTGAAAGCATTGCCAGCTCGCTCTGGAGGCGATCTCTTTTTTCACACGCATATTTAAATTCACTATTTTCTCTCAAATCACCATGCGCTCTTGCCGCTTCAATTTCCTTCGAGTTTTGGACCACCTCAACTGAGCCGATATGCTCAACCTTGTCGCGTAGCGCTTGGAAACCCTCTTCAGTGCTCCAGATGATCTCTTCTTCCTCCTCTTCCTCATACGATTTAGAGCGAACAGCGCCAAGGGAGGGGTGAACTACCTCGGCGAGCGAGTGAAGAATTGAAATGTCATGATCGCTTAAGCTAATGCACTTAGTTGAAAGGAGTAGGATCTCTTGTACAGCGGCTTTACTTGCTTTCTCATAAATGTTGCGCACGTGAATATAGCGCCCCTCAGTGAGGAAGTGGTGCATCTTTTTGACAAAATCGCGCATTTCTTGATCACGCTCAATCCTATGCAGCAAGACAAAGAACCCTTCCAAAAACTGAACCTTTCCCTCACTCGTTGCAAAAGGGAGCTTCGGATTGGTCATCAACTTTTGGAAGTACCAGAGGAAAGCAGAAGGGCAGTAAGTAGGATCGTTCATCAGCTCAACAAGCTTGGCCTCGATTGCTGCTTTCTTTCCTTCTTCGAGCAACTCGGTCATCAAATATTCGCGGAGCGGATTGTGCTCGACAGTGAGGAACAAATGGAGGAAAATTTCATCCCAATCCTCGCGTACACCGCGTACCTCGACTAAGAAACGCTTCTTAAAGGCTAGAATGCCAATGTCGAGAACAATAGATGGAATGTCGTTAAAGTGAGCAATAATATCCCGAATCTTGGGCAACACTTCGCCATTTGACAAGTCATTCAAGAAGAACAAAATTTGGA
This sequence comes from Chlamydiia bacterium, assembly GCA_022601545.1. Taxonomy (GTDB): domain Bacteria; phylum Chlamydiota; class Chlamydiia; order Chlamydiales; family JAJACM01; genus JAJACM01. The sequence continues at coordinate 58,392 of JAJACM010000014.1, read as the reverse complement.
CCTCTTGAGCACTCGTGAGTTGCTCATTGGTCAAAATATCTTCAAGCTGTTTTTTTAAAGAGGCTTTGAATTCAGCATTTTTCAGCGCTGCTGGGAAATCACGCAAGAAAGAATAGACCATCTCGATCAGCGTACCGACGCTCGGCTTTCTACTCAGTGCAGCTTGCAGACGTTCCTCGTGGGAGATTTCGCTATCCCGAAGAACAAAGGGGTCGCGCAGCTGTTTGGGCATGTCGATCAGCGTGTCCCGTTTCATCTTATTCCGTGCAGTCTGCCACCACTTTGCCCACTCCTCTTCTGGAATGACCAAATCGCAAAGCTCTTCTTTAATTTCTGCTGCTGTCTTGGGCCCCAGATCTTTGAGCAACATACGCATCACCGCAACAGGCGTGGCTTTAGCTTTCTTTTCCAACTCATCGGCATTGCAGAATCGCTGGGATAAAAAGTGGTCACTTTCCAAGGGAATGAGGGTCTTAAATGCGTTGGCAAATGAGAGCTCCTTCGCTCCTGCGACATAATCAAATTCGAGAGTGAGCTGTTCTCTAAGGAGGGAGATCTCCATCACCTCTCCACATCCCCAGCCCCGGTTGTGCAAGAAGCAGTTGCCAACAGCCATATGGTTGAGCAGATCAAAGTTTGAAATACAATATTGGAAATCATCCCTGTCGCGCAGGCCAACTAGGCGAATTTTCTGCGTGAAGTACTTGTCGTCGCCATACCGTTTTTCCAAGTAGTTGTAGGCGAGGTCGGCCATTGTGGGTTCATTTGTGGTTTGTACATCGAAAACGAGCTTGAACGCTTCGTGTTTTAGCTCACCCTCTGGTGTGGTTTCCCAGATGGGGAGGATCTCTTCGACGTAGGGGGAAAATGTGTTGACTTGGGTTGATTCTTTGGCTGATTCGAGGATTTTGATCAGTTCTTTGAGTTCGATTTCATCACTCAGACAGTATTCTTGCCACAGGTTAATGAACGAGGGCATGTTATTATTTTCAAGGTGAGTTCGAAATTGTTTGTAGTACTCCATGAGTCCCTTTTTGGTGAAAATTTTCTTTATGGCGGTTGATCGGCTGTGTGAGCGGATCAATTTTAAGCTGTGTTAAAGATAATATAGACCTCCGCCCAATTACTTTCCACCAAAAAATGGGCTGTTTTGTAAGGAAGGGCGAGCTCGTTTTTTCGGGCCCTTCACCCGATCTGCCCCTCCGGTGTACCCGTACGTACTACTGGAGGGGCAGATAGTGCAAAGTGCTGCAAAAAATCCAAGCTCGTTCTAGGGCGATTTCTGCTGGCTGAGAACCTCACCTGTGGTGAGAACCACATCCGCATAGAAATCATCCCGAGAATTCCCCACAAATAAATTTATGGATTTGCTGTGTTCCATTTTAGGAAAGCGCTATATTCCCCTTCGATCAATCGACCTGAAGGCCGCTCGATCTTCGGGTGGGGGGGGCGCATCTGGCCTGCGGCCATCTGCGCCCTAGGGACTGAATGGATAGATATGTTAGTGGGGGATTCTAGGGATGCTAGCTATGCGGATTTTGTGCCGCCAGTGACGGTTGCAAAAGCCAGCACCTAGCGCCCTAGAACGAGCTCGCCCTTCCTCTTTTTATAGAAACGTTTATGTACAAAATTGGGGGGCTGGGGTATGATGGGTGGGATCTAGTGAGGTGTTCTATGAAGATGGGTTTCGAAGAGTTTAGTGAAAGCGAAAAGGCCGTTGTAGGACGGTATGTTACCAATGTGGATGGGAATGTCTTTGTCTTGCGCAATTTGCCCGAGGTGATTAAGGGAGCGCTCTTTTCCCGCTACTCTCGGTCGATGCTGGGCTTACGGGGGTTGTTGCTGAAAGACTTCATTAAGAATGATGAGATGGGGTTTGAGGAGATTGCTGGAAAGGGACAGGAAGGGGGCGATGAACAGATTTTGGCCATTCAGAAAGCTCAAGACTTTTACGATCGGATATTGGATGGGTATGGGGATGACTCGATTGGGGAATTGGGGGGCGCCCACTTGGCAATTGAAAATGTGTCGATGATTGCGTGTAAGGCAATTCAGGATGCGCGGATTGGGGGATCCCCGTTGGAGAAGTCAACTCGGTATATCTATTTTGATCAAAAGGTGAATGGGAAGTATCGCTATGAGCGGGAAAAGAAGATTATGGGATCCCGTTTTGCTAAGCTATATGAGTCGACGTGTGATCGATTGTTTGAGACATATGCAGAGTTAATTCCACCATTGACCGAGATGATTCGGGAGGGATTTCCTCACGATCCCGAGGTGTCGAAAGGGGCATACAATGCTGCTTTGCGCGCGCAGGTGCTCGACTGTTTGCGGGGATTATTGCCAGCTGGCACGCTCACAAATATGGGAGTTTTTGGCAATGGGCGTTTCTTTGAGAGCTTAATTGCGCGTCTCAATACCGAGGGGCTCAGTGAGCTATCTGAGATTGGGAAGGATATGTATAGTGAATTGCATAAAGTGATTCCCTCATTTGTGCGCCGTTCGGAGGAAAATCATCGGCATCAGGTGGCATTTAACCGTTTCAAAGATAATGTGCGCGATGGCGTGATGAAGGTGGCAAGAGGGGTGCCGAAGGAAAGTGTGGCTACTGGTAAGTCGAGTGTGACACTCATTCATTCTGATTCCGAGGGGCCGAGAAAAGTGGCGAGCAGCTTATTATTTGCTGCGAGTAATCAGTCTTTTGAAAAAATTGAAGGGTATGTAGGTGAGTTATCATTGGATGGGGTAGATGAGATCTTACAGGCAGCTGCCGATCACCGGGGAAATCGCCGGCATAAGTCGCCAAGAGCACTTGAGAATGCCCACTTTACGTTTGAAATTGTGGCCGATTATGGAGTATATCGCGATTTGCAGCGCCACCGCATGTTGACTCAAGATCGGCAATTATTGACAGCGGATTTAGGATATTACTTCCCCAAAGAACTTGAGGGGACGCCTTATGAGAAGACTTACCGCGAGGCGATGGAATTCGGTCGGCACGCGTATCTGGAAATCGCTCAGGAATTTCCCGAGGAAGCCCAATATGTGGTGCCGATGGCCTATCACATCCGTTGGTATTTCCACATTAACTTGCGCGCACTGCAGTGGTTGTGCGAGCTTCGCTCATCACCGCAAGGCCACCCTCAGTACCGGTTGATTGCTCAGCAGATGGCAGAGGCTGTGATGGTGGCTCACCCCGAATTTAAACGGTTCTTCGCATTTGTCGATTTCGACGGGTATGAGTTGGGGCGGCTCGATCAGGAGATTCGCAAAGAGGCGAAACAAGGAGCGGGTGTATGACCACTTACGCTTCCCAGTCGAGGGGCAGTGTGTTTGGGGGAGCATTGCTAGTGGCGGGATGCTGTGTGGGAGCGGGAATGTTAGCGCTGCCGATTTTGACTGGGATTGCAGGTTTTTTCCCATCTTTACTCATGTTTTTTTTAGTCGCTGGGTTTATGGCTTCGACGGCATTTCTTATCGTTGAAGCACTGAGTTGGTTTGATACGCCCGTCCATTATTTGACCATGGTTGGAGAATTGCTCGGGCCCTTTGCCCGAGGTGTTTGCTGGCTCACCTATGGATTTTTATTTTATGCCCTTTTAGTTGCCTATACTGTCCTCTCGGGCAATCATATTTCAATGTTGATTAATCGGGGATTGGCTCTTGATGTCCCCAATTACATTGGCTCGCTCTTTTTTATTCTCTTGTTTGGGGGGTTGGTTTACATGGGGACGAAGACAGTCGACCACTTTAATCGTGTGTTGATGTACTTGAAGATTTTAGCCTATTTAGGATTGATTATTGTGGGAATGGACTATGTGCAAGGGCGATACTTAGAGTATATGAACCCCTCGCTCATTTTGGTCTCGCTGCCCGTTTTGGTCATTTCTTTTGGATTTCATAATTTGATTCCGACACTTTCCCGCTATTTGAACGATACCCAGCGGGTCATGCGTACGATTGTTTTAGGGGCACTGATTGTTTTGGTAATCTATCTCCTTTGGCAGGCGGTGGCGCTAGGGGTAATTCCTGTGGGGGGAAAAGATGGCTTAGTGGAAAACTATCGGCATGATGTGGATGCGGCCCAGGCAATTCAGCTAAAGACAAATTCCTATGTCTTGGGGGTGTTTGCGGCGGGAATGGCCTTTTTTGCTATTTTGACCTCGTTTTTGACTCAGTCGTTGAGTTTAGTCCATTTTTGGAGCGATGGGCTCAATATTCCTCATAAGAGACGGGAGAGCATTTGGGTTTGCGCTATAACAATGATTCCACCCTGGATTTTCTCCATCTTTTTTCAAAATGTTTTTTTTAAGGCGCTCAATTTCGCCGGTGGTGTGTGTGCTGTGATTTTGTTTGGAGTGCTTCCTGTACTCATGGTGTGGAAGGGACGGTATGGGTTGGAGAAGAAAAGTCACTATCGACTTTTTGGGGGAAAGTGGTCTTTGTCTTTCCTTTTTATCTTTTCACTCTTTATACTCTTGTATCAAATAAGCCAAATATTCCACTGGAATTTGTTTCCACAACCCTAAGTGATGGATAAAGTAACTAAAGCCAGACACTTTTTTGGAGCGATCTTGTTGATCGCCGGGACGACCATTGGGGCGGGGATGCTCGCTGTTCCGGTCATGACAGGCCTTGCTGGGTTTTTTCCATCTCTTGCCCTATTCGCCCTTATTTGGACCGTGATGGCAATTACTGCTATTTTCTTCATTGATGTGAATTTATCGATGAAGGGGGGGGTAAATCTGATCAGCATGGCCCGAAAGCAGCTGGGGATGTGGGGCCAGGTGGTGAGCTGGGTCTGTTATTTACTCTTGCTCTACTCGCTTATTGCAGCTTATATCGCTGGGAGCGCCCCAATTTTTCAAGGGGCAATTAAGGGTTTATTTGGTGTGGAACTTTCCCAGACAATTGGACTCTTTATCCTGCCCGTTCTTTTTGGCGGTTTTATCTATTTGGGAACGGCGGGGGTCGATTTTGTTAACAGGATTCTGATGGGAGGGCTTGTCATCTCCTATTGCATCCTCATCGTATATCTACCAGCTCAAATGCAAGGAGAAAGACTCTTGCGAGTGAGTTGGCCACCCATTATCTTAGCGGTGCCCACTGTGATCACTTCGTTTGGTTATCACATTATTATACCCAGCCTCACTACATATCTCGGTCGCTCGCGCAAGAAATTGATCACGGCCATCTTTATGGGAAGTGCGTTCACATTGGTGATCTATATTCTCTTTCAGATTTTAGTGTTGGGAAGTGTTCCGCTCAATGGGGCGTTTAGTCTGACTTGGGCTTATCGAGAAGGGGCTGGGGCGATGTATCCCCTTTCCTTTTTGGTCAAGAGCCCCTATTTACAGATTGGGGCGCAGTTGTTTTCAATCTTTGCCATTATTACTTCATTTTTGGGGGTGAGCCTCAGCTTGTCTGACTTTTTGACAGATGGATTTAAGATTAAAAAGAGTTGGGAAGGGCGCTTATTGGCCACTTTTCTCACCTTTGTCCCCCCGCTGATTTTTGCGCTCACCTATCGGAAAGGGTTTTATGCGGCGCTTAACTATGGTGGGGCATTTGTCGCCATCTTGCTGATCTTCATTCCAGCTGCGATGGCCTGGAAATTGGAGAAGCCTGCGTTCTATCGAACGGTGTGGGCAAAGATTGTTGTGGTGGCGGTTTCACTTGTTGCTTTAGGAGTAGTCGTGATTAACTTCATGCTCCAAGCCGGTTTGCTCAATTTTCTCGAGAAATAGAGGGTATGCATGTTTAAGCTGAAGGCAGATTTTTCCCCTCAGGGGGACCAGAAAGAGGCGATTGAAGCTCTGACAAAAGGGGTGGAGCAAGGGCGAGCTTCTCAAGTTTTGCTCGGGGTAACTGGATCTGGAAAAACGTTTACCATGGCCAATGTGATCCAAAGAACAGGACGCCCATCCCTTATTTTGGCTCATAACAAAACCTTGGCTGCTCAGCTCTATCAAGAGTTCAAGCTCTTCTTTCCCGAAAATGCTGTCGAGTATTTTGTCTCCTATTATGACTACTATCAGCCCGAGGCGTATATTGCCCGGACAGACACCTATATCGAAAAAGATTTGGCAATTAATGAGCAGATTGAGAAGATGCGCCTCTCAGCCACCCGCTCCCTTTTGGAGAGGCGGGATGTCATCATTGTCTCCTCTGTATCGTGCATTTATGGCTTGGGAAATCCGGAAAACTACCGGAAGATGCGACTCACATTGGATGTAGGCCATACAGTGCGGCGGGATGATGTGATGCTCCATTTGGTTGAGCTCCATTATGAGCGGTCCGACCTCGACCTGAAGCGGGCTTCATTTCGGGTGAGAGGGGACATACTCGAAATTGCTCCTGCCTATGAGGATGACATTGGATATCGGGTGGAGTTTTTTGGGGATGAAGTGGATCGCATTAGCGAAATTGACCCGCTTACTGGGAAAGTGCGGCAGCGACTGGAAAAGTTGGTCATCTATCCCGGCTCTCACCACGTTACCCCAGAAGAGCTAAGGGGGAATGCAATTGAATCGATTCGGGATGAGCTCAAAGAGCAGGCCGCCTTCTTTGAAAAAGAAAACATGCTCGTTGAGCAGCAACGGATCAACCAACGCACCCGCTATGACCTGGAAATGATCAAGGAGATCGGGTTTTGTAAGGGAATAGAAAACTACTCCCGCCACTTCAGCGATCGCCTGCCTGGTAGCCCTCCTCATTGTCTTCTCGACTACTTTCCCGACGACTATCTCCTCTTTATCGATGAGTCCCACCAAACCATCCCCCAGGTGCGCGCCATGTACAATGGAGATCGGGCGCGCAAAAAATCGCTTGTCGAATTTGGCTTCCGCCTTCCCTCGGCCTATGACAATCGCCCCCTCAAGTTTGAAGAGTTTTACACCCACCTCCACCAAGTGATCTACGTCTCAGCCACACCTGCCCAGTTTGAAGTGGAAGAGGCTGGGGGTGAAATCATCGAACAAATCATTCGCCCCACCGGCCTCCTCGACCCAGTCATCGAAGTGCGCCCAGCCACCGATCAAGTCGACGATTCAATTGCCGAAATTAAAAAAGAGGTGGAAAAAGGGGGGCGCATCCTCGTCACAACCCTCACCAAGCGCCTTTCTGAAGAGCTCTCCAAATACCTCATCAACGTGGGGGTGAAAGCAAAATACCTCCACTCTGAAATCGACACCCTCGAGCGGATCCAAATCATTAAAGAGTTGCGGGAAGGGACATTTGATGTCTTAGTCGGCATTAACCTCCTCCGAGAAGGGCTTGACATCCCTGAAGTCTCGCTTGTCGCCATCCTCGATGCCGATAAAGAGGGATTTCTCCGAAGCGAAACAGCCCTTGTCCAAACGTGTGGACGTGCAGCCCGTAACGTCGAAGGGCGGGTCATCCTCTACGCCGATACGATGACCAAGTCAATTACCTCCACCCTCAAAATCACAAGCACCCGTCGGGAAATCCAGCAAGCCTATAATAAGCGCAAAAATATTACCCCCGTCACCGCCAAAAAGAATGTCGCCCTCACCCTTACTGAATCCTTCTTTGGCCCCGAAGGAACTACCAAGCCCTCCACAGATGAAAAGAAGCGGCACATCACCGCTAAAGAAATCTCCGATCAAATCAAAACGCTCGAAAAAGAAATGCACCAAGCAGCCAAAGAGCTCCGCTTCGAAGATGCCGCTCGCCTTCGCGACCAAGCCTCCCGCTTCAAAACCCTCGAACTCCTCGAAGACAACCCCGCCTAACCCTTCGCCCCATCACGATGCACTTTTCTCACCTGACCAAAGAATACCTTCCCCTCCTTAAAAGCTGGTTTCAAAAGCCCCACGTTGCCGAATATTGGCATGGGCAAGGCCTTCAAAATACACTCACCTCGATCGATCAGTTTCTCACATCTGAAGAAGCTCCCTTTACCCATTGGATCGCTTTTCACGAAAACACACCGTTTGGCTATCTCATCACAGCCCCCTACGAGTCAAACGGGCTCTCTGTAGATCTTCTCATTGGCGATGAGCGCTTTCTCGGCAAAGGCCTCGGAACACAGATGATTCCCGAACTCATCACAGCCCATTTTTCACACATCCATGACATTTACATCGATCCATCACTCTCCAACAGCCGTGCCATCCACGTCTATGAAAAAGTGGGTTTTGTCCAGGTGGAAGAATTTACTCCCTCTTGGGATCCGGAGGACCGGTGTGTTCTCATGCATTGGAAGCGCGACGGGCTTGGCCACTGACTAGTATTCGATGACCATTTGAGGGTTGATAAAGATACGCGCTCCTCGCTGGCCGATGAGGCGGGAGTGGAATACAACATGCTCACAGCAGACAGGTTCCTCATAGCCACAATTATTGATATATTGGACTAAATGGGTTTCACCATGCACTTTGTGGAAGTTGACTAGGTGCGAGTGGTCTTGCAGGGTAGGATCGTTGAGCACTTTTTCATAGTAGTGGGTGAGAAACTCATCCGGATAGGCATCGTAGTAGATGCCTTTCATGAACTCTCGTTTATAAATGGCAAGTCCACCAAAGGCCGATTGGACGGGGATATACTTTTTCCGCTTATATTTGAGTTTGCAAAGCAGGGCAGAATCCCAGTAGAGATTTCCGAGCAACTCTGGGCCGAGGGGAAACTCATGTGAGCGGAGGGCGTAATAATCATAGGTAACACCTCCCCCATCCCCATTCACTCCATTGGCGCAAATGACATCCCACCGACTGGTATGCTCAAAAGAAGAGAGGATTCCTTTCATATTCCATCGGCTTTTGAAGTCAAGATCAGCCATAATGACGTAGGTACAATCGTCATAAGTGGATTTATAAATCTCTTCAAGGAGTTTGTTTCGCGCTTGTGCAATCAGTTCGATACGACAGGGAAGGTTATCCCAGGTGTGAGCGATAGTTTTTGCATTGAGTGCTTCAAGAGAATAGGTTTCAGATATGAATTTGACTCGGGGATTTCTCTTTTGCCATTTTGAAAGAAGGGAGACTGTTTGGTCTTTTGAATTGTTTTCGTAGATGACCACTTGATAGTCGGCAAATTGTCTTCCTAGCGTCTCGATGTTTTGAATCATGTTGTCTAGAAAAGGCGCAATATCTTTGCATACACCACAAATAAGGACTTTTTTCTTCTTTGCATGGCTAATTTTTGAGAAGCAAGTATTGTGTAAAGCTAAAACGATGATACATAGGGATATAATTCTCATGGTGGGCCTTAATATTGGATTCGCATTTGGGGGTTAATATAAATTTTGGCCCCTTTTTCTTGGACAAGTTGGAGATGAAGGGGGACATGTTCACAACAGATCGGCTGGTCAAAGCCACTATTATTTAAAAAGTGGATGTCAAGAGAGTCGCCATGCTGCTGCTGGTAACAAAAAAAGTGGGGATTGTTGGGATGAGATAGGGTTTGTAAAATAGAAGTGTAGAATCGCTCCATCCACTCATTGGCAAAGGCTTGATAATGGGCTTGGTCTAAAATCGATTTTCGATAGATGGCAAGTCCTCCAAAAGCCGAATAGACACGAATAGGCTTTTTCCCCTTGAACCGAACACTCCGCTTTGCAATACGCCAATAATCATCTCCGATTACTTCAGGGCCGAGGGGAAACTCATCTGATCGAAGGGCATATAAGTCATAGTAGCTACCATCCGAACCAATCCCATTGGCACACATCACATCCCAATCTTCGCGCATTTGAAAAGAAGAAACGATTCCGTCAATATCCCAAGGTTGATTGAAGTCGAGATCTGCCATAATCACAAAGGGAAGATCATATTTTGCAAGTGCTTTGAGGAGTTGGTTGCGCGCGTACGCAATTAGCTCCATGCGGCAAGGTTTTCCATCCCAGGTGTACGTTTGTGTGATTTTTTGCAACTCATCTGGGGTGTAAAACTGATTGACAATCTCAACACGCCCATTTTCTTCAGCCCATCGCTTTAGAATTTCCACAGTGTGATCGGTTGAATTATTTTCATAAATAACCACCCTATAATCTTCAAAGCGGCAACCTAATTGCTCAATGTTTTTGATCATCTGGGGAAGGGCGCTTTCGATATCTTTACACACGCCTGCTATGACCACCTGGGTCCCAACTCGCTGTCTTTTTCGGGGCCAATTGAACCAACACAAAGCACTAAACATCGCTAAGAAAAATAACCAACGCATCGATTTTTCACTCGCTCGAGTTTTTTATCAATCAAAAGGGTGATGCTACATGATACAGCGATAAATGAAAAGGTTGAAGTGATAAGCGGGGTACATAAGCCCTTGTGGGTGAGCAAATTAAATCTTGACAAAGAGGGGGAAGGAGCCTATCTTGTTAGAAATTTAATAAAAATACGAGGTGTTTATGCGTAAGTTTTGTTTGTTAGCTTGTGTAGTTTCAAGTGCTCTTTTTGCAACCGACTCTTCAACCTATTTGAAGGGACGCGTACCGGTTGAAAATGGGCGGTATAAGACCTTTTCTGCTGTGCTCGATCTGATGGAACAGCGAGAAGTGAAGATGATCGTTGAAACGGGGACAGAGCGGTGGCAGGAAGCGAAAAATTGCTTTGATGGTGATGGCGGAGGAACGATTATCTTTGGCCATTGGGCAAGCGAGCATGGGGCACAGATGTTCTCAGTTGATATCAATCCAAAGCATGTCGAGTATGCGCGCGAAAACACTCATCAATTTAGAGACAATTTGACAATTGTGCAGGGAGATTCGGTTTCATTTTTGAAAACCTTTGACCAAGAGATCGATTTCTTATACCTCGATAGTTATGATTATGATGAAAAGGATCCCTTTTCAGCTCAAAGACATTGCATGAATGAAGTGCTAGCTGCTCAGGATAAGCTCTCAAAAAAGGCGATTATTATGATTGATGATTGCAATGTCAAAGGAGGCGGGAAAGGAAAAGTAGCGATAGATTACCTTCTCCAAAATGGCTGGACACGCTATCGAAATGCTCATCAAGTGATATTGGTACGCAAGTGATGTGGCGCAAAGTTTGTCTATGGTTGGGGATCCTATCAGGTGCTGTGAGTGGTCAATGTGCTGAGTGGGAGGATACCGATTTCATCTGGAATTTTGGGCTAGTTTCCCATTGTACGCATGGCGTAGATAAAAATCCCCGTCGCTTTTTTGAAATCGAGCCCATATTTATCCATGATCGCTTCAGAAATATGGAGCGAGGGGATATTGCGTTTATCCATTGTTGCCATGTGCATCGATTTCAAAAAGAAATTCTTCCCCGCCTGAAAGCGCCGGTGATCGTATTAATTACAGGAGGCGATGAGACTTTTCCCAATGACTGCGATCCCTCCTTTGACATTGATCGCTTTTTGAAGCATGAGATGATCGGACATGTGTTTGCGCAAAACTGTGTGATTCAAGGTGAGAAGGTCACTCCTATTCCAATAGGAATTGATTTTCACACCATCGCCTACAAAGGGGATGGGGGATGGGGAGAGAAGGGGACACCTTGCTACCAAGAGCGGGTGTTGCAACAAGTGGTTGCTAATTCAGAGCCCACAAATGAGCGAAAACTCGGTGCATTTATCGATTTTCAACATTCGGATACATTGCGGGCCGGATTTAGTCGGTACTTGGAATTTGGAGAGGATCGCACCGACATTTTTAATCGAATTAAGCAGACTGGCTTGTTTGAGTGGAGTGGATTTTTGCCCCGTTATCAGCTCTGGCGCAAGAAGGCAGAATATGCCTTTTCGATTAGCCCTCCGGGCAATGGCCTTGATTGTCACCGGACATGGGAAGATCTCGCCCTTGGCTGTATTGTGATTATCAAGGAGATGCCGATTAATCACCTCTACGAAGGGCTGCCCGTGATTGTCGTTTCTGATTGGGGAGAGGTGACAGAGGAAAACCTAAAGCAGTGGTTAAAAAAGTGGGGAAATGTGAGGGATAATCCGGCTTATATTGAGCGGTTGAAACGTCATTATTGGATGAATAAGATCGAGCGGGTGCGAAAAGAGATCAAGGAGGATGAAAGATGAAGAGTTGGATTTTCTTTTTGATTGTGTTTCCGGCTGCCATTTTTGCAGCGCGACTGCCACAAAAAGTTGTGCTCTGCGGAGTGTGTAAGGATATTGAGGAAAAGTTACCCCATTCAGTTGGCTATATGAAAAAAATAGCCTCATTTTTTGATGATGCGGCAATTTGCATATACGAGAACAACTCAAGCGATCAGACACGCAATATCCTCAAAGAGTGGCAAGCAGAGGATAACCGGGTCCACTTGATTCTCGAAGATGTGCCGCAAGAGGTTTTGGAAAGTGAGATTGTCAACCGGGTCAGTGGAAAGCTTTTTGTCGCTGAGCGGATTGCCCGCGCAAGGAACCGGGTACTGGATTTGATCATGTCTGAGGCCTATTCGGCGTATGAATATGTGATTTGGATGGATATGGATTTTTTCCGCACCCCGTCCTATGAAGGGATCATTGAAGTGTTTGAGTCTGATCGGGAGTGGGATGCAGTCTTTGCCAATGGGGTCTCCCCGGATAAGTTATTTTGGGATTTATACGCCTACCGCGATAAAGACTATTTTATGGGTCCAGAGCTGTTGGGAAATTCGTGGTGGCATCAAATCCAGGTGATCCAGCGGTCAGGAAAGTTTGATTGGACTGATAAAGATGACTGGAAGTCTGTCATATCTGCTTTTGGGGGGTGTGGGATTTATCGGAAGAGTGCTTTAGAGGGAGTGCGCTATTCGGGCTTGGTCACCCCTGATCTTGCGGCTGTGATGAAGAAAATGATGGAGAAGTATCCGTTTCACAAAGATGTTGAGCGCTATCGCAGCGCAATTGCGCGGATGAATGAGATTCGGTACCTGGATGCGTCTAACGTTGAGCCATTTCCCCTTTGTCAGAATTCTCGAGCGGGTTTTGTTCTAGCTAATGATCCCCACCGTGTGATCTGGGTGATGAACTCATTTGCTTATAATTTTCCGAGTGTGTGTGAGCATGTGACCCTTCACGCAAGCATGATTGAAAAAGGGCGGGATAAGTTATTTATCAACCCCCGAATGGTATTTAGATATTAATAATAGGTAGAAGATGAACCGATTAGTTTGGCTCTGTTTAATGGGAATGAGCCCCCTTTTTGCAACAAATCCCTCTGAACACCCCAGGGTGGTGACATATGAAACTACTTCGGGACGGTTTGCCGATAATTTGATCTCCTATATCCATGCGAGATATATTGCCTATCAGTCTCAACTCCCTTTGCTCTATTCCCCTTTTGTCTATTCGAATGAGCTAAAGTTAAGTCAGGGAGCAATATTGCTCACTGATGAGATGAAAAAGAACTATAAGCGTCAGGTGCGGCTGAGTTCATTTCGCCTGCCAAGGAGTCAAGATGGGGCGGGAACTATGTATCTCGTTCCCTATTTTCCAGATTCTGAGTGGGAGAGAGAAAATTGCATCTCCTATCAAGGGGGAAGATGGGAAGTGCTCCCCATGGATTGGGAGGATGAGGGATTTATGCAAGAGATCCGCAGTCTAGTGCAGACAAAGCGGACATTGACATTTCCCGAGAAGCCACGCGATCGGATTTCTGTTGCCGCTCACTTGAGAAGGGGTGGGAACTATGATGACGCCCAAGTGGTGAGAGACTTTCCTTTGAAGTTTATCTCCACAGTTGAGGTGATCAAAGAGCTGCGCATGTTGCGGGAGACGTTGCGCGAAGAGCCCCTCTATGTCTATCTCTTTACAGATGATAGCAATCCTATGCGATTGAAAAGAGAGTTTGAAAGGGAGTTTGCAGATGCGGATATTCAATTTGATTGTCGGACAGAGGGCAACTCAGAAAGCTCAAACGTGTTGTATGATTTCTTCCACATGATGGAGTTTGACTGCCTTCTCTATTCGGATTCCAATTTCTCCTATGCCCCATTCCGATTGGGGAAATATTTAGCAACGATTGCTCCACGTACCTTTAAGAGGGAAGCGGGTGGATTTTCCTATCCCACCCACTGGCGCACATTGAACCGGTCTCATCCGAAGTTTCGGGAGGGGTACCGTTTATAGTTGTGGATAGGGGATGATAATACATAGTAGTTTGGAGGTCATATGAAAAAATGGTTTTTGTGTCTATGCTTAGCATGGGCGGGGTTTAATAGTGGAAGTTGTGATGAGAAGGTGTTAATTATTACATCGGCGTATAACCGTCCCGACTTTGTTAAATGGCAGTATAAAACATTTCGAAAGTTATTGAAAGATGATTTTGAATATGTCGTTTTTAATGACGCAAAAGATGATAAGTTGCGAAAAGAGATCAAGCATACATGCCGAAAGTATGGGATTCGGTGTTTCAATGTGCCAAAAAACATTCATTATCGCCCCTATTTAAAAAAGAATCCCCCGGGTGATCATGATAATGGTTCTGTCCGAAATGCTACAGTGGTTCAATATGCCCTTGACACGGTGGGGTATGATTTTGATGGGATTGTGGCCATTTTTGATTCTGATATGTTCTTGGTACGAGAGACGAGCTTTAATGATATGCTCGAGGGATATGAAGCTGCAGGGACAATTCATACGAGATGGGGTGATGATGGGAAAAAGGTCCCTTATCTATGGATTGGACTTGCCCTTGCTAATATGAATAAATTAGACGATCGCCATTTGTTTAACTTTAACCTTGGGCTGGTTGAAGGGGTGATGACCGATGCAGGTGGTTATACCTACTACTACCTGCGAAATAATCCTCCTGTTTATACGATGCCATCTATTGGCCCTCCCTATTTCTTTTGTCCAATTTGCGAAAGTGATCAAGTATGTGAGCATTTTGATGAATGTATGCGCAATTCGAAACTGGATGATAAGCAGAAGAACATGATAAAAAGGGGAATCAATAACATGGACTTCCTAGATGATGGGCGATTTCTCCATTATGGGGGAGGTTCCAACTGGGATCAGCGCTCAAAAGACTATCATAAGCAGAAGACAAAGGTTGTCAAAGAGTACATGGAAGATATCCTAGAAAGACCCTTATAGGGATGAAGCGTGTATTTTCCATTTCAGTATGTCCGCTTGTAATGTCAATTCGGAATTTTCATCCCATCTTCAATTAGTCTGCTGGGCAGTGGCTTGGATTGATCAGATCCAAGCAGTCTCTTTCGGACAAGGCTATTGGACGATGGGGTTTTTCGGGTGGGTGAAGAGGCGTTCGTACACTTTTAGCGATTGGATGTAATCGAGGTAGAAGGGGCGTGCACCGGGGTGGTGCTTTTCTTCGGGGAAGGGATTTTCGGTGTTGTAGACGTAGAGAGGGTCTTTTATAAAGTAGACGTGTTCTCGAGCCATTTCAATCATGGGGAGCATCATCGCACAGTCGGCGGCGACGGGAAAAAACTCATTATCATAGAGAAGGTCTTCTTTTCGGATCCGCTTGAAGAGGCCGGCATAGAAGCTTTTTAAGTGGGACTTAAAGGTAAAAGATCGGTACTGGCGTACTTTGGCCTCTCTTAGCTCTTTGATAGATAGGGGCTTGGCATTGCCAAGGGCAAAGTGTGGGGCGAGCGTGTACTGGCCATAGGTGAGCCAGACGAGGGGGTCTTGATAGAGGCCGTTGAGGTATTGAAGCACATTTTCATGGGCAAACCAATCATCTCCATCGAGAAGGATGACGATCTTCTCATTGTCAAGGGTATGAATAACATCGTAACAGTTTTTCAGTGCTCCCTGATTTTTCTTATTCGAGATAAACCGGACGAGATGTTTCTTTGGGTGGTGGGCAATGGCATGCTTGGCATTTTCAAGGGTAAAGTCGTTTGAGTCATCGTTGATGTAGATGATATGATAGTTCTTATACTCTTGATTGAGAGCAGAGAGGAGATTTTGAGCGACTACACCTGCATTGTTGAAGGAGGGGATGAGGATGACAAAGGGGCGTTGATTATCGGCCCGGGGGTGGTTCTCGGCAATTTGAAGGTGTTTATTTTCTTTTTTCACCGCCCGCATGGACGAGAATAGATAGAGGAGTCTTTTAAAAGCGTTCATGTTTGCCTCTTAGCAAAAACAGAGAAGAAGTCAAACAGTAAATCCCTTTATGAAACGATATGTTTTGAGATGTGTTTGGCTATCTGCATCATACCAATCGGCTCATTTGAACCAAACACTTTTCCAAGGGTCTCATCGGGGATGATCATCCGCTTATTTTTAGGGTCTTGGAGATTGTTTTCCTTGATGTAGTCCCAGATTCCCTTAGTGATTTCAGGGCGAGTGAGCTTATCTTTTTTGACAACTGCTTGCATTTCAACGCTTAAGGCGACCGGCTTTTGGACTGGTGCTTTCCGGGTAGTCGCTTTTTTAGCAGCCTTTTTAGCAGTTTGCTTAGTCGCTTTTTTGGTAGTCGCCTTCTTTTTCGCTGCTTTTGCCTTTTTGGCTCCGCGCGTTTTTGCAGGTGTCTTGGGGTGGTTGGCAAATTTTTCCAAGAGCTCTTCTGGGCTATTGGCAATCACATCGCACTCGGGGAAGTTATTGCAGGAGAAGAAAGTTTTTCCAAAGCGGGAGCGGCGGGCGACAATGTCACCATCACATCCGACGGCAGGACATTTGGGGAGATCTTCTGGTAAGGGCTCGTCTTTTTTGGGGATATTGATAATGGTCTTACACTTGGGATAGCCTGAGCACCCTAAGAAGAGTCCAAATCGGCTCTTGCGCACTGTCATATCTGAGCCACATTTTGAACACTTCTGCTCCCAGTCAAACCCTTCGGCATATTCATCCTTATCGATGACAAGTTCCTCAAGGGGAGCAGTATAGTCGCAGTCGGGATATTGTGAGCAGCCATAGAAATACTTATTGCGCGCCCAGATTTTCTGGAGCTTATGGCCACATTTGGGGCAATCGAGATTGGTTTCAATGCGAGGAACGTGCGCTTCTTTTTCTGCCACTTCCACTTGGGGTTCGAAGTCAGCCCAGAATTTGGCTATAAATTCCTGCCAGTCTGTTCCTTGTTCCGCGAGATCATCGAGCCCATGTTCCATATTTGCTGTGAACTTGACATCTACAATGTGGGGGAAGCTCGTTTCGAGCATCTGGGTAATGATCTTGCCCAATTCGGTTGGGATGAGGGTATTGCGCTCTTTGGTTGTATAGTCTCGACTTTGAATCTTTTGCATAATTGACGAGTAGGTAGAGGGACGACCAATGCCAAGTTTCTCCAAATCTTTCACAAGTGATGCTTCGGTGTAGCGGGCTGGGGGCTTTGTAAATGATTGATTGGCAAAGGTGTGGTTGAGATCGAGTGACTGCTTTTCGACAAGAGGGGGGAGGAGGCGGTCAGAATCGTTAACGGGGGTTTCATCATCTGTCTTTTCGTGATAGACAGCCATAAACCCTTTAAACTTCATGACAGAACCAGTCGAGCGGAGGATGAGTCCGTCGTTGGTTGCAATATCGGCGCTCACAGTATCATAGATGGCCGGCTTCATTTGCGAGGCAAAGAATCGTTTCCAAATCAAGCTATATACTTTAAACTGATCGGCATCGAGAAAGTGGCGAATGCTATCGGGGGTATGGCTCAAGTTGGTGGGGCGGATCGCTTCGTGAGCATCTTGGGCACCTTTCTTAGTCGCATAGTGGGGAGATTTTGGTGGAAGGTACTCATCTCCATAGAGATCGGCGATTACTCCTCGCGCCTCTTTTTGTGCTTCTGGCGAAATACGAACCGAATCGGTACGCATGTAGGTGATCAAACCTTCAGGTCCATCATTGCCCACCTCAATACCCTCGTAGAGTTTCTGCGCGACGCTCATTGTACGTGTGGCGGAAAATCCATGATGGCGGGAGGTCTCCTGTTGGAGTGTTGAGGTGATAAATGGGGGGACGGGGTAGCGCTTCTTCTCTTTCTTCTCTACTTTTTCCACTTGGTAAGTGGCTTTTTTGAGTCGATCTTCGATCTCTTTGGCGGTGAGCTCGTTGTTGATGGTAAACACCTCTTTTTTCGAGGTCTTTTCCTTTTCAACCCGGAGCCCATCGACCGAGTAGAGATTGGCATCAAATGCCTTATCAGCTTGAAGATTAGAGCCTAGGAGCCAATATTCGGTGGGGATAAACGCTTCAATTTCCCGCTCACGCTCGACAATTAGGCGGAGAGCAACCGACTGAACTCTTCCTGCAGAAAGAGAGCCCGTACCACTCCGCTTCACGCGTCTTTGCAAGATGGGAGAAATCTTATATCCCACAATCCGGTCGAGAATCCGTCTAGCCTGTTGGGCATTGACAAGAGATAGGTCGATTTCGCGTGGATTTTCCAGAGCTTTGTTCACCACCCCTTTGGTCAATTCGTTAAAGGTGATACGCTTACACTTCGTTCCAGGGGGGAGCAGCTCTTTAATATGCCAGGCAATGGCCTCCCCTTCACGATCGGGATCGGGAGCGAGGTAGACCACATCACACTCTTTGGCAGCCTTTTTGAGCTGAGAGATCACCTCTTTTTTATCGGCCATGGGCTCGTAGGTGGGCTCAAAGTTATTCTCAAAATCAATCCCAATTCCTTTCTTGGGCAAATCTCGAATATGTCCAACTGATGAGGCAATGCGGAAATTCCCCTTGAGAAACTTCTTCAAAGTTTTGATCTTAGTAGGTGACTCGACGATAATTAGAGATTTAGACATGGGGATTAAGTATAATCAGTTAGTTCAAATTCCCATTTAATATTTTTGGGACTATTTTAGAATGTTTTTATTTCTACGTCATCAATCTGCCCAGCAGAAAGTGCCCCAATGGTAGATTGAAACCTCTTTTTACACAAGCATAGTTTGACCAAAACCATCCACTTCCCCTATAATAACCCCATTTTCACCAGCGGCAAAGGGAGAGCATTTTTGAATAAATTGATAACTTGTTTGCTGCTATCCCTGTTTTTTATCCCTTTGGGATATGGGGAAAAAATAGCTCCCGATATGGTGATCTTTTCCCATGATCGGCCCGCCAGACTCTATGCATTTTTGCGTTCGTTAGACCCATTTAGGCCCCAGTTGGGAAAAGTGACAGTCATATACGAAGGGTCATCCTGGGATATACTAAGTGGATATTCTTGGGTGCAAGGGGAGCGATTTAATGTAGGGTGGGTGCGTCCTCGAGACACTCCATCCTATCAGTTCCGCCCCCAACTAGTGCGATCAATTTTCGAAGGAGAGTCAGACTACGTTATTTTTGCAGAGGATGATCTCGTTTGTATCGATCAGATCAACTTTGAACGCGCTGCATATGCACTTGAGAAAACAAATGCTCATGCTTTTTTCTTTTCTTTGGGGTCAAACATCGAGCCTTGTGATCCACTATTGCCAGCAAGCGTACTCACTCCCATTGGTCTCGGAATCTATTCGTGGTCATTTAATGAGGTGGGAGGGGAATTTGCAAATCCTTTTGATCTGGGGATGACCCTCTTTCGCAAGGAGGATTTAAAACAGCCACTCCGCGAGCACCTCTTTGATTCAGGGGATAGTTTCCGTCAGATTTGGGACAAGGTGTGGCCCAAACGAGATCGAGGGCTTTGCTTTGGTTACTCGAAAGTCATTCATGTCGAGCCAGATTCTTTCACAGATTCTATGTTGCTGTATTGGCTGTTTGAAGGATTTGTGATTGAGCCTGCTTCACTCTATGGATTGAGGAGCTCATCAACCTATGTGTGTGCGCCGGTCGAGTTTCGATATGTTGGGGAAGATATAGAAGATGAAGACGAATATCAGAATTAGGAGACAAAATGTTTAAGCGTTCAATCTTTTTCTTTATTTGTATGGTTTGCAGCTGCTTTGCATATGCGGGAAAGTCGCAGTCAGATGTAGTGGTCTTTTCATATAACAGACCCATGCAACTCTATTCCTTTTTGGAGTCGTTTGTGGCAAATGCAGTCCATTATGAGAATGTGACCGTTATTTATCGAGCGTTTGACCAGACTTACCAGGAGGGATATTTGAAGGTGCAAGATGCTTTCCCTACATTTAGGTTTGTTCGACAACCCAATGCCAACCCACAGGCCAAATTCAAACCGATGGTGTTGGAGCATACCTTTTCGGGTTCGGCAGAATATGTCACTTTTGCGGTAGATGATATTATCTGTACTGGCCTCATCGATTTTGAAGAGGGGATTGATGCACTTGAGTCAACAGGAGCATACGGGTTTTATTACCGATTGGGGAAAAATACGACTTATTGTTACGCGACTGACACCCTTCATACGATGCCTCCGATGAGGCATGTTGGAGGCGGGATATATAGTTGGACATTTGCTGAGGGAGATGGAGACTTTGATTATCCCAATAGTGTGGATATGACCCTTTTGCGTAAAAAAGAGCTGGAGCCAATCTGGAGGCAGCTCTATTTTACCCAACCCAATACTTTAGAGGGAGCGTGGGCCATGCACGCTGATCACGCCAGGCAGGGACTTTGTTATGAGCGCTCACGGATGGTCAATATCCCCCTGAATGTGGTGGCAACAGCTGGAAATCGAAATATGAAGGGGACACCCCCTTTGGAAATGTTGAAATTGTTCATGAGTGGTTTGAAGATCGACATACAGCCTTTCCAAGGCTTGCTCAATCGAGCAGCGCACGAGGAACATCCATTTGATTATGTAACGCGTTAGAAGTTGTCGAAAATACGAGAAAAGCCCATAATTGGGATATGAAAACGTTACGCTTGATCTTTTTTTCGCTCTTTGTAGTGGGGGTGGGGTTTTTCTTCGGCAGTCAGGTGGTTTATCGTGGCAAGAATGGGTGTGATTCCTCGCATGACGATGCTTCAGTTAGACTAAGTGTCCTCTTTACCCCTTCAGGGGAGAGGTCTGATGTGATCGAGAGTTTTGATCGTCTCATGGAGCAGGCTTATCCCAACTTTGAAGTGTGGCTAGGGAAAGGAAAGTGGCAAGCCCATTGTGAGGAGCGGGCGAGATTGTCGAACAGACTCGTTGTCCATCGCGGCGACGAGACTAACTTTGTCTTCTTTTCCCAAGCGATTGAAAAAAACCCGATTGATCAGGTCTACCTCCCTCTCTCGGGCAATGAGCGGTTGATCGATTGTCATGTGCTCTGTGAGATCGCGATGAAACATGCGGCGGGTGAGTGTATGATGACCCACTTTCCAACCCTTGATCAAGAAACGATGCGTAGGCTTCCCATAAAAAAGGTTAAGCGGAAGACAGAGTCTGCTTATATCGGGCTCGTGAGCTTTACTGGGGCAGCCTTTAAGCAAGTTCCTAAGGGGGAATGGGCTCAAAAAGAAGAGGATATAACCCACCTTCTCTATATGCTGAAAGGGGCGAGAAAGTATACCCACCTCTCATCTACACCGAAGCTCTACGCTCCCAAAAGATACAAGGTAGTAGCCGACTATTCGACGAAGGAGAAGAAGTTTCTCGAGCCTGAGAAGATGGAGATTGATCAAGGTGTTGATGTGGTCGCATTTTTGAGTGGAGAGCTCGATCAGTTGCGCGAGCAAGCAAGCCAAATGGTTTTGAACATCACAGGTTTTCAAGCGATGAGTGTGATATGCTCAGGTTTGTCGAAAGAAGAGCTAGAGTGTTTGCGGAGAGAATACTCCCAAATCACCTGGATTGGTCTCGATATCGAAAGCCTCGATCGGGAATTTAAGCCCTATGTGATGAACCAGCTCTACAATGTGAATGTCACGAGGGCGAAAAAAGCACTTTTTCTCTCCGGGCAGGGGGCTTTGCATGCCCCGATTGATTTAGCAAGGATGCGTGTGATGATGAATGCAGTGGGTAGCGCTGGAGGGTATGGTACCCTATCGGGTCCTCCTCAGTTTGCCAATCAACTCGACCAGATTGATCAGCTGGTGATAGACAAGAAGTGCTTTGAGTCGGCATTGGCCAATCACCCCTTTTCTAATGTGGACCAATTGGGACAAGTCTTAGCAGAAACAACTCAAGAAAAGGGCTACTGGGTGATTCAGTAACTCCTATTGATACATTGGGATATCATCTTTATTCAGCAGCGGTTGATAGCGTCTATTCGTTCGCACATGTCGATCAAAAAAGCGCTGCATGCTCTCATCTTTGTGATGATCACTAATGGGATTCATATCATTATACAAATAAAGAGGCTTTTGGATGAACTGGAAATGATCTCGCGCCATTTCAATCATGGGCATCATGATGGCAACGTCACACGTCATGGGGAAAAATTCCCCATCCAACATTAGATCTTGGACACATATCTTTTTGAATAGCCAGGCAGAAAATGTGCGCAAATGGGAAGGGAGGTGAACAAATTCACGGAATGCGCACCGTTCGACAATATCTTCTGGCATATCGACGGTCCACCCTTTGGAACGATTACTCATGCAGCAAAATTGGCCATAAGTGAGCCAAGTCTCTCGGCCCGATGTAGTGTATACTTCATTGAGATGTTCCAGGACATGCAGGTTAATAAGAGCATCATCTCCGTCCACAATCACGATGATATCATCGTCATCGATCACATTATGAATCACTTCATAAAGGTTGCGAAGAGCCCCTTTATTTTCACTATTGTTGATTAAGATTAATTGGTCTTCTTTTCGGATCTGACGGGTATAGTTCTCAACAATCTCCTGCGTTCGATCGGTCGAACAGTCATTCACGTAGACGACATAGAAATTGTCATATTGCTGGCGCAAAGTGCTCGAGAGATTTTGTCGTGCAAATGACTGGTTATTATACGAAAGAGTTAGAATAGCAAATCGTTTATGCTCTTTTGCATACACAGAGCCAAATATTAGAAAAAAAAGGAGAAAGAATCGAGACATAAAGCTCCTCAGGGCACAAATTGAATTCGGAAGCAAATTCTATCAGAGAGGGAATAAACACTCAACAAATACGCTATTCTTGTGCGGCAAGAGCATATGTTTCGGGCTTGTGGGTAAGTGGCTCATACTCATCGAGATTTCGGATATAGAAATCTAAGAACTTCTGAAGGGATTGGTTGACTCGATGATCACTGATGGGATTGTAATCGTTGTAAATATACAACACCTTATTGACAAATTGAAAGTGATCTCGTGCCATTTCAATCATGGGAACCATAAAGGCAATATCCCAGGTCATTTCGAAGAAATTTCCCTTATACATCAAATCATCTTTCTTAATTTCCTTAAAGAGCCAAGAGTAGAAAGTGCGTAGATGGGAGGGAATGTGGGAATGTTTGCGAAATGTCTTGTTCTTGATCACCTCTTTGGGAATTGGAGTGCAAAATCCGAGTTGCCCACTTTCTTTTTCCCGATACTGGCCGTAGGTAAGCCATACTTCCCTTTTCTTCGAAGAGTAGAGCTTATTGAGATAAGAAAGCACCCTTTCATCTGCTAGGGCATCATCCCCATCAAGGGTGACCACAATATCATTATCATCGGTATAATTGTGAATCGCGGTATAGATATTCTTCAACGCGCCACATCGGGTCTCATTGTCAATGACAGTGACCATGTGTTCTTTGCCCGACTCTTTCACCACCCGTTTTACAACGTCAATGGTTCGATCTTTTGAGCAATCATTGATATAGACGATATGGAAGTTGTCATATTCTTGGTCAAGGGCCGACTTCAAGTTCCATTCAGCATATTGCTCATTGTTGTATGAGGGGATAATGATCGCAAAGCGTTTGTTCGGATGGTGCTTTCGGTGGCACCCGGTTTGCAAGAGTACAAGGCTTACTGTTCCTAAAAAAACAAGACTTGCTCGAAGAAGTTGTCTAACGCCCATAATATCCTCTATTTTCTCATTCCATTGTGATCTTTATCGAGAGCGAGCAGCTTCTTCTCATAGGGAATATTGACGCTCTCAGGATAGCAATATGATGGAGAAAGAACTTTACTTGGCTTGTGATCAATAAAAAAGCGGTTCAAATGGCTTTCGTCATGCCACACCGCGATGAAGTTCTTTTCTAAATCTCGATTAATTTGATCCATAGTGGTCGAAAGAATCTGGATAAATCCCTCTTGACTCCCCCCATAAAATCCCCCACAAAAATAGTATTCCCCCTCATCCTTTTTCACACATGCAGTTGATAGGGGATTTTCCTCATATGTTCCTCTCTGACCCATATATCCAGGATGTTGCGTGGCGACAATTTCGCCCAAGATCTCTTCGCCCACATCGGCAACAAAGAGCATGTCTGCATCGGTAGCAAATATATAGTCCATTTTGGCAAACAAATGGCTATTTTTTAAGTAGACATCAAACCGGAGGAGAGTATCTTTGGGCCATCCCAGCCGTTCCTGGTGAACTTTTACGACATCTTTTGCCGCTTTTGGATTGCCATCAGTAAAGAGGAAGAAAGTGACTGTTGAATTGGGACAGAAGTGTTTGCGAGCCGAATCAATGCAGCGCTCGGCATATTCGAGATACTTACCCGTTGCCATAATGCAAAGCCCTACATTTGCCTTCTTGTTTTCACTGCATTCACCGTGAGTCATTAAGCCAAATAAAGAGATGAATAGAAGGGCAAGGTTTTTCATTAAGTGCATCCTGTTTTACGGGTCCAAACTAGCAACATTTTCTTACAGTGGTTAGTTAACGTCAACACAAAATTGACAAAGGGTTTAAGAAAAGATTTAGTCTTTAAAGTGCCTAAGAGCTTTTCTTTTTTTGAGGGTTGGGGTATGATCCTTTTAACGTATTCTTATTGGGATGAGGTTGGTCGATGAGGCGCTGGTTAGGTCGTTTGTTGGTGGGGATTTTGGCAACATTTTTTGGTGTGGGAGCCACACTCGGTGTCCAGTCGATGGGGAGAAAGGCTGAGCGGCATCACGTGAGATATCGGCTGCAGGTGGCAGAGCCTGTTGAAAAGGTGCTCGAGCAAAGACCCATTGTAGTGATTGTTCCCTCGTATAACAACGAAACCTATTTGAAGAAGAATTTGGTCTCGATTGCTGAGCAAGATTATGCCAATTATCGGGTCATTTATATCGATGATGCATCGACTGATCGGACCTATGAGGGGGTGAAGGCCTTTGTAGAGACGAGTGAATTGAAGGGGCGGTTCGAGCTCATTCACAATCGGGAAAATCGTGGCGCTCTGGCTAATTTATATATGGCTATTCACAGCTGTCGGGATGAGGAAATTGTCACCTTACTCGATGGGGATGATTGGTTTGCAACGGCTAATGTGTTGTCTGATTTGAATCACTATTTTGCCGATGGGGATGTGTGGATGACCTATGGCGATTACTTAACCTACCCTGAGTATCGAAAAGGGGAGTCGTGCCCCGTGTCGAAAATCGAGATGGCAAAAGGTGAGTTTCGGAATAAGCCGTGGATTTTTTCTCATTTGCGCTCGTTTTATGCCGGGCTGTTTAAGCAGATTCGCCTAGAAGATTTGATGGAAAATGGGCAGTTTTTCCCCACCACTTATGATTTAGCGATTATGTTGCCAATGGTCGAGTTGGCAAGAGAACATGTCTTTTTTGTTCCAAAGGTGCACTATATTTACAATTTTGCCAATCCACTCAATGATTGTAAGGCCAAGTTGGAAAAACAACAGTATTACGACCGATTAATTCGAGAGAAGCAAGGGTATGCAAAGGCGGAGAAGTGGGGAGGCGCGAAGCTGGCAAATGATTTGTGCGATTTGATTGTCTTTTCCTATGATCGGCCGATGCAATTATTTGCCTTTTTGGAATCATTTGTCCAGTTTGCCAGGGGGTATGGGGAGATTTCGGTCATTTATCGGGCAAGCGATGAGGAGTTTGATGCTGGGTATGATGAGTTGAAAAAGGCGTTTCCTGAGGTGCGCATGGTGCGTCAGGATCATATGCGGGCAACGGAGGAATTTCGGCCGATGCTGCTCGAGTTGATCCAGAAGAGTCGAGGGAAGTACTTGACTTTTGCCGTGGATGACATTGTGTGCAAGGAAGCGTTTGATTTTCGGGAAATGGAAGTGGCTTTGGAAGAGACGGGGGCACATGGATTTTTCCTTAGGTTGGGTGAGCATGTCAACTATTGCTATACGATGCAGATGGATCAGGGGGTTCCAAACCTGATTCCAGTGGGGGAAGGGGTTTATGCCTGGCAATTTTCGGGTGGGCAGGCCGATTGGAACTATGCCAACAATGTGGATATGACTATGTATCGGCGGAGTGATGTGTTGCACGATTTAGAGCAGGTGAAGTTCACCTTCCCCAATAACTTGGAACAACACTGGATGAGTCTGGCCAAGATGGATCGGGTAGGACTTTGCTACTCCCATTCAAAGATTTTGAATTTGCCTCTCAATGTAGTTTCAACATTTGGCAATTTACATATGGAAGCCTTTACCACAAAGGAAATGTTGTCTGCTTTTATGAGTGGATATCGGATGTCTATTAAGGAGTTGGAGGGGTGTTTGAACCCGTCGGCTCACTATGAATTTGTGCCACAGTTGGTCAAACGGGAGGCAGATGAATAGGTTCTGGTCGGTTATTTTTTGCATATTAGTGGGGACGAGGCTCTTTGCTCAAGAGACGAGTCGCCCTTCGTTTATCAATCAGTCATTTCGTGAACTTTTGGGCGAGCAGACTGAATGTTGGAAGAATATTGTCGAAGAAAGAGACTGGGATCGATTGAGGCGGCTTGAAGCCCTGTATGAGAAGAATAAAGATGCGCAGTTTACCTATCAGGGAGATTACCGTATCCCAAAGGTGATGCACTTGATATGGCTTGGACCCAACAGCTTTCCTCTTGTCTCGCTGGAGAACGTGCGCAGTTGGGTGGCAAACCATCCCGATTGGACGCTGAAGCTTTGGACCGATCGACCGCGCTACTTACCGGGAATTAAAGCTGAGATCAAGTATGTATCTGAATTTTCCTTTGTTTGGCTGCAGGAAGCGTTTGATCGATCGACCAATTGGGGGGAAAAGTCAGATATTTTGCGCTTTGAGGTGTTATATCGAGAAGGTGGGGTCTATTTCGATCACGATGCCAATAGCCTGCGCGCATTTGATGGGTTGCATCGGGGGTATGACTTTTACGCTTGCCTCGAGTCACCTCATGACGAGATTGAGGGATATGTCATTTCATCGGGGATTGGGATTATTGGATCGTGTCCATTTCATCCGGTGATGCGCGGGTGCATTGATTATGTGCTCAACACATGGGATTCCATCACCAATGGGTTCGTCGAGTCGGACCGAGTGCCCGAGAATAAGATGCCTCTTTATCGCACCTACTTGGCAATGACTAACTCGATTGATAAGCATATTGATGAGGGGGAGTATTGCAATATTGTCTTTCCATCAAGCTACTTTTATCCGAGTCGTGGGCTTGACCCCATCTATTCGAAACACTTTTATGGAGGCTCATGGGGTGTCCATAATAGAAAGGGGGATAGCATGGAAGCGATTGTTTTAGCCCGAGTCCATACCCTTTCGAAACAAAACTTGATTTTACTCAAGACTCAAGCGGGGGTGTTGATGGCCTTGGTGATTGCTTTTGCATTTTTGATGTGGCGCAAGTGGCAATTTGGTTTCCGCATTTTATCCTTTTTCATGGTGGTGCTCCCGGCGGCTGGATGGTCTGATTTGCACACCAAGGATGACTTTTCTATTTTGATGGGAATTGCCAAGAAGCCAGAGCAGTACTTACCACTGTCAGATGACTTGGACAACTTTGAGCGATTTAGCAAGGCATGGGCGCGCAAGCAGGTAGAGGCAAGTGAGTCGATCCCACATGAGATTCATTTTATTTGGGTGGGACCGAGGGAGATTCCCGAAGAGTCCTTGGAGAATTTTGGACGCTGGGTAAAGGCGCATCCCGATTGGGATATCAATTTGTGGATTGATCGGGAGCGAGAAGTAGATGTAGCGGGAATTAAGCTTCGATCTGTGAAGGAGCTGGGGACCTCTGGCATCGATTCGTATATTCAGGGGTGTGAGAATCCGGGCGAACAGTCGCATTTGTTGCGCTATAAGATTTTACATGAGCGGGGTGGGGTGTATGTCGACCATGATGTGGTTTGTTTCCAGCCCCTCGATCAGCTAATTGAGGGGATTGACTTTTTCTGTGGCCTCAAACCGTTAGACGCAATTCATTATGAGAGTGTAGTAGAGGTTTCCAACCACTTGATTGGGGCATCTAAAGGGCATACCGTGTTGAAAAAGGTGATGGAAGAGATCCCGAGCAGCTGGCTGATGGGCAACTATTATTTTGCTGGAAGTGATGCCGACTCGGCAATTTATCGAGTGGCTTATCATGCCCAGGTTCCTTTCGATTTGGTGGTGAAACGGGAGTTGCCTCTACTTGAGGAGAGGGGACGTATTTTTCCGGCGAGTTATTTTTACCAAATGGGTAATACGGCTCCTCGCTATACGTTGAATCGACATGCTGGACATTGGTATAAGCGGTCGGTTGGCAAGCATGAAAAACAGATTTACAATCGGATGGATGGGCTTGAGAAGCGGATGAACTATGCCATTTGGGGCACGATTTGTTTGGGGATTTTTGCCGTTGTGGCGATGATCGCTTTGATTTTACCCATGCGGGTTGGACTGCGGAGGAGAGTGTGTTAGAGGGGACAGAGGGGTTCTTGCCACAAGGCGGGGAGTCAGAGGAGACATTTTTTTCTAGAGTTGCTCATGTGAAAAAGGCTCTCTCAGACCGAGAGAAGCTTGATGGGCTATTTGCACGCTATTTGAAGAAAGGGGGGTGGCTATCGGCTGAGGAAAAGCAGGAGCTTTTTCAAAAGACACGGGAGTTTTTTGATTTTCAGATCGATTATCCACCAGTTTTTGAGTCGAAGAAGCGGCTTCCTCTCTGGACATGTGCTGTCACTTGGGTGTGTCAGTTGGAGAGTGGGCATCGGGTGCCTGTGATTCAAAAGCGGCCGCAAGGGTGGTTAATCTCTATGCTGTTTAGTCTGGATGAACTATTTGCTCATGAGGGGCTCCATGCATTTCGAAGTAGCATGAATGAGTCTAAGTATGAGGAGATTTTAGCTTATCAAACTTCCAAATGGTCGTTTCGCCGATTTTTTGGCCCGCTATTTGAAAGCTTTTATGAAAGCATGTTCTTTTCGATTTGTTTAGCTGTGGCCTATTTAGTGGGGAGGATTCTCTCTTTGAAAGGAGGGCTCTTTTTGGGAGGAGTGCTGTGTGGCTTTTTCTTTTTTCGCTTAGTTTTACGTCAGCTGCGGTTTAAGCGGGCAAGGAGGGAATTGGCGAAAAAGGTTGATCGGGATGTCAATCCGCTGTGGGTGCTTTGTCGATTAACTGATCGGGAGATTGATCAATTGGGGGGGCGAAAACCGGAAGAGTTTTTCGAAGACTTGAAAAAAATGAGTGTAAAGAGTTTAAGACATCGGACCATTTTTGAGCGGTATTTTCATTTGACACATCCGGATAAGATTAGTTAGTGTGCGAAAAAGGGCCCGAAATAAGTACTTAAGTCACTATGATTAGATTGTGGATGCAGCGGATTTTGGCAGTAGCATTGATGACTATTGTCCCGATTTTTATTATTTCTCACTTTAAAGTGTTGCGCGCTAAAAAAACTGTGGCACTCATCAATAGTGAGGAGTTCTTACAAGAATCCACCTATTCAAAGTACAAGTCGTTTGTCTTTATCATTCCGATGAATTCCGATACGGCCACAATTGAGCAACACTTTAATTCGGTTTTTAATCAGAACTATCCCGATTACAGAGTGGTCATTCTCGATAGCAATGAAGCGCCCCATGCGAAAAAAGAGCTCGATCGTCTCAGCGCAATGCATAACAAGTCTCACCTGATTACTTTCTACGAGTTAGAGCCGGGTGAAGATCTAGTCAACAGCTTTTGCACCGCTGTGCGAGGGTGTCGCGATCAAGATATCATCATCTATATGGATAACTCGGATTGGCTCGCCCATGAAAATGTGCTCGATGTGCTCAATTCCATCTATGCGAATGAGGATGTGTGGCTTACCTACAGCCAGTATATGGAGTACCCCTCCTATAGAAAGGGGCATGCCAAGCCGATGAAGAGCAAGTGGCTGGCGGCTGGGGATCTCACACGCACTCCATGGATAGGAAGTCCGATCAAAACTTTCTATGCCGGTCTCCTCAAGCAGGTTGACTTTCAAAATTCCCATATCTTTGGCTACCAGCTCTCCTTTGATGAGGCGCTCAATGCCCATTTCCAACCCATGGTCTCTCTTTCAAAAAAGCACATCCGCTACATAGATGATATTCTCCTCATCCACAATAAGTCGACAGTCCGAGAAAAATAGGGCTCTGAAAGGGGCTGAGTCACTTTTGCCAACGGCAAGTATCAAAAAGAGGATGAGTTTACAAAATAAGCGCAAATATGTTAGTGGTAAGAGAAGCACATTCAAATAGCTGCAACTCCATATTGCACTATTTACACTTCTAAGCCCGGCGTGGAAACACCCCGGGCTTTTTTTCATCCAAATGAAATTTTTGTAGGGGGCAAAAAGCTTATATCGACAAGTACCCTAGTCTTCTGGAGGGAAGCTAGCGTCTTTTTTGATGAGCTTGGCGTATTTGAGGATGAGGGAGCGGGTCATCATGTCATCGAAGAAGTAGACGTCGGCTGAGGGGCCGAGTGAGGAGTCGTAGAGTTTTTTGATGGTGCCCCTGCCAAAGTCACGGTGGTAGACCTCTTCACCTTCTCGGTAGGGGGAGATGGGTGTGTCAAGGGGAGTGGGGGCCGATTGGGTGCGGGGAGAGCGGATGAATTCAGAGGGGATTTCATCGAGGAAGCGACTTGGGCGCATGAGTCGGGGATTGCCCCAGAGAAGCCGGTATTTGGCAGCTGTGAGGTAGAGGTGTTGCTTGGCGCGGGTCATCCCCACGTAGCAGAGGCGCCGTTCTTCTTCAAGTCCTTCAGTGGTGTCTTTTGAGTTGGTGTGGGGGAAGAGATCTTCTTCCATTCCAACTAGGAAACAGAGGGTAAATTCGAGCCCTTTTCCATTGTGAAGTGTCATGAGCTTGAGCGAATCGTCTGTCGACTTCACCTCGTCCACGGCTGATTTTAAGGAGAGTTCTTCGAGAAACTTGTTGAGGTTGGGATCATCGGTTTCATTCTCCCATTCGCGCGCTTTGGCGATGAGCTGGCTAAGGTTCTCTTTTCGATCGTTGTACCCTTCGGCATCGAGCTTGAGGAAGTCGAGATAGCCCGTTTCCTCGAGGGTCTCAATGATGAGCTCACTCAAAGGGACCTGGAGGGTTGTCAGGTGGTCGAGCGCTTGGATAAATTGACAGAGCCCATCAAACGGCTTTTTCGGCAGGGAGATACCCTCGAGTTGGTTGCCCGCTTGAATCAGCTTGCGGCACGAATCGATGATTGGGAGGGAAATGCGCTCGCTGAGTGTTTTGAGCTTTTCAATTGCCGCTGGGCCAATCCCCCGCTTGGGCTGGTTAATGATCCGAATAAAGGAGATGAAGTCCGCGGGGCAAACGAGGAGGCGGAGGTAAGAGAGAGCATCTTTAATTTCCTTCCGCTGGTAGAATGAGAGGTTGCCCACAATGGTGTAGGGAATGCCTGCCTTTAGAAGCTGATCCTCAAAGCTGCGCGATTGGGCATTGGTGCGGTAGAAAATCACCATCTCTGAAAGGGGAATATTGTGCATCCGCTGGTAGTGGAGCACTTTCTCGACAATAAAGCGGGCTTCTAGGGAGCCATTTTCGAAGAGGTGGAGCTCAATTTTCTCTCCATCATTGGCTTGACTCCACAAGTTTTTCTCATACCGCCCCACATTATTTTGAATGAGTGCATTGGCTGCCTGGAGGATGAGGTTGGTGCTTCGGTAGTTTTCCTCTAAGGTGACTACCTTCGCTCCTGGAAAGTCCTTTTCAAAGTTGAGGATATTTTGAATATTGGCGCCCCGCCAAGAGTAAATCGACTGGTCGGGATCACCAACGACAAAGAGATTTTGCCGCTCACCTGCAAGCATCTTACAAATTGAGTACTGGGCATGGTTGGTGTCTTGATACTCATCGACAAGGAGGTAGGGCCATCGGTTTTGGTAGTGTGTCAATACATCGGGGTGCTTTTTAAATAGGGTGGCAGTGAGAAAGAGGAGGTCGTCGAAATCGACCGCATTATAGGCCTTTAGCCGCTCTTGGTAGAGCGAGTAGACCGAGCGAAACGTGTGTTCTGCCTTATTATTTGGATCATCGGTCAAGTCAGAAAGGCCAATCAAATCGTTTTTCGCCTCGGAGATGGCCGATTTGAGATTGTTGACGAGCACCTTGTCGGGCTTGAGCCCAAGCGCCTCAATGCAGGCCTTGATCAGCTTCTCACTATCCGACTGATCATAAATGGTGAAATTAGACGTGAGCCCCAAGTAGTGAATCGACTCGCGCAAAATCGCGCAGCAAACCGAGTGAAAGGTGCAGGCAAGAATCGATTGAGATGAGAGGGCATGAATCCGCTTCTGCATCTCTTTTGCCGCTTTGTTGGTAAAGGTGACACA
This sequence comes from Chlamydiia bacterium, assembly GCA_022601545.1. Taxonomy (GTDB): domain Bacteria; phylum Chlamydiota; class Chlamydiia; order Chlamydiales; family JAJACM01; genus JAJACM01. Next base: position 25,985 of record JAJACM010000014.1, on the reverse strand, counting down.
CAAGATCTCGCTTGCGGGAATCCCCAAGGATAACAAATAGGAAACCCGATGGGTGACAATGCGTGTTTTACCAGATCCAGCACCGGCTACAACGAGGAGGGGCCCCTCGATATGGGTGGCGGCGATGAGTTGAGATTCATTGAGAGCAGCTTCCAGTTTCATGTCGAGTAGGATAAATCATTTTGCGATTTTTGAGTATTCCTTTTTGCAGTAGGAAGAAAGACCGAAATTCGATATAGTGGGGGCATGAAAAAAAGTGGCTTGCTCATACTCTTTATGGTGGCGGTATCGCTCACATTTTCCAATGAAAAAATCTATCTTGGAGTGGATGAGTTTTTTACAGGCGGCCATGAAAAGCTGATTAAAGGAAAGCGTGTTGGCATCTTGACCAACCACACCGGTGTCAACCGAGACCTCAAGCCTACCCTGGATCTATTTCGCGAGCGGGCAGGACACTATAAAGTGGTGGCCATCTTCACTCCCGAGCATGGGCTCAACGGAAAAGAGTATGCCGGAGATGCTATCGATTATGATGCAAAGGGGAGTCAAATCCCCATCTACAGCTTGCATGGCAAGACCCGGCGACCCACCAAAGAGATGCTCAAAGAGGTGGATGTCATCATCTTTGACATCCAAGATATTGGCTGCCGCTCCTACACCTATTCATCCACCCTATTCTACGCGATGGAAGAAGCGGCCAAGCATAAGGTTGAAGTGATTGTCCTCGACCGCCCCAATCCCCAGACAGGACTGGTCGTTGATGGCCCCATGTTGAGCCCCAAGTGGCGCTCTTTCCTCGGCTATGTCAACGTTCCCTACTGTCATGGAATGACCATTGGCGAATATGCCAAGTTCTTTAATGAAGAATACCAGGTGGGATGTAAGCTCCATGTGATTCCCATGCGGGGGTGGAAAAGGCACATGACCTACTATGAAACGGGCCTCTCCTGGGTCCCCACCAGCCCCCACATTCCCGAGGCGGACACCCCTTTCTTCTACTCCTCCACCGGAATTCTAGGCGAGCTCGACCTAGTCAACATTGGCGTGGGCTACACCCTCCCTTTCAAAGTGGTAGGTGCCCCTTGGATTGATGGAGAAAAGCTCGCAAGTGTTCTTAATGAGCAGAAGCTCCCCGGGGTGCGCTTTGTCCCGCATCACTATCGCCCTTTCTACGGATCCCTTCGAGGCATCGACTGCCAGGGGGTGCTTATTCATATTACCGATCCCAAGGTCTATCGGCCCCTCTCGGTTCAGTATCTCATCATTGGTGTGCTCAAGTCGCTCTATCCCGAAATTATTCAGGAGAAGATTAAGCAGGTGCATGCGAGTAAGCAGAAGCTCTTTTGTCAGGCCAATGGGAATAGTGAGATGTTGGATATGTTGATGAATGAGAAGTATATTTCTTGGAAGATGATAGAGTATGAGCGTGGAGAGCGTGAGAAGTTTCTCAAGCTCCGCGAGGGCTATCTCCTCCCCTCCTATGAGTAGGAGGCGGGGAGAGCGTAAAAGGAAGGGCGAGCTCGTTTTTTCGGGCTCTTTAAAATATCTCCCCCTTCAGGGTATGCACCCTATACGATTGAAGGGGGAGATATTTCAAATGGCCTCGAAAAAGCCGAACTCGTTCTAGGGCGATTTCTGCTGGCTGAGAACCTCACCTGCGGTGAGAACCACATCCGCATAGAAATCATCCCTAGAATCCCCCACTAACAGATTTATTGGATTTGTATCATGTTGCTTTGGGGGGTGTTGTTTTTTGGTTGGATTATTTTTGAGGTGGTTTTGGGTGGGGGTTAGCAGTGGGTTGGGGGGTCTGCTAAGTTGATTGACAGAAATGTCGGGTAGGGGTAGTATTGAGTGCAAAAAATAGGAGTGTAACCAGGATGGGTCAAATTAAACCTTTGATGGATCGCGTATTGGTGCGACAAGTAGATGCTGAAGAGAAGACTGTTGGGGGGATCTATATCCCCGATAATGCGAAGGAAAAGCCGTTGATGGGTGAGGTACTTGCTGTGGGGACTGGCCGGGTAAATGAAGATGGATCGGTTCAGGCGGTTGAAGTGAAGGTGGGCGATCGGGTGATTTTTGGCAAGTTTGCTGGGACGACGGTTGACTTAGATGGGGATGAGATGATGGTCATTTCAGAAAGTGATGTTTTAGCGGTAGTAGAGTAAGGAGTAAGACAATGGCAAAAGAGATTAAAAAGGGACATGAATCCCATCAGAAATTACTGAAGGGGATTGGCCAGCTGGCAGATGCTGTAAAGGTAACACTTGGTCCGAAGGGGCGCAATGTATTGATTGATACAAGTACTGGTTCGGCAAGTACAAAAGATGGTGTGACTGTTGCTAAGAGCATTGAGCTAGAAGATCCATTTGAGAACCTTGGTGCGCAGATGGTGATTGAGGCGGCCAATGAATCGAATAAATGTGCTGGAGATGGGACGACTACATCAGTTGTTTTGACAGAAGCCATTTGTCAGGAGGGCTGGAAAAAACTCTCAAGCGGGGTCAATGCCAATGGGCTGAAGAAGGGGATCGATCTTGCAGTGAGCAAGGTGATTGAGTCACTTTCAGAGCAAAGTAAGCCTGTTAAGGGAAAAGATGAGATCGAGGCTGTTGCGACAATTTCGGCAAACCAAGATATTGAGGTGGGTCGCCTGATTTCTGAGGCGATGGAACGGGTCAAGATTGACGGGACCATTAAGACCGAGCAAGCAAATGCCTTTGACTCATCGGTTGAAGTAGTTGAGGGAATGCAGTTCGATCAGGGCTATCTTTCTCCATACTTTGTGACTAACTCGGACAAGATGGCTGCAGAGCATGCCAATTGCTTGGTATTTGTCACCGACAAGAAGATTAGTTCCATCAAAGAGATTGTAAAAGTGCTCGAAGCGTATGAGCCTCTCAATTCAAAGCCCTTGCTTTTGATTGCTGAAGACTTCGATTCTGAAGTGCTCACAACGCTTGTCTTGAACACTGTGCGCGCATCGATGAAGGTCTGTGCTGTTAAAGCTCCGGGATTTGGTGATCGAAGAACACAGATGCTCCAAGACATTTGTGTGATGACCGGTGCCACCCTCTTTACAGAGGCAGTTGGCCATTCATTTGATGCGCTGACTCCCGAGTTCTTTGGTGAAGCCAAGTCTGTCGTTGTAGACAAAGAGCAAACTATCATTGCTGAAGGAAAAGGCAATCCAGCTGATCTCGAAGCGCGCAAAGGTGTCATTCGTTGCGAGTTTGAAGAGTCGACATCAGAATATGATCGGGAAAAGCTTCAAGAGCGCTTAGCGAAGCTCTCAGGCGGCGTTGCTGTGATCAAGATTGGCGCAGCGACTGAAACCGAGCTCAAGGAAAAACAAGACCGAGTAGAAGATGCCCTACACGCCACTCGAGCAGCAATCGAAGAGGGAATTGTCCCCGGTGGAGGTGTTGCCCTTCTCCGCGCTATTTCAGCACTCAACTCATTAAAAGGTGAGACAGCAGAGGAGCAGATGGGCATCGAGATCATCCGCAAAGTACTCCGCGCACCTGCGGCTGCCATTGCTCAGAATGCCGGCTATAATGGGGGCTATATCGTAGAGAAAATCCTTGAGCAATCAAGTTCTCAAGGATTCAATGCCTTTACAGGAGAGTTTGAAGATCTCTATCGTTCTGGGGTGATTGATCCCATGAAGGTGACTCGTTCAGCCATTCAAAATGCCGCATCAGTTGCAGGACTTCTCCTCACTACAGATGCCGCTGTCACCATCATCCAGAAAAAAGAAGCTGATTCAGCTCCCGGCATGGGTGGAGGAATGGGAGGCGGTATGCCCGGAATGGGTGGAATGGGCGGTATGCCCGGTATGGGAATGATGTAGTCAACCCCTCAACTTTGCCCCTCAATACTGCTCCTTGTTCAGTTCCGCGACTGAGTTAGGAGCAGGGGGCATCTCATTTTATCTATTGAGCCAGTCTGACATTCGTCCGCGAAGGGCCGCAACTTTTTCTTTGGCGGCTGCCTTGTACACAGAAGCTTTTTCTGCTGCTCGTTCACACCTTTTTGATACTGCAGGTTGAGCCACATCAAGTGTTTCACTGACTGCTTCCAAATCTTCGCTAAGCACTTCTGAAACTGCATCTATTGGAGAAACTGGCTCCTTATCACCCTCATCCAAGGCGCCTTCATCATCTGAAACAATACTTTCAATTCCACCAAAAACAAATGCTTTGAGTGAATCGACAGCGCTTGCAGGTGAAAATGGTTCTTCCTCATCCTCAGAGTCAGAGGGAGCTACTTCAACAACTTGAATGGGTCTAGGAGGAGCGTGCATAGACGGTTGCACAAGATCGTCAAATGTACTCCTTGGAGTCACTGCTGGTCGTTGAGGCACTTGGGCTTGACGGGGTTGTTCATTAAGAAGTTGTCCGATTTGATTCTTATACCTTTTTAGATCAGTCCCGGTTATTAGCCTATTGTTTGGAATTTTAAGTTTCTCTTTGATTTCTTTCGTTCGAGTACTTAGGGTATTAAAATTGCATGCAATCATGAAGTTGACAAGAGCATCATTAAACTTTTCAGCAAAATGTGTATCAATAGTTGTTAGGAGCGATCGAGGCTGAAAGCAAGCGGGTATATAGCCTCCCTTATATAGAGGCATTTCGTCCATCCCATTCTGCCCAATTAAGTCAGCGGTAATTCCTTTGTTCAGTAGATATTGGCCTACCTCACTTCTTTCTTGAGCAATCGTTTCAAGTTCACGTCTTCCCTCTCTTACTGCCATTTCATAAGCGGATACTCCTGAACGAGGCTGGGCTGGTGCTGCTACTGGTGCTGGTGCTGGTTCGGATTGTGGAGTAGGAGGGGTTTGTCGATCGATGTTTTGGTAAATCTCGGCAAATAGGTTATGAATTCTTTCCTTTTGTTCCTGTGGGCGAGCGGAGTTATCGCTTGTAAGTCGCGCTTCAAAACTTTTTAAGTTGTTTCGAAGGATATCGTGAGAAGAAAATGCTCCGTCTGATGGGATTGTTGCAATGGCTTCTTGGAAATTGCCTCGTTTTGAAACCTTAAGGATGGATTGAGTCACCTGTTCTGGATCAATGGATCCTTGAAAAGAGGGGAAATAGCTAAAGAGTTTGGCGATAAGGAATTGAATCTTATGCCAGAGGATATCAACCACCCCACATTTCTCAGATGTCACTTGTTCGACCTGGACCTCGAGATTACTATCGAGAATCACTCCAGGGAGGTGAAGTTTTCCTTCCCCCTTTGGCAAGTCGGTGGATTTGAGGTCATGCATAAGAACCCCAACTGCATCCTGTGTAGTGATTTGTAAGGGTTGTTCTCCAACTGAGCCCATCTTAATTTACCTAAGGTTATAATTTGCCCGTTGAATAATTATATCACAAATTTAAAGAAATTACAATTACAAAGAATAATTGAAATGGGATAGGTTATTTATTGTTAATGGGTTGGGGGAGGGGAATTATTTTTGGAAATGGAAGGCGCACCAGCCATTGGAGGAGATTTGCTTAATGAGTTGATAGTGTTGGGGTTGCAGAAAAGAGAGATAGGCATCTGCTTGATCCTCAAGGATTCCCGAGGTGATGAGGGTGTGGGGGAGGGTGAATAGGGGGGCGTATTGCTTGAGGGCGGCGATTTGCTCGTAGTAGGTCATGTTGCAGAGGATGAGGGAGGGGGAGAGTGAGATGGGAGTGGAGGGGAAGGTGATGGTCTCTTGGAGGTGGTTGAGGACGGCGTTGGACTTGGCATGGGCGAGCCCTTGGGGGCAGATTTCGTAGGCGTGGACTTTGGGGGCGCCCGTTTTGGCCACTGCTAGGGAGAGGATGCCACTTCCACACCCAATATCGGTGACGGGGAGTGTGGGGGTGATGAGGGGAAGGGCGAGCTGGAGGGTCATTTGGGTGGTGGGGTGGGAGAGATCGCCAAATCCAGGGCCTGGATCCATCAGGATGGTCTCCTTCGGCCCGCCATACTGGGAGAGATCCACGCGGGCTTTCCCATCGACAAAGTGGGGAGAAAAGCATTCCCATTGTTGGTGCCAATCAATCATGGCACTTAGTATCTTATGCGGGGGCCTTTTTGTAAAGGAGTTGTCCCACGATCGATCGATTATGGACTTGATGAGGAAGTTTTAGATCTAGAACTGCTCGTGTTTGATCAAATAGAGTATTGATGCGGTTTTTTTGAGCTTGGGTTCTCTGGGATGTGGGACCTGTAAACCTTTGTTGTAAGCGACTTAGGCGCCTTATAAAGAAATCACGTGGGCCATTTGAAACTGGGAGTTTACCTCCAAGGGATTGATGGTAAACTCTTTGAAGAGACGGGACAAAGTCGTCTTTTTGGACTAGCTGAAGGATGGATTGAGTGACCCGGACGGGGTTAATGGAGGGGCGGCCGGTACAGGGAGTAAAGAGGTTCTTGACTCGGCAGGTGAAGGTTTCAATGCGGTTGATCCCCTCTCTAAAGAGGGTTTTGGCTTTTACCAAAGCGTTGGTTGGGTGCTTGAGCTCTGCTTGCTCCACAGTGACAAAGAGTTGAGTATCTAAAATGTCTCTTCTTAAATGGAGGGTGCCGACAGAAAGTCTCATATCTGAACTAATTGTGGCATTGTGAATGGCTCTAATTGAGCTAATTGTATTGTTTGCAATCATACCGTTTTCTCATCACTGGGTTATGGTTAATGGATATTATAACACATTTTTTGAATCTAAACAAATGGGTTTTGGGTTGAGTATGGGTGCTGATGAAATTGGGGTTGTGCAAAATTCTCTTTTGTGGGATGATCGTCGCAAACCTAAGCACTGGTAGCTCAGCTGGATAGAGTATCGGCCTACGAAGCCGAGGGTCCCAGGTTCGAATCCTGGCCAGTGCGCATTTTCTCAAGGTATATGTCTCAAGCCCTAATTGAAAAGTTTCCATGTCCTCCAGTTGATACCAATTGCATTGCCATTGGCTGCTCAGAAAAGATGGAGTTAGCCTTGGTCGATCCCGGATTTGGCTGTTTGGAGTGGGTGGAGTACTTGGTCAAGGATGAGGGGATGCGATTGGGTAAGATTTTGCTCACTCATTCACACTTTGACCATACCGCATCAGTTCCCGCTTTGGTGGGGATGTATGAGGGGGTGGAAGTGTTTGTCCATGAAAAGGATGCGCTAAATGTGGTGGAGCCGGGCAGTGATGGGATTCTCGATTTAATGGGGGGAGTTTCTGGGCTGAAGCAGATGTTTGGGGTGCAAGAGGGGTCGGAGCAAGATCAGGCGATTGACTTGGCGATGACTGGGGTGGCTGTCTCTCACTATTTGCGGGAGGGGGAATCTGTTCGAGTGGGAAATGTGGTGCTCGAAGTAATTGAGACTCCGGGACATAGTCCGGGTGGGGTTTGCTTTTACTTGCCCACTGAGAAGGTATTGCTGGCTGGGGATACGCTGATGAGAGGAACTCATGGGCGTCTTGATTTGCCCGGCTGTAATGAGGGGGATATGGCTGTTTCTTTTGCCAAACTGGCTAAGCTGCCAGATGATACAACTGTCTATTGCGGTCATGGATCGAATACGACAATTGGTCATGAGAGATTTCAATTACAATAAAATCAGATGTTCGCTAATTAATTTGTTAGAAATAATAGGTTAATTGGGAAAGTTTATGGAATCGACTTTGAATATTGCCATTTTTGGCGAGGCCGGAAGTGGACCTTTTGGCATTCCTCACTATATTCAAAGTGTGACTGAATTTGAGCAGGCGATGGGGCAACTTTCTGATGGGAAGGGGTTTGAGCTTGCCATTCAATCTTTGATGCATAAGCGGCATCTCTACTATATCAGGGTGGCTGAAGAGGGGTTTAGCCTAAAAGATTATGAGATGGGATTTGAATCATTGATGACTCGCAACTTGCCCACTTCGTTAGCTGCTGTGGCTCTTCCTGGGGTGGGGGATGAGAAGATTATCGACAAATGCTTGCCCCTACTCAATTTGCACAAAAGCATCCTCCTCATGAGCGAGGAGGATTTCTATGACTTTATGACCGGGATTAACCCTTCCTCTTGAGATAGTCAGAGACGCTTTCTTTGGTCTCTTTGATCGCTTCATCACCCAAGTGCCAATTCATGGGGCACACTTCTCCATTCTTTTCGTAGAACTGGAGGGCATCGAGCATGCGCATCGCTTCATCTGTGCTGCGACCAAGGGGGAAGTCATTGATCACCTGGTGGCGAATAAACCCCTCTTTATCGATGAGATAAAGGCCGCGGAAGGCGATTTTTTTCTCTTCAGAGAGGGTGCCGTAGGCTTTGGCGATTGACCGGTCAGTATCAGCTATGAGCGGGTACTCCACTCCTTTGATTCCCCCTTTTTCAAGTGGGGTATTGAGCCAATCGATATGACTTTGAGCGGTGTCAATTGAGCAGCCGACGATAGCACAATTTTTCTCGGCAAACGCTTTTTCCATCTTGCCAAAGGTAATGATTTCAGTTGGGCAGACGAAGGTAAAGTCGAGAGGGTAAAAGAAGAAAAAGAGATACTTTCCCCGGTAACTTTCGAGTGAAAAATTGTCTCTGATCTCGCCGTTAACTACGGCTTGCGCTGTAAATGGGGGGGCTTTTTTTCCGATGAGTGATTCCATAATCTATTCCTTTTGTATTGATGTGAGCCCGTATTGGGCAGATCCAAGTTCAAGTTCGATGCGGAGGAGCTGGTTGTATTTTGCCACTCTTTCAGATCGGCACGGGGCACCCGTTTTGATCTGTCCCGCGTGTGTGGCAACAGCTAAGTCGGCGATGAAGTAGTCACTTGTCTCTCCCGATCGGTGGGAGATAATGCAGCTCCATCCATGCGTCTGGGCCATTCGAATCGTTTCGAGGGTTTCAGTCACGGTTCCAATTTGGTTGAGCTTGATCAAAATGGCATTTGACGAATCCTCTCTGATTCCCCTTTCAAGAATCCCCGCATTGGTGCAGTAGAGATCATCTCCAACAATCTGGACACGATCTCCCACCTTAGCTGTCAACTGGCGCCACCCTTCCCAATCATCTTCAGCTAAGCCATCCTCAATCGAGATGATGGGATATTTCTCACAAAGAGAAGCGAGGTAATCCACCATCTCTTCAGTGGTGCGACTGTGTGATTCCTGACCTGCTTTTTTCTTTTTCTTCTCAATATATTTGTGAATTTGGTCATCGTAAAACTCAGATGCAGCCGCATCGAGTGCGATCTGCACCTCTTTGCCAGGCTGGTAGCCCGCTTTTTCAATGGCAGCAACGATCAGATCAAGCGCTTCTTCATTGGAAGAAAGGTTGGGAGCAAATCCCCCCTCATCCCCCACATTTATTGAAAGATCCTTTTCTTTTAGGATTTCTTTGAGAGTTTGGTAGACATTCACCCCCGCTTCCATCCCATCTGAAAACGTGTCAAACCCAATGGGCATGATCATAAATTCTTGGAAGTCGAGTAAATTGTCGGCGTGTGCGCCCCCATTGAGGATATTCATCATTGGAACAGGCAAGATATATGTCAATGTTCCCCCTAAGTATTGATGGAGGGGAACGTGTTGCGCACAAGCAGCAGCTCTTGCAACTGCCATCGAAACGCCAAGAATCGCATTGGCACCCAGCTTGGACTTATCGGGTGTCCCATCGAGGTCAATAAGAATCCCGTCAATTTCAGCTTGATGCGAAACGGGCAGTCCACGAAGCGCCTGTGCAATCTCCCCATTTACATTTTCAACCGCCTTAAGAACCCCTTTCCCCTTAAATCGCTTGGGATCCCCATCGCGCAGCTCAACCGCCTCCTTAGCTCCCGTCGATGCGCCCGAGGGCACCGTCGCTAAGCCAAACGAGCCATCATCACAGACAACTTCCACCTCAATAGTGGGAAATCCACGTGAATCGTAAACCTGGTAGGCAATCACTTCGCTAATATGGGGCATAATACTCTCCTAAAATGATCGGATGTCCGAAATAAATATTATCCACATGAGGAGATATACTCAAGGGAATTCCCAACTAGTGAGTTTCATTGAGTATTAGTGTGCAATAGGATTCATAGCGGAAGGGGGAAATGGCATTTTCTTCGAGCGCTTTTTTCACTCCACATTTGGGTTCGTGGGTGTGGGAGCAGTTGGCAAATTGGCAGTTGGCCGCGTAGGGGGCAAACTCTTTGAAGAAGGCGTGGATGAGGTCGGGGGTGAGATCGAGGAGGCCAAAGCTTTTGATTCCGGGGGTGTCGACGCAAAAGCCGCCCCCTTCGAGGGGGATGAGGGTGCTAGCGGTTGTGGTGTGGGAACCCTTTTCCGTTTTTGAGACCACCTCTTTTGTGTGGAGAGTTTGTTGATAAAGAGCGTTGATGAGTGAGGATTTGCCTACGCCCGACTGGCCGGAGAAGACAAAGGTTTTATTGTGGAGGAAAGCTTTTAGGGGTTCAAGCCCTCTTTTATCGATGGTACTTGTGAGAAATATGGGGATGTCAAGTGAGGCGTAGAGGGTTTTCATCTCTTCGAAGTAGGGGTCGTCATTGGAGAGGTCCATTTTGTTGATGACGATGATGGGTTTGAGGTTGCCCTGCATGGTTGCGATGAGGTAGCGATCGATGAGGGCGGGTTTGAAGTGGGGGAGCTCGGCTGAGGCGGTGATGATGACGTAGTCGACATTGGCTGCGATGAGCTGCTTTTTTCTCCGGTGGAGGTTGTCTGCTCGGTAGAGCTCGGTAGTGCGGGGGGCGATGTGGATGATGAGCCCATCCAGGACGGTCACTTGATCGCCAATTGCGATGAGGTTTTTTTCTTTTCCCACTTCTTTTTTAAATCGGCCGCCGAGGTGGCATTCGAGGGGGCCTGTTTCGGTGTCGACGGTGACTTGGGCCGAACAGGTGGCAATCACCCGCCCTTCAACACTTCCCTTTGGGGGGATAAAGGGCTGCTTTTGTTTGTCCCGTTTATCTTGATCGGTCTTTTTGTATTTGGAGCGATCCCGTTTTGTCGCTTCTTTTGCCTCTTTGCGCTGGCGTTTAGTATTTTGGGCGTGGAAATCTTCTTCTTGGTCGTAGTAGCGATCGTCAACCATTTGGGCTCCAGTGGGTAATGTGGTACATGAGAATAGCAGCAGACACCCCGACGTTAAGCGAATTGGCAGCTGGGTTGATGGCGATGGTATAGGCTTCGGTGTGGTTTTTGGCCTCATCTGAAAATCCGTGCCCTTCATTGCCGAGGATGATGCCGAGTTTTTCTTGAGTGGGGATGGTAGAGAGGGGTGCACCCCCCAGGTCGGCTCGGATGAGGGAGATATGGTGGGCTTTGGCAAGAGTGAGGAGTTCATCAAAGGAGCCCATCTGAATGGGGAGGTGAAAGTTTGCTCCACGTGCCGCTCCCATCGCTTGGGGGTGGAACGGATCGACGCTGGGAGTGATGAGAAATATCCCATCAAAGTCAAAGGCGAGGGCTGATCGGATGGCGCCACCCAGGTTTCCGGGGTTTTGAACCTGGTCAAAGACAAGGATTTTTTTGGGGGCGGTGAGGGGGGCAATGGTTGGGAGATCAAACTCAGCTGCAATGGGTTGAGGGGAGGCGAGCCCTGTGATCTTTTTTAGTAAATCGGCTGTGACAATAATATTTTGCTGTGCTTTAATATTGGGATATTTGCAATTTTTATCCTTTGTGATAAGGGTGCGAGGATAATGTGTGAGAGCCAGCTCTTCGATCACCGCTGGATTGTCAACAATCACCCTTTTGGTCTCGTATCGGTATGAGCGAGATTGGGTGAGCTTGGCTAGGTGTTTGATGATTTTGTTATTAGCACTGGTTAGGATATGATCTTTCATGAGTAAGCGTCAGCGACAAAGAAATTTTTCCACAGCGAGCATGAGCGGGAGCCTTGCTCTACGGGTGCTCTTTGTCAGCTTCGTATTTTTGGTTATCCCCTTAATTTTCTATAGCTTTGTCTTATATGATCGCGAGTATCACAGTAAAAGGGAAGAGATATTTACCTCACTTGAGATTCTAGAGGATGATCATCAACAATATATTCGACAAATTGAGCGGTTTGAGCTCGATTTCATCGACGCCATCCATGACCTGGTGAGCCTCCAGAAACCTTCTGGAGAGGTGATTCACGACGAATATATCGAGCCCATCTTGCGCAAATTTGCCCTCCGGGAAAAAATTTCGGCCCTTTTTTACCTTGAACACACCGTGAGTGGAGAGCTCCTATGCCAATCGTCCACGGTCCCAAGCCAGATTGGAAAAGAGTATAATCATATTTTCAGTGTCCATAAGTTGGGTACCCGCATTGGGCAGGTGAAGTTTGGCCTCGACCCCATTTTTGGCCCCTCCCTCTATTTCTACAAGGTGGTTTTTCATCCAGGAAGTGATAATGTCCAGGGGATGATTGTCGCCTCAATCTCGCTCAACCAGCTCCTCGAGCAGCTTTCCTCCTTTCAGACGATTCATGAGACCAACATCTCTCTCCTCTCCAAAAGTAAGACGGTGATCACCAGTACCGATAGCGCCCTGGTCCACCAACACTTCTTAGTCGAGTCCACCTCGACTGAATATGAGAAGGTGAAGCCGGGCGATGTAATCGAGCAGCAACGGGATGAGAGCCATACCATTATCCTCGAAGAAGTTCCCCAGGTGAGCCGGGGCTATCGGTTTAAGTATCAGGGAAAAAATAACTTTTGTGTGATCAACAAGATCCCCGAATCCTCTCTTTTCCTCCTCCTCTCGGTGCCCGTCCGAGTGGTTTATCTCGAAATGTCCCACGCCCTTTGGCAATTAGTCGTCTTTTTGCTCTTTGTATTGGTCATTGGAGGAGTGGTGAGCTTTTTCCTAGCGCTCAGGATGTCTCGTCCATTACGCAAGCTTACCCATTCAATGGATGCGGTGGGACAAGGAGATCTCGATAAGCAGTTTCATCACGATCCCCTCGGGTTTGAGATCAACACGCTGGGAGAAAAGTTTAATCAGATGCTTGGCTCGCTCAAATACCACATTGAAGAGGTGAAAAAAGAGCGGAGCCAAAAAGAATCCCTTGAGACCGAAATCCGATTGGGAAAAAAGATCCAAGAAGAGATGCTCCCCACCATATCGACTAAAGAAGTGGGTCTGGATATTGCCACCCGATTTGCTACAGCAATGCAGTTGGGGGGGGATTATTACGACTGGGAAATCTATGGGAAAGAGGAGAAAACGGTTCTTTTGGCCATTTCTGATGGGTGTGGGAAGGGAATCTTTGGCTGTTTCTATGCGTTTGATTTGCGCAGCATCATCCGGAGTATGGCTGCATCAAACAATGAGCTTGAAACGATTATCCATAAATCTAACCAGCTCTTCTGTGAGGATACCAAAGAAAATGGGATGTTTGTCACCCTATTCTTGGCCCTTTATGATGTGGAGTCAAGAAGGCTCTCCTACTCCAACCTGGGACATTTACCTCCTCTTGTCAAAAGGGTGGATGGGCGGCTTGAGAAGCTCGACACGGCAGGAATGGCACTTGGAGTTGAGCCCGACTCCCAAGCCGAGATTAAAGAGATAGAGCTCCAGGTGGGCGATCTGATTATCCTCTACACAGATGGGATTACTGAAGCCCATAACGCCCATGGTAACCTCTTCGGGGAGACCAGACTCGAGCAATTGATTAACGAGGCCGACTCAAATGAAGTGGAGTACTTGGCGGATAAGATCATGCAAGGGGTAAGAGATTTTGTCGGCGGCGCCCCCCAGCATGACGATATGACTCTAGTGATCATCAAGATTGAGTAGGGCGTTGAGGCGCATGTATTCAATCACCTCTCCCGGTTGGCGCAAATCGTTTGTAAAAGCAACCTCCTCGGCGACTCTTAGGAGCTCTCCGAGCTTTTTCCCCGCTGGAATTCCTAAATCCAGGAAGTGTTTAGCCATCACCACGGGATCCTTGCGTCGCACCCGATCGATTGCCCAACAGTTTCCTTTCTTAAAAAGGCGATATTTCTTTTCAAAGGGCTCTTTCTGCTCTGTTGGGAGAAAGTGGAGATAGTGATCGACAATTTTGTCACATTCATCCTGTGCACAAAAAACAATCCACTTCATCCGATCATCCCCAAGTGCTCCCATCTCCTCGAGCTTGGTGATCATCTCTTTTTCCCGTTTGGGCGCTTTCAAAAAGTCGCAAATGGCATGTTTTTTTTCCAGAGAGGTATTGGGGAAAAGGACCATTAAGCGGACCATAAGAGGAGCGGTGGTCATCGCGTCAACAAAGCGGGTGCGGTGTTGGATTTCTTCGATGGAAACCTCTTTTAATTCAGGGAAAATTTCCCCAAGCAGTTTTAGCTGATGCAGCATCACCAAGGCTCGCTGGAAGTGAGGAGCCTCACTCATCTTGTCAAACTCAGTATAAATTCGCTCAACAGAAACTGCACTCATCAATTCGGGGGCGTGTTTAACAATCGCCTCTTTGGTCCGATTTTCGATCGCAAAACCAAAGCGGGTGGCATAGCGCACAGCGCGGAGCATCCGCAAGCGGTCCTCATTAAACCGCTCATCGGCATCCCCAATCGCTCGTACAATCTCGGCTTGAATATCTGCTCTCCCATCGACAAAGTCGTGAATCTCTTTTGTGAGGGGGTCATAGAACATTCCATTGATGGTAAAATCTCGTCTGAGCGCATCCATCTCAGGCGGTGCTGGCTCCACCATCGTCGGATGGCGTCCATTTTCATACCCCCCTTCCTGGCGGAAAGTGGCCACCTCAAACTGCTCGGTGCCGATGACCACAATTAAGATGCCAAATTGCCTGCCAACTGGAATCACCTTGTCGATCAGAGGCTCGAGCACCTCTTCAATCTCATCACAGCTTGCCGTCGTTCCAATGTCAATGTCGTAAGAAGGGGCATCCATCAACATATCGCGCACATATCCCCCAACGATATATGTCGTATGTCCCGCCTTCTGAAGCGCTTGTACAATCTTTAATCCATTTTCAAAATGTGACATATTGTCAATTTGTCCTTTATTTGCTAGGATGAATTTTTTTCTTCCATCATACCCCAACTGGACACTTTATGTTCACCAAAAAACAATACGCCGTCCTTACCCTCCTCATTCTCATCCTCACTGCCATCCTCCTTGTCCTCATCTTCTCCCCCCGCAACTCAGTTTGGGGGCTCAAGCCGCGGAAAAACTTCCGCCACCAAAATCTCCAAGGCAAAGTCTTCTCCAGCCGCTTCTATGCCAATGCCGACTTTACCGGAGCAAACCTCAGCCACACCAAATGCGACCAGACCATCTTTCGGGGAGCCATCCTCAAAGATGTTAACTTTACCGGTGCCGATCTCACTGGTGCTAACCTCATGTATACCAACCTGCAAGATGCCAACTTCAAGGATGCCAACCTCACCGGCGCCACCTTAGAGGGGGCCTATATCCATGGGGCCAGCTTCATCAACACGAATGTAACTAGAGCCCAATTTATCGGCGTCACAGGGGTAGATGCGGCCACCCTCTCCAATCTAGAACTGCGCGGCGCCTATGTTCAGTACGTTACAGAATAGACACATAAATTATTTAAGGTTTACTTGATTCGATTGAGTTGCTATGCTTCCTCCATTCTCTTTTAGCAGGAGGTGAGCTAATGGTACGTGTAAGCGATGTAACTCAATTTCAATCCTATCAAGCTGAGGACATTTATGCCCTTCCCGACTATTGCACCAAACTTGCCGGTCAACTCTTTGAACCCCCAATCACTGAAGGGGAGCGTTCAAAAGAGGCGAGGATGGTCAGAATGGAAAAATGGGATGATGTGAGAATTTTTGGCCTATTTTCTCATAATGTTCGCAGTCACCATCTGAAAAATCCCGATCAACTCCCCTTTCAAGAAGTGGGAGCAGGTCCAGAAGAGGTGGAAGGGAGCGAGGGAGAAAAGATTCCATATGGACTATTACTTGCCTCAGGTCAAATTCCCCTTCCTTGCGCGCGAGCAGAGCTCAATCGCTATTATTTCCAAGTGATGAATGATTTGATTTATGGTTGGAAGAAGCCTGAGGATTCCGATTGTGAGCAGCCCGATGAGATTGAGGGGTGTCATCTCTTTGTTAAATGGCCCAAAAACTTTTGTGAGGATGTGATCATTCGCTTTTTAGCCTCCAGGCTAGGAGTAGAGCAACATATCCGATGTGAAATGGGGCAGCACCATGGGTTCAGACTCGACCCTGTCGGGCAAATCAACCTATGGGTGAGAAAAACAGCAGTTGAGCAAGTGGTTGATAAGCTCGGACTAGACCTGCCGCTCAGCTAGGAAGCCAATCTACTACGGAGCGAGCTGGAGGTTCCATGGCGCCGGGCCATTTGAGCTTGTCGGAACGGTGTTGACAATCGAGGATGAATCGTCAACAAAGCTCACCTCATAGAGGACAAAGTTGCCAGAGGGGAAGTTAAGTGGAGCCCCTGAGCCATTTTCCTTAAATGCTGCAGTCGTTGCTGTGTTATTGATCTGGACAAGGTAGGTGATGAACTCCATAAAGTCAACGAGCTGCCAGTTGCCAAAGAAGAAAAATGGACTCTGGTAGTTAGCGCTAAACATCCAGTAAATGCTATCGAGCATCGCCTGCGTGAGTACAGGTTGAGTTTGCCACCCCGAAATAATCTCCGTTCGCTTAAAAGGAACAAAACCCGAAGTGGAAAAAGCTGATCCCGCACCGCCGAGCACAAGTGACGTATCCGACTGGGGAGGAGTCACAGAGACATAGCCAATCTTATTAATCCGACCAATTTGGGGGTCTTGCGCAAAGATCAGCGCATCTGCAAAAGTCTTGAAGTTGGTACTCTGCCCTAAAAGGGTTGTATTGTGACGCGTGGCTTTAACCGTTCCATTTCCATTGAGGTACCAAGTATCGCGCAGCAAGGCATTGAAGTAGCCAGCCGCGCCACTTCCATTGTGTGATCCAGTGCCATGGGTCGAGTTGTATCCCAAGGCAAACAGAGCGGGGATACTTGTTTGGTAACACTGGATATAGACCGATTGCAAAAGGGAGGCATTATTGGACGAGCGCCAAGAAGGTCCAGTCGAGCCGGAGGGAAACGTCGAAATCGAACCCGTATAGATCGAATTGACCGGAAATGTGGAAACATTGGCATAGGTTTCCTTGGCCTCATCCACTCCCAAAGTGCTCCCAATCCGTGTGGACGAAAGGCTATTGAGATACTTGTATTCATCTGAGTAGTTATAGACCAATTGTTGATAATTCTTATTCGCCCCACTTGCCTCAGGATCAAAAGCAATCTCCTTGATGGCCGAAATATTGCCAATCATTGCCTTTGACCAGTCAAGCATCGCCTGAATATCTGCAAAGTATCCCGATGGAGCCCCAGAGTAATTAGCCGGAACCGGGTTGACAGTGGGGGCAGTCCCAGTTGCAGCATTGCTACTAAAAGCGCCTGTCTCAAAAAAGACCGACACCTCGAAGTCAGATACGACAGTAGCCATTGACGTCACTAGTGCCGCAAGGAGCGTGCGAAATGAATTGGAACTCGTATCATCGGGCTGATAGAAAGTAAAAGTGCTTGGGTCTTTAATAAAAATGATGAGTCGAGTGATCTTATTATAGGTGCAAAGATTGGTGAGTGCTTCGAAGTGGGTCGCACATTCAGCAGCGGTATCAACACCCACCATATAATCCCAAAGCATAAATCCCTGTTGGACAAACTGAGTTCGACCGGTGGGATCCCCATCAGAGCCTGCAATTCCCGGCACCTTCGATCGAGCTTCCTCCATATACTCTTGGTAAAAGTCATTGAGGCTATCATTTGAAACGGCAAAAGCCATTTGGCCAAACAGCAGGGCAAAAATCAGGCTAGAAGTGCGCAGAAAACTCAAGTAGTGCTCCAAACGTATCATATTTTTGTTCTTGCAAGCCGAGCGAGGTGCCACTGCTTGTGACAGCAGTTGATGGGCCACTCGATGAATTTCTCCAGTATGGACTGAAGCGAATGTCATAGTTACACCACTTGAAGATGAAATCCACTTCGGCAAACTGATCACTATGGCGATTCAAGGCCCAATAAGCCCCTCTCAATGTCGAAATCTTCACAATCGGATCGAGATCAAACTGGTATTGATAATTGAGGCCTAGGACAAAGTGGTCCCGGTCCATCACATAAAGCTTAAATCCAAGGGGAATGAAGGGCATCTTGAAGATAAACGTCGTATCGAGAGTTCCTGGCACCTTTTGCTTTTCATTCAAGTAGTGATAGCTATATCCCGTGAACAACACCAGGTAAAAGTCGACAATCTCCCACCCATAGGCAGCAGCCGTATATCCTAATTGGACATTGGCAAACGCCTCCTTCTGCCGAATCGTCGCCGACCCATTCTTCTGATTGAGCTTAGACCAGCTTCCATTCACAGATCCCAGTGCATACAATCCCATGGGGACCATATACTCATACCCCACTTCGCCACCCCAGGCATTTCCCTTAAACGTTCCCACCCCCTGATTATTGAGCATCACATAGTGGTATAACGGAGCCGCATACAGCCGATTGGGTTGTAACTTGCCCGGCTCACACCAACATCCACTTCCACACGGAATCGCATCAGTAGGCACGCAATAAGAAAGGAGGGCATGATTACATGGACGAACATAGTCACATCCACATCCCTCATCCGCGACAGGCGGTTTCGAATCACAACATTCAACCTCATCACTCTTTTTCTTCTCGGGCTCACACCTCGTTTCAGACTTGGTATATCGCTTGACATACTCCTCATCTTCACACGCCTGGTCCTTCTCACAAGGCCAACATTTATTCGATTCTTCTTGATAAGAGCGCACTTCGCACGCATTGCAATCGCTCGCAACCTCGTCAGCCATTACGAGTGAAAAGGGGAGAGCCAGTAGGGGTAAAAATATCCATTTCATCCCGCAAGTCTAATTCAATAAACGATTTATATCAACCACCTTTTTGAACCCCAAACCCCTCTTCCACCCTCACACAATCCACAAGTTTGCCCCCAGGCTAACGCCCACTGCCAATCTTCCGCTAATCTTTCGCGACGGGGTGGGGGGGCGCAGCCTTGCCGCGGGCAAGCTGCGCCCCCCACCCGAGATCAACCGACCACTCGGTCTGTTGATCGAAGCGGGCCTTGCTTGCTCCGCAAGCAACCCCATCGATTCATTCAACTTGAGAGGGAGTGTTCTCCCACCAAATCCTCTTCGCACTAATCAGGTAGGAATTATAATCTTCCTCTTTCAAGGAGGGAGGAAAATTACACCATTGGATAAATAGGTATACCGAGTTTTCTTTAACGTTTAGGTCGAGAATCCTACCACTATCATATTCCTTTTTTAGTACTCCAGCAAACTTTTGCTCATCCACTAGTACGTCAGTTATGCTTTCTATATGCAACTTCCCCCTGATTATACTCTCTGGATCAAGACGCAGATTGTCTCTGTTCTCCTTAGCAGATATTTGTGCGCTGCAAATATTCATGACAATAGTATTTGCTTTATGGCTAATATCAAAGATGTTTCCATCGTGAAAAAAGCTATTATAATAAGAAAAATCTAATATGAGGACACCATACTTATTCTACAAGATGAGGAAGATTTTCCCACCAAATCCTCTTTCCACTGATTAGATACGAGTTATAATCCTCCTCTTTAAGTGAAAGAGGAAAGTTGCACCACTGGATAAATAGGTATACTGAATTTTCTTTTACATTTAACCTAAGGATCCTTCCACTATCATATTCCTTTTTCAGTACTCCCGCAAACTTTTGCTCATCCACTTGTATGTCACCTATGTCATCTATGTGCAACTTACCCATGATTCGATCAGCGCTATCCAGAGGTAGATTGTCCCGATTATCTTCTTCATCAAGTTCAGCACTACACATACTGAGAATCATCTGTTTCCCATTATGTGAAATGTCTAAAATGCTTCCATCGTGAAACAAACCGTTATAATAAGAGAAGTCCATTCATTCCTCGGATCTTAATATTAATCCCACCAAACGTCATCTGGGTGATAAACATGTGAATGTTCATGGTTATCGGGGACAGGATTTCCATTTCCATCTAAATATCTATCGCTGATGCCAGTTGAATCTGGATTGGGGATATGGTAGTGATTGTGCCTTCCGTGCCCTGGGGCATCTTCTATACCCCTATCAAATTCGACTTCAGTGCCTGTTTCAGTGTTTCTATACTTTTCATGGCCATTCTCTTTTCCCTTTGGATGGCTAATATCCTCCCATTTCGGATCAAGAGCCGGGTTTTTGGGAAGGGAGGGGTCTACAGTGCCCCGCTTTTTGCGGTGCATTTGTTGAAGGTGTTTGTCGACTTTTTCAACTGCTTTGTAGGTGTAGTAAGCTCCTACGAGGATGAGGGCTCCTTCTGCGACGGCCTCTAGGGAGAGGACGAGGGGAATGACAATGAAAAACTGGCCGTCGGGATCGTAGTATTTGAGGGGGTTGTTGAGGCAATATTGGTAGAGGTTTGAGCTTTGGAGGGTGCCTAGGGGGTCGGGGGTGAGGAATTGATGGGTGGTGGGATTGTAGAAACGGGCTCCGAAACTAACTAGGTTGAGCTCACGGTCATAGTGTTTCATCGAGAAGATCCAGGGGATAATTTTGCTTTGCTCGATGAGGTTGTCGCCAAAGGGGGTGGTTGAGTAGTCGATCACTTCATGGGTATCGATATCGATCAGGTGGCGGAGTGTAAAGTCAAAGTCGTAGATGGGGGCAAAGACTTGGGTCTTTGTTTCCATGGCAATGGCACGGGTCATCATGGGATGTGCATTCTCTCCCAGGGATTGGCCGGGAATTTGGAGGGCAATTAGGTTGCCAGCTTCATCGACGAGGGCAATCTCATGCTGGCCTAGATAGAGGGAATACTCTGTATAGGATGAGTCAGGTGTTTCGACAGTTTTGGAGATTCTCCGCCCCAATTGATCATATTCAAAGGTGACTGTGGTTTCACCAAGGGTGGCTGAGATCAATCGGTTTTCATCATCGAAGATGGGTTCGAGATCTGATTCTGTAGGGGGATGAGTGATTAGGCTACCATCAGTGTGGTATTGGTAGTGAGTTTGCTCATGGGGTGTTGTTTTGGAGATGAGGTTGCGATTGGAGTCAAAGGTGAGTTGGGTCTTTTCGATGGGGGTGTGAATGGTGAGTTGGCCGGTTGTTGGATGGTATTGGGTTGAGGTGGTGCCTACATTGCCAATTAGGGTTTCAGTCGATTGGGTGCGGGTATGAGGATGATAGGTATGGGTATATTGAACGGTTCCATCTGGTGCGAGCCTCTCGATTTGAAAGAGCTTATCCCCTTTATAGACATAGTGGATGGCTCCAAGGTGAGCCATTTGAACATGTGTGATTTTCCCCTCTTCATAAGTCATTTCAACTGCATGTCCGGTGGGGAAAACTTCGCGGATGAGTTGACCACAACTATCAAACTCTTGTTGAGTATGGACGGTTGCAAAGAGGAGTGTTGGGAGTAGGGTGAATAGGAGAAAAAATTGTCGCATGATGCCCTCCGATGTAGGGAGTCGATTGTACATTTAAAGGTTTATTTTGGCAAGGGAGGGAGTAAAAAATGATTGTAACTTAGCGATTTGTTGTGTATAAGGTTTTTCGAATATCAACCTGGAGAAACCATGCGAAGTTTTATAATCATAATAATGTGCATTTGTGCAAGTTCTGTTTTCACGGGGCAAAAACGGGCGTTGATTTTTGGCGTCACGGGACAGGATGGAGCCTATCTGTCTGAGCTATTGATTGAGAAGGGATATGAGGTGCATGGGGTGAAACGCCGTTCGTCATCGCATAACACAGATCGGGTCGATCACTTGTATCAAGAGCCGTGGGAAAAGGATCGCTCGTTTATTTTGCATTATGGAGATTTGAGCGATTCGTCATCGATCATTAAGATTATTCAGAAGGTTGAGCCAGATGAGATATATAATTTGGGCGCGCAGAGTCATGTGAAGGTGTCGTTTGAGAATCCCGAATATACATCAAATGTGGATGCGCTTGGGACGGTGCGGATTTTGGAGGCGATTCGCTTCTTAGGAATGGATCATGTGCGATTTTATCAGGCATCGACAAGTGAGATGTTTGGTTTGGTCCAAGAGATTCCTCAGAGTGAGACGACTCCTTTTTACCCTAGGTCGCCCTATGCAGTTTCCAAGGTTTATGCGCATTGGGCAACTGTCAACTATCGAGAGTCTTATGGGATGTTTGCTTGTAGCGGTATTCTGTTTAACCACGAATCTCCGCGCCGAGGGGAGACTTTTGTGACGCGGAAGATCACTCGCGCTGCGACGCGCATTGTGGAGGGGTTGCAAGAATGCCTCTATTTAGGTAACTTGGATGCTTGGCGCGATTGGGGATATGCAAAAGATTACGTTGAGGCAATGTGGCTAATTTTACAACAAGATGAGCCTCAAGATTTTGTTGTGGGGACTGGTGAGCAACATTCTGTTAGGGAATTTGTGGAAAAGACGTTTGTTCGCTTGGGGATTGAGATTGTTTGGCAGGGTGAAGGGGTGGATGAAGTGGGGATTAATTCAGCAACAGGGCGAGTCGTGGTCCGCATCGATCCACGCTATTATCGACCGAGTGAGGTGGAAACGCTACTAAGTAATCCGGAAAAGGCAAATCAAATTTTGCAGTGGAAGCCGAAGACCTCTTTTGATGAGCTAATCGATATTATGGTGAATCACGATTGGGAAATGGCCCGAAAAGAGGCGTATATTGAGCAGTATTCTGCGATGACATATGAGATGGGGAGTAACTAATGAGGTGGCGACTATCAATCACTTGGGTATTCCTTGCGCTAATTATTGGAGCGCCAAGGGGCCAAGCGGTGCAAAAGGATGGCATTGAGTATCCCAATTTTGAGCTGACTGTCTCAGAGGAGGAAAGAGAAAAGATTTATACCATTATTTCGACAATGGGAGAGTATAATGTCTTCTCTCTTCTCACCAAATCAGGCGAGCTGCGCAGGCTTGGGCGGGAGGTGAATCACGTCCCTCCTTTGGTTTTTTTGGGGGTGGCCTTTGATGACCCTTATCTCGCTGAGTGTATGGGATATATTCGCAATAACCCTTTCAAGTGGGCTGGTTTTATCGATGGCCTGTCGAGCAATATTACCCGAGATCGAGATAATGGAAAGTTGTATCAAGATCTTCCAGGGTTTGCAGACTATCTTCATTCCGACTATGATCAGCTTTATAGGCATGCACAAAAGGGCGACTGGTCCAAATTTGTCAATTGCCTTATCAAGTGATCAACCCTAGAAGGGGGAAAGTAAATGCGCGTAATTTGGATGGGATTTTTGCTCTTGTGCAGCCTGGTGGTCGCAAAACCACTCGATCAAGAAGAGTTTGTGGCTTGGCCCGATTGGATGAAGTCAGAAAAATTCTCTGCGTCGGGTTTTAAGCTTAACTTGACTGAGCAGGACAAGAAGAGTATCTACTTCATTATCCACTCGATGGGTAATGACTCCACCCTCACCCTCGCCTTTAAGTCAGGTCGGCTCAACAAAGCGGGTAAAGAAATCGATCATGTGCCCACTCTCCAATTCCTCGCTTATATTTTCACCACTCCCGACCTCATCCAATCAATGGTAAAAATTGAACGTTCATCTCTTTGGTCTGATCTGATGGGCTCAAAGAAGAAAAAGGGTGTGGCAGCAGGGCTTCAAAAGCAAAAAGATAATGGGGAACTTGAAAAACAGCTCAAAGGGTTTAGTGAATTTACCCATGGAGACTACAAAACTTTGGAGGCGATGGCCCAGAAAAATGATTGGGATGGGTTTGTGCGCAGTTTGATCAAGTCAAACACCATGGGTACATGTAAGTTAGAAAAAAAGGAAAAATAGAAGCGCGTTTTACCGATTGCATAGAAAAAATTTTCACAGTAGTATTGGCACGTATAGAATAGATTAGACAGAATTGACTAGGAGATTTACCATGCGCTACTTCGTTTTAACTGCAACACTTGCTCTTTGCTCATCACTCACCGCTGAGGTAGAGATGGTGGCCCCTGAAAAGAGCGCACAAGAGTTGATTGCAGATGGACCGGTGATTGCAGCTCATACCCTGAGTGCGAAAGGATTTACGCTCAATGTTCCTGAGGAAAAAAAACAGGCGATTAGTGAGTTATTGATTACGATGGGGGAAAATAGTCCGCTCAAGTTGGGTTTTAAAAAGGCTCATTTGCAGAGTTTGGGCAAGCAAATTCATGGATTGCCCACGCTGCAATTTCTCGCTTATGTGTTTAGTGAAGAGAAATTAAGTGAAATGATGGTTCTGATTCACCAGAGTAGCTTTAAGTGGAAGCCCTTGATTACCGGGATGTCAAACGGTTTGACAAAAGCCGATGAGCATGGGGATCTGGAGCCTAAGCTTGCTGGATTTGCTAAGTTTGTCAATGTAGATTATTCAGTGTTGAAAAAGAAGGCAGATGCAAAAGATTGGGAAGGGTTTGTGGTTGCTTTGATTCAGAATCAGAAGTGAACCGGCTCGGGAATATTGTTCTTTTCTTTGCTTAAGAGCTCATCTGCATGGAGCTTAAACGTATCGGGAGTGATGAGAATCGCTCCCTTTTTTTCTTGTAAATAGCGGGCATTGCCCTTTTCCCAGGTGGGCATGCCATCAAGTGGCTTGCGGAAGGGGAGAAAGCCAAAGCGATTCTTGGGGGGGTCTTCTTCGTGGATAAAAATAGTGCCACGTCCCACATAGAGAAGTTCCATTGCTGTCATCCCGCCCGACTTGGTAATCGTCGCATCCGAGCGGAAAAGCAAGGGAGCCACAACTGAATCGGTTTGATAGGTGAGGGGGACTACACTTAAGTTCTTTGGGAAATCGAGGTCATTACGGACAATTTCGTGGACCATATCTTGCAAGTCATTGCTCGGCGCTTTTACGCTGCTGCAAAAGAGAAAGAGAATATACTTTTCATCTTCTTGCGTTTGTTCGCGTGTCATATTGATAAATGATTGGACATATTGCAAGAGCGCTTTTTCAGGTGGATTACCGCCGAGCATCATCATTGTGACATGATCTTCTGGCTGAATCGTCATTGTCAGCTTCCCTTTGCGCCGGGTCACTTCCACACACCCCTTCTTCATCGTATTGTGGATGGCGTGAATTTCACTTGGGTGTTGAAATTGCAGGTCAAGGGTGACCGGTTCATGCTCTCGCTCTTTATTGAGATATTGCAAAAAGGCAGGTCTTAATGGCAAGTTGTTATAGCTAATTGAGTCGCGAGAAATTCCACAATACCGCTTCCAAAAGGCCTTTTCCCCATCGACAGAATAGGCAAGGGGTGGGGGAGAGATGATATTGACCACATTTTGGTAGCGGGTCGACAACTTCTTAATCGGCTGAAAAAAATGGGTCACCTGCTCGGTAGGCAACTCGGTAATTACCTTCTCCAGTCGAATGGGTTTTTTGCGAATGATAGAGGCAATTCGCAGCGCTTTTGTAATGGCTGATGTACCCATCGGTTGGGTATCGATGATGAAATCGATATCGTGCTTGAGAATATACCAAAGGGCGCGAACAAAAATGGGAAGAAAGTAGCCCCACTCGAATAGGGGGAGAAGACGGATAAACATTTCAAGCTCGAATACGTTACCCAGTCTTTGGGCATTATCCCATTTGTTCACACAGAACTGGCCGAAATGCTTCCCAATCCAGTCGGTCATGATATCTTGCTCGAAGAGAGTAGCATTGGGATATCGAAGAGCCATCTGACTTTTCTTTGCAAGAGCTGCTTGAATATGGCCGCTACCACCTGTCGAGGTAAGGAGTAGAATATTTTTCTCTTCGTCGGAGGATTTGATCATTTACCGAGTGTTTCTATCTATTCGAGCTTCCATCACCATAGCACCCCTTCCCTTTCTCGCGCAAGAATTTTTCCTTGATGACTTTGGGGGGAATATTGAAGGGCGAGCTCGTTTTTTCGGGTCTATTGCGACATCTCCCCCTTCAGGGTATGCACCCTATACGATTGAAG
>JAJACM010000013.1 GCA_022601545.1 Chlamydiia bacterium | reverse complement strand
CCCCCAGGCCAGATGCGCCCCCTCGCGGAGCTTTGAGGCTGGGCTTGCAGCCCAGCACTCAAGACTCCGCACCCGATTGGTGTATAAAACCTATTGAAAAGATAGGTTTTATGCAGAATGGAAGGTTTATCTGGACAGAAAGTGTCTAAGTTGGATATAATGTTTACATTATTTGGAGGTTGTTCGATGAAGTTTTGGCAAGTGGATGCGTTTACTGATCAGGTGTTTGGTGGGAATCCGGCGGTGGTTTTTGTAGTTGATGTGATGCCAGATGAGGGGTTGATGCAGAAGATTGCAAATGAGATGAATGTCTCTGAGACGGCCTTTGTGATTCTGGGAGAGGTTTGGACGATTCGGTGGTTCACGCCCAATTCAGAGGTGAAGTTGTGTGGGCATGCGACGCTTGCAGCCGCTCATGTATTGTGGGAGCAGGGGATAGCTAAGGGAGATGAGGTAACCTTGGCTAGCTTGAGCGGGCCCCTTACTATTCGGCGGGGTGAGGATGGGTATACGATGGATTTTCCCCTCCAGCCGGCAAGCGAAAAAGTGGATGGGAGGGACTTGATCGAAGAGATGGTGGGTGCGCCTCTTAGCTATTTGGGATCGAATGATCATGATTGCATGGCTGTGATTGAGGATGGGGAGAAGCTATTTTCATTTGTCCCCGACTTTGGCTTGATCTCTCAATTGGATGATCGGGGATTTTTGTTGACTGCGCCTGATCCATCAGGTCAGTTTGATTATATCTGCCGGGCATTTTTCCCCAAGCTGGATGTATTGGAAGATCCGGTGACAGGCTCTGCCAACACGTGCCTTGCTGAGTATTGGTCAAGGAGACTTGGCAATAAGCATTTACGGGCTAAACAGGTTTCTCTGCGAGGTGGGATTTTGGATCTCGAAGTGGACGATGCGAGGATTTTGATTACAGGTCGGGCGGTGACTGTTTTTGAAGGGGTGCTCGCTATTTAATGGTGTTGGCCGATTAGTTTTAGTTGCCACCTGGGCGGGGGATTTTGCGGCGGCTGGCTTGGGGGAGTTGTCCAAAATATCTGAAATATTGTGGAGTTGTGCCAGCAAACAGATTTAAAGGGGCAATCGATTGGTTAGTTCCGATTGAACCGTTTACCAATTGGTATCCGGTGCGCCAGATTTGATTCCGGTTTGTGATGTTAGTTGGGAGGTTTTTATTGAGGAGGAAGGCAGAGACAAGCTTTGCGTGTTGTGCATCATTCAGATGCGATGGCAACTGAGCGGGCAACTCGCTTGAATTTAATGTTCCAACTGATGCAGCAGAAGCGAGTAGGGCTTCTACCGGAAAATATGTAATGGCCTGGGTTAAATCGCCAATATCAGCTGTACTGGTTGCATAGCTAATTTTTGCTGCGTAGCTATTCGCCCCATTCGTCAGATCTGTTTGAATATTGGTGGCTGTCGCGTCATAAAAATTCGTTAGATTGTGGTAGAGTGCTTCGACAATCAGCGCTGATTGGAGCTCGTTTCCTCCCTCCGGTGTTGGGCGAGTGATGTTGACGCCGTGTCTGCCCAAAACATATGCAATTTGGTTTTGTAACTCTTTGTTGATAGTTACCTGTTGGGTTCCAAGGGTTCCGGCAAAAACTTGTAGCGCCTTTTCGCTGTATTCTCCAAGATGGATTGCCTCGACGTTCTGATGGGCAAGTGCGATCAAGCCGTCAGAAGTTTGGTTGCCAAGCTGGACAGGTAGATTAGAATAATATCCAATTTGCTCGATAAGACTTGCTGTTTCCCCGCTATTAGGGACTAATGTCTTGAGGTAGGAGAGTTGGGTGCGACCAACCCTTCTGACTGATGTGAGCATTTGACTCAGGATGGTACCAATTGTTTGAGCATAGCGAATCCCCGAGTCTGTTGCGACTGCATAACTATCTGATGTCGGGGCATCGTCTTCTGTGTAGGTGATTAATTGGGTTAAGTCTGGTGAGGAGCCAGTAGGGCCTGAAACACCAATGCTAAGCATATTTGCCTTAAGGGTCATTTCAAGGGCGGCAACAATCTTTTGAGTAGAGTCACCGGCAAAACCGATATGAAAAGGGGAGATTGGAAGAGTCCCGCTGATGTAATTTGCGAACGTATTCACATTTGGGAATCCCCCGATGGCATAAGTGGGGTGATGCGCGGTTAGGGTTTTCATATACCCTTTCACAAACTGATTGAATCGGCCGGATGCAATCGGATCGGAAGAGCTAGTCACTGGATCGAAGTTGCTATTTGAGCCTGCGAGGTAGTTTGTAGAGATAACTTTTGCAAGCTCAGTAAATTGGAGAAGGGTGCCCTCTTGTGGATTTGAAAAATAGCGATTGAGAAAGTTAAAGAGTCCTTCTAACTGATCGAGAGGACGGTAAAGACTTCCGACTTGGGCTACAAAAGCGGTAAAGTCACTCACAGTGATATCTTCAAAAGTGGGCTCAAATAGGCTGAGCTGTCCTCTTACATACTGGGGAAGAAGGGCTAGAGAGGTGTTTGGGTGAGTTGTATAGCGCTTTAGCACTTTAAAAGTTAAGGTTGCGACTTCTTCGATGTTATCGTCCAAGGTGAGATGGGTATGCGCTTTGATGGCATCGACGATTTGTTTGACTGTGACGGGAGGGTTAGTGGGCATTTAGGACTCCTATTGGGGTTAAGTGGGTTGGGGGGCTCTTAGGAACATCGCTTGGGTGGCGTAGATCATGGCAAAGTCATCATCGTTGGTTCCTTGGGTGTGGCCGATGGCAAGATTGATAATCATATCTGTTCCCGGATCATCGTTCATGATCAGAAATTCTTTATATGATTGGCTGAAATCCTTGGGGAGGGTCCAGTAGTAGAGGCTTCCTCCAGAGTTGTGTTCAACGGGGACGAGTTGTTCGGGTAATTCGGGGCGGACGACAATATCTTCACCATGGGAGACTCGGAGGACTGGATGCTCAAAGATTTTTAGGTTGGGGGCGGTGATGGGTGTACCGTCTGTTTTTTTTGCTGAGATGAAAAAGTAGAGATTAACAGGATCTGGGATTGAGACATTTTGGTAGCTTGAGTCTTTTTTAATATAGACGTTAACAGGTGCTGCATAGTAAGTGCAGAAAGCAGTGTCGCCATCATCGCTGTCCAGATGGGAATCAGGGCCTTTTGCAGGAATTTTTAGTCCGGTTCTATCAGGAAAGAGATTCCTTCTTCTGGGTACTCCACCTGATGGTGGGTGTTCTAACGATCCTGCCTTTTGCAAAAAGCACATGCTTTGCCCGTTTAGGCCTGTGACATCGTCGATATAGTCACTTGGGCTGGGTATTGGAAGGAATCGGTTAAGGGAGCCAATGCCAATGTCAACGAGGCCATTGATTGTCGTACCCATCGAGTTGTTGCGTACTCCATATGTCCAACTGACGTGCACATCGATGCCGGCTGTGGTCCATTCAGAATGCTGAGGTTGGCTTGTTTGGCTGGGGTTTTTGATGTTGATATCGTTGGCTGTAGACCAGGTGGCTGTCCCTCCAATACGAGGGCCAGCAGAGGCGCCAGCAGAGGCGGGTGGTGGGGCTAAGCGTTTCCAATTGGGGTTAAATTGTTCAAAGGCTTGTGGGTAGTGGGAATGAATGATAAATTCTGTATCGGATGAGGTGGTATATGAGTTGTCAGTTGATTGAACAGAGGAGATTTCTTCAACATATGTGAATTGTGGAAATGGCTTTCTTGAAGGGAGGTCGACTCCAAGTGAAAACTCGCTACTTGTATAATATTGAAGACCAACCGATTTCGACTCGCTCGTCCCCGATCCTGGGTTAGAGTTTTTCGGTTGACATTGGGAGTAGAGGAGGGTACCGAATGAGGGGCGCAGCGTACTCGCGCGAGTATTCTCTCTTCGATCGATGCTTTCAAATTGTAGGGAAATCGTATCGGCGTAAAAGTCACTAGTTGAGGAGTAGGTGAGTGGTCGTCCTGTATCAATGCCAGTTTGCGGAGGAGCAATTTCAGTAGATGCGGAGAGGAGGTAGTAGTATTGGTTGTTTGCCGGTGATTGAGATTGGTTTGCCGTGGCAACCCAAACCACATTCTGGATTTTTAATGCAAATTGAGGGGTATGGCTAGTTGATCCGGTTAGGCGCCATGTGGTAAAAGTAAACGTCCATCTATTCCGACTTTCGATCCCATCCCCTGGATCCCCCGGGTGGAAAAAATCACTACCGCTTGTATTTGGGGCTTGACTTTCGAGCTCGTATCGCGCCACCATCTTTCGGCGAAAGTCTTCTTTTTCATCATCTGTCGGCTCAACGAGTCTTTCGAGCTTAGGATCGTACTTTTCGAGGTTTACCTGGTATGCACGACGGCGTTTATGATCGACGCGAAGAGCTGATACACCGTGTGAGTGACGCATATGAGCGGGGAGATACTGCTCAAGCATTTTATATGTTTTGTCATCCGCGTGTGCTAAGTAAATGGGTTTTCCATCTTTTAGGTGATCAAGATTTTCTTTTTGGTGTAGATCGCTATTTTTCAGAATCTTTTTCATCGATGCTCCTTCTATATGGCAATGGTGGTAGATTGTCTTTCTGATGAGCCATCAGTGATGATGGCGGTGACCAAGAGACGAGAAGTGGTCGAACGGCTTCCGGATGAAATGTAGAGGGTAGTGCTCTTGTGTCCTCGCTCATCTTCAATAAAGGCTTCAAATGGGCCTAAGTACCCAGTATCTTGGGTTGTAAAGGTAATGGGGAAGATTCCCTTGTTGCCAACAGAAAATTGCTTGGTCGTATAGTCTGCTCGGTCGCTTCCATATAACCTTTTATAAAGCTCAATGTCGACCGCATCGACTTTGTTTCCATTTTCATCGGTCACAAAGAATACAACGGTGAGAGCCTCACTATCACTAATGGAGTCTGCAAAGTTGATTGTCATCTCAGCAAGCCTTGCGGGCACCGAGTAGCCAAGAATGTTTTCGACGTCAGCTGTTCTAGAGGTAGGCTGGCCAAGATCGATGCTTGTCACTTTATTAGATGCGGGTGGAACAGAAATGAGAGAGGTGTTGATTGTGTAGATGGCTTTATTCACCCCTACAATTGGGCTCCCCTTCGAGCCAATCATCCCATGATCTTGTATCAGCGGGACTTGTGTAATGGTTCCATTATCTAGGTACGTAGTGATCTCTAGTGTGGCGCTGTCGTTTGCAAGGTCTGTTGCACTTCCGATGGGAGAAGAGAGGATCGTGGAGAGTGGCATATCAATTCCGTTAAGGATTGGCTCATCTGTGATAAAGGGGATTTGGTTGCTATTGGATCCAAAAGAGCTTGTATAAGTCCCATATTGGTCCATTTTGTATTCGACCCTTACTCCACTTTGACTGCTTCCCGTGGCAGGAAGTGCGCTGATGGCTGGAGGAAGGCCGACATTGCCTGCATTAAATGAGGTTGTGTACTTGGGCCCTTGTGCTGAAACGTTTTGTGAAACGATTTCTGACCGAGAAGCCGAGCTATGGTAGGGAGTCGCTGAAATATCAATCCCTGCAGTGAAACTTGTAAATTCAATATTTTCCGTTTTATCTGAGATTTGGGTTGTCGTGATGCTTGTTGCATGGTTTGTGTCAGTGGGGTAGGAGTAGGAAGAAGGGGCCCCTCCACTAGATAGGTTGATAGAATTGTTTTCTTGTGGGGATGAGGCATTTGGTAAAGTTCTTGCATAAATGGTGACCGACTCATTGTTCGATTTTTTCCCAGACATTGCCACTTGAATAGATCCTGCAGCGACAAATCCCATTTGCATGCCCGCTTGAGAGATGGCGTTAATCTTTCCCTTGTATATTTCCCTCTTCGCGTAATTTTCGAATCCGAGCTGCCCAAATGCGACAACTTGATAGGGCTTTGGATGCAAAACTAGCTGCTCAGTTGATCCATATACAGCCCCTGACCCATCCACAATTTGTACAGGACAGACCCTTGGAATAAAAGTGGTTGTGACTCGAAACTGTTGCTGTAGAGTGGTAGCACTCTGCGGAGCCACACGTGAGCCACTATTAGTATTGACTAGGTATCCACGTATATTTGTCACAATTGCACTCACATAACGGGGGGAGTAGGTCGCAAGAGTGGTATGATTGGTAAAAGTGGAGACGTGTGTGGTAAAGGAGCGACTTGGTGGGGCATGGCTAGCGTAGGTATTTTGATTAAATATGCCAAGCATGATGCTACTTTGACCAAACTGGTGTGGTCTAGAATAGCCTGCAACGAGGTTATTGCCCGATGCTTCATGGATTGAGTCATAGCAGCCACCGTTGAAAACATCGATGAGACCACAGGCAAGTCCAGAGTGCATCACCTTATACCCATTTCTCTGGTAGTTGAGGGATTTATTGGCAGTCTCACGCACCGGATAGTCCATTGCACTTGAGTAGGTGAGCCGATTATAGTATAAAAAGAGGTCCTCTCCCTTAATTTGGGCGAGGGGGCTCGTCCTTTCAGAAGTAGTATCAATGGTCCAGCTGTTCCAAAAGGTTGATGTGGCCCCCTGTACACTCACTGAGGGGACAATATGAGTGGCTGCATTGAACTGACAATCATTTGAGTGGGAGTGCATGGTATTTAGGTTGCGATCTTCTGTTTTGCGAGAAGGTGCGGGTCCATCTGCCAGGAGTAGGTCGGGGGTTGGAAACCAACTTCGCAAGAGTTGGTTCACTTTTCTTGCACAGAGGAGGAGAAGTGAGGGCTTTTGTTCCTCAAGCTGATTTTCGTTGATCATTTGGTAGGGCTCATGGGCGATCCCGGTCATATGGTCGAGAAAGGCCTTGAAGTAGATCTGGTGATGCTCTTTTTCAAAATCGCTTTCAAATGTGGTAGAAAGTTGCTTTTTCGCGTGTATCTTTTTGAAGATGGTATGCCCCCCTTTTTGAGCTCGCATAAGGAGGTAGGGCATGAGCTGCTCTCTTTGCTTGTCAGAGAGGCTTTCAAAGGAAACGAGGGCTTGAGCGTTGAGGGCAGATTGAATCTGGCCGAGCAACTTGCGAGAAAAGGCTCGCTTTTTTGCGATGTGAAGGATGTCAAAGTCGAGTGATTGGTCAAAATCAATATTGGGATGAGTGGAATAAACCTGCTTTAAATGGGCAGAGGGTTTCCCTATAAACTTAACAATTAAGACTTTCTTCATTTTCAAGCCATTTCATTATTAATTTAGCAGCTTTTATTTCCTAAATTATAACAAGATGGCTTGAAAGATTTATGCTTGGATGAAGTAGCCGTGGCCGTTACTTCTCCAGCTAAATATCATCTCTTGCTCCATCATTCGGTTGAGGATGTGATCGGCCCAGCCAATCATTTGCCCATCATCCCCCTGAATCTGACAAGATCGGAAAAAGGCATCGAAGTAGCCATGATTGGCATTGATAAACAGATTTCTTCTTCCCGCCTCTGATTCATCAGGGGATTTATTCTCTAGCTGTTGATTGAAGTCATTTTCCATGTCGCTGGCAAGTTTGCCGATCTGTTGATCCATGGGTTGGTATGTCCAACGGTCTGGATCTTCAGGTGAGGGAAGGAGCATACTAACACTTTGTGTAAACTCTGGATCGATGCCCAGTTGGTCGAGTTGAATATCAAATCGCTCTAAGGGATGGTCATGATGAAATTGGGCAAGTCTATCCAGTCGTTCTTGGCGGCGAATTCCTTCGTCCATGTAGCTTTCTGCATATTCATGTTTTTTGACACCCTGTTGACGCGCCACTTTTTCGACAAATGGAATGTGGGCTCTTTCTACAAGCCTCACGAGACCACTTCTAGGTGCCAAGCCGCTATTTCCAAAGAGTCCCGTTGCAGAGCCTCGAGTCTCTTCAATGTCTGCTAGGGCAAACTGTCGGATTCCGAGCGGATCTTGCGTTTGACGCAAGATGGGGATATTGCGAAACTCGATATCACTGAGTCCCATTTTGGCAACTAAGATGCACATCTGCCTCACGGGTTCAGAAAGTTGGGGGGCATAGTCGCGATGGGCTTGTTCTTGTCCACTATCGGTTGGATTGAAGTCGAGGAGTTCCTCGGCGATAAAAGGAGGATCATCAGCTCCATCAATCAATCGGGTCTTTGGAACCACCAATTGATCGAGACGATACTCTAAACAAATCTCTTTGGCCTTCACACTATTTTCAAAACGCTCTTTGGCATTGTTCTGGAGCTTAAAGATGACCCCGGGGCAAGAGTCTAGAGTAAACACCGTATGGCTCTGTTGGGAGTTAAAATAACGCACTCCATCTATTTCTTCCTTTCTTTTCAATGCGAGCTGATTGTTCCGAATCCACTGACAAGTTTCTACCGGCACATTAAGCCCTTCTGAGAGTGCCTCGGCAGGAGTAAGTAGAGAGGGCACTGCATTGGCTAAGCCCAAAGGAGTGGCAATTCTCACATTTTGGTGGGTCGCAGTCAATAATTTCTGGACGCTCTTTAGAGCCCAAGCAAATCCGAGAGTTAACACAAGATAGCAAACCCCTTCCACTTGCCGCATGAGTCGCTCATTACTAGTAAATTCTTTCCTGTACTTTTCAACTATTCGATAGTGCTCGCCCTGATAGGCTCTAACTAAAGGAGAGCCATCTTTTTGGACAAGTCTCCCAAAGCTTGAAAACTTCTCAGCCCGCTCCCATCCCTGTACACTGACTCTAGTGTCATTATTCTCAACGGCAAAACCTGGCATAATACCCTCCGAATAAGGAAAGATTATACCACCACCCACATTAACCATCAAAAGAAAGAAATGTTTGTACTGTCAGTTGCAGCGGTCAGGCTTGAATAGTGAACCCATCGGCATCACTCTCCCAACTGAATAGTTTCCTTTCCCTCACCATTCGGTTGAGGAGATGGTCGATCCAGCCAATTGTTTGCCCATCATCCCCTTCAATTTCAGGCCGATTGTACACCCGATACCCGCGCGGGGCGCTGAGATATAGCTTCCGCTTGCCCACTTGTGACTCATCAGGGGATTTCTGAGCGAGTTGATTATTGAAATCGTCTTGAATGGCTCGTGCCAAGTTTTCGATTTTTATTTCTTGTTCATATTCGATCCATTTTTGTGGGTTGGCAGGGTCACCTCGCCGTAGGGGGATAGTTGCTGTCAATTTGGGGTCAATCCCGAGTGGTTCGAGTTGGATATTAAAGTTCTCAAGTGGGACTTGTTGGTGATATTGCTTGATCGCATCCAAGCGGGCAAGGGCTTGTTTTCTCTTTTCTTTCCGCTCCCGATAGGTTGAATCTGGCCAATGCCAATGCCTTTTTGCGAATTTCTCGATCATAGCGATATGCCGTGTAGCGACGATGTGGACAAGGCCAGTTCGAACTCCCCAATAGCCACCTGATGTCCCCAAAAGCCCAATATGGCCCCCATGTGTTTCTTCTAGATCGGTGAGGGCAAATTGTCTCAATCCGAGCGGATCGGTTGTGTCGCGCAAAATGGGAATATTGCGCAGCTCAACATCACTCAATCTCATTTGTTCAATTAAGTGGCACATTTGACGCAAGGGTTCAGAAAGAAGGTGTGCATGGAGGAGGTGGGCTTCTTGCTGCCCACTATTTGTGGAATTAAAGTCCAGCTGCTCCTCAACAATAAAACAGGGGCCAAATTTGGGTTGAATGAGGCGGATATGAGGCACGACCAACTGGTTTAAGTGGTATTTGATGCAGATCTCTTTCGCCTTGACACTTTTTCTATATCTCGTTTGAGCATATTGCTGCAGCTTAAAGACCACACCTGGCACTCGATCTGTTGTAAAAATTGCGTGGGAATGTTGGGACCTAAAATAGGTGACCCCAGCAATAGGCACTCTTTCGAAAAAGTTCCGGAAATTGTTGTTCACCCAGTCAATATCTTTCGATGGAATGTCGAGTCCCAAAGCGAGTTCTTCTTCCACAGAAAGATCCGATGAAGCGCCACTCGTCACCCCTAAGGGCTCTGCAAGCCGGACGACATCATGCGTCTCACACATTAGCCTCCGCACCGAGTCCAATCCAGCCGCGAGACCAACACTCGAGAGAATGCAAGCAAGTGCTTTCATACTCCGAACAAATCGCTCACCTTCGGAAAACTCCCGCCGAAACTTCGCCACTATTCGATAGTGCTCACCCCGATAATCCCCCGTCAGCGCCGACCCATCTTTTGTGATCAGTCGCCCAAAACTCGCAAAATCCTCTTGCTGATCCCACCCCTGCACGCGATTCCACGCACTCTCATCAGCACTGACAAAACATGGCATAACACCTCCCAATAGGGAAAGCACTATACCCAATCCAGATTAAATCATCAAAGCAAAGAAGTACTTGTTGCCATCCCTATACGGGTCGACAATTGAATTGGGCGTAGATTGCCTCTGGCAAGATACGCCCCCCCCCTGATATTTTAAGGGGTCTATACTGCGACAAGGTCTGTTGGAACGTCAAACTCTAAGGGAACAATTGGTTGAGAGTATTCAGTCATGTGGATGATCTTGAACGCCTTTCGGAAGTCTTCATCCTTGGATAGTAAGTGATCAAGAAGCCAAAGTCTCAAATCCCTTTGAGTCGTCAAATTCATTTTTAATCCCTTATCACCTGTCTTTTCCCACTTCACGACAGCGGGGTGGGTGACGCCAAACAGCTTGCCAAACTCTGTCTGAGTCAATCCAAGCCAGTTCCTCACAAAGCGCATTTGATTACCTGTCATATCAGATGGATGGTGGGCAAGGGCCAATAAAACAACCTTTTGCAGCACGTTGAGGTCAATATCTGGAGTCCATACACCTCGCAGTTCAATCATAGGAACATTGCGAAGGATAATTGGAAATCCAAACCCCTCATACACCACCTCTTTTTCCACTTTATACTTTTTCATCATCCACTTTTCTCCTACACCTTGAGATATTGTAACTCAGTGACATGAGTTCGTCAAGAGGTGGCTTAGAGGTAATCCCCTTCGATCTTTCGACCTAAAGGTCGTTTTGATCTCGGGTGGGGGGCGCATCTTGCCGGGGGCAATCTGCGCCTTTTTTTGAGGTGGGCTATTGGGCGGCGAGCTCTTTTTTTCGCTGTTCGATGATGCGGGGGAGGTGGTTGAATTGGAGGTCTCTTTGCTGGCAGACTTTTGTGACGATGGGGATTTGGTCAAGGCCAATGCAACAAACGAGCCCCCGGCGATGGAATCCTCCAAATAGGCCAGTTAGGGGTTCGGCGAATTCCTCTAGATCGACAAGGCCAATGGAACCTTCTGGTGTAGGGGGAACGATGACGGGGACATTTCTCCAGGTGACATCACTAAAACCTGTTTCAATGATGAAATGAGCGAGCTGGCGGATGGGCTCATGGAGATCATCCTTATAGATTGTGTAATCTCTTTCCTGCGCCCTTTCACCCCGACTGATATTGAGTCTTTCTTCGACGAGAAGAGGGAAGGGAAGATTAATTGGCACCAGTGTTGCTAAGGGGACGACAAGGTGGTGAAGAGATAGAGATTGGCAGACGGCGCGCGAGCGGCAAATGCTTTTATATCGCTCCTTGCTTTTGGGCGAAAATTTGCAAATAATGTCTGGCCAGTCAGACTTGGTGAATACCCGCGAATCATAGCGGCTTTGGAAATATTCCACACCATCTAAGGGCTCGCCGCCAAGAAGCGCATCTGTATGTTGATTGACAAATTCCACAAGGTCAGGGGGGATATCGACAGTTGTCACTTGGGGAAGATCGGCTGGTGGGTGGGGGCCAAAGATGGGATGGGCAATCCGGGTGATCCGCTTGCCTTCTGGGGTCATTTCCTCTTTTTTGGCCACAAGGAGGTACCTATTCCCCTCGTAGTCGGCAGTGATGGGTGCTCCCTCTTCAGTGACAATCCGCCCTTTGCTAAAGAACTTCTCAGCATCAGGGAGGTGGGTATATGGATTTTCATGGGGAAAAACAGATATAAATTGTGGCATTTTCCAACTCGATCAACTTGCGAACCGAAAAAGTGTAGCATGAGAGAGTAATATATGTCACCCCATCAAAAGTGCTATCGAGCTTTATATTATGGAGGTTATGCGCCGGGGGAGGTGAAGTGGGAGGCGGAGAGATTGTTGAGGGTGAAGATTTGGGAGGTTTTTTGGATTTGGACTTTTTGAGTGCCGGTGATTTGAGGGAAGGGCTTTAGGTTGGGATTGAGCTCTTGGGTCCATTGGAGGGGGAGATGTTGGGAGGGGGTTTCGGCTTTGAGGTGGTTGAAGTGGACTTGGTGAGGGAGGTCTTCTTGGGTGGTGATGTTGCTCGCCCAGACGGCAAGGGAAAAGCGGACGATTTTCCCAAATTGGGTTTCGGGAATTTCAATCGATTGGGGCGGTTGTCCTTGGCGGGCACGACCAATTTCGATGCGGTAGGTGTTTTCACTTTTGGCCAGGAGGGCGTGGGCATGATCGTTGGGGAAGAAGTGGAGGGCTGAGCTGGTGGTGGGTGGGGTCATTTTTTCCAGATCGGGGAGTCCTTCTGCGAAGGAGGGGATGGGGGTAAAGGAGGTGTGTCCTTGCCAGATGGTTTGTTGCTCGAGGGTGTGGGCGGTTTCGGTGATGATTTGGGCGATCCCAGTGGTGGTGAAAATGAGGGTGTAGATGGAAAGGGCTTGATTTTTCTTGAGCTTGACAAAGTCGGGGATGGTCCAGTTGACGCTGTATAGGGCAAGCTCATGGTCTGTCACTTCGCTGAGTGTTTCGCAGACCACTCCTTCAAAGGCTCTTTTTTCAGGGTTATGCTGCATGTCTTGCCTCAAATTTGATGAAGTATTTCATGAGATTTAGGTAAGCCTCTGGAGCTTCTGCAAAGTGCATATGGGCCGAGTCGGGAAAGATTTCGAGCATAGCGCATGGGAGTTTGTGGGCAATTTTACGGGCTGTTTCTTCGCTCACCATATCATGCTCGCCAACGGTGATGAGGACGGGGATCTGAATTTTATTCAGGGTGGTGAGGAGGCTATATTCATCAAGAGTGGAAAGGGAGCCTGTAAACTCAAAGGGGTTGGTGCCCATCACTCCCTCGACGAGCTCGGGATTGAGGGCGTCAAAGGCAGTTTGGATCTCATGTGGGACGGGAGAGGCAAGACACCAGTGTTTCCGCTGGTACATAGAGAGGGCATCTTCATACCCTTTGGTGGTGAAGTCGTTGGTTTCGAGCGCTTTTTTGATCGCCTGCTGATCTTTTTTGGCCATTTTCTTTCGGATGAGATCTTGATCCTTTTTCCACTGCTTGGTTGAGGCAATGGGGGAGGCGAGGGTGAGCGATTCGAGGGGCCAGTCTTTTCGCTTGCGGGCGAGGATCAGGGCAAAGGCAGTTGATGCTGAGTGGGAAAAGAGGTGGAATGAGGGGAAGTTAAACCAATCAATCAGCTCTTCGATTTCACTTGTGATTCTCTCAAGCGACCAGCGCCCTTTTTCGTGGGGCGGCTCATCAGATTGACCACTGCCGAGTTGGTCAAAAAAAACGATGGGGCGCTCTAGTTGTAACTCGCTGAGCGTGTGAAGGTATTCGTGGGGCGCTCCCGGGCCACCTGGTAGGATGATGAGCGGAGTTTGCTTTCCTTTGGGGTTGAAGATTTGAAAGTAAACCTTTCCGTATGAGATGTTTGCGTACCCTTCTTCGATTGACATGAATTTCTCCAACTGCTATTTTCTGCTCATTTAATACCAAATCGAATGGGAGAATAAAACGCTATGGAAAAGATGCTGAGATGGTTTGTTTTAGTGGTCACTCATCTCACCCTAGCTCACGCAGATTGGGTGCAGGAAAGGCTCGATCAGATGAGCTTAGAGGAGAAGGTGGGCCAGCTCTTTATGATTCCAGCAGCTCCCCGGTTGCCAGAGCATACCCAGGCACTAAAAAGGTTTATTCGAGAGTACCATGTGGGTGGGTTGATTATGAAGCAGGCATCTGCCAAAGAGCAAGTCGCTTACCTGAATATGCTTCAGGCCCAAAGTGATTTGCCCCTACTTGTGGGATTAGATGCAGAGTGGGGACTTGGGATGCGAATGGAGGGGACATTAAACTTTCCCCGCAATCTGACCCTTGGAGCTCTTCGCGATCCCTCGCTGCTATACAGTATGGGACAAATTATTGGCGCTTCTTGCCGAGCCGTTGGGGGACATATGAATTTTGGCCCTGTCGTCGATGTCAATAGTAATAGCCAAAACCCCATTATTGGCATGCGCTCATTTGGAGATGACCCGGAAGAAGTGATGCGACGCGCAACCTTTTTGATCGATGGCATGCAACAAGCGGGGTGTTTAGCTGTTGCCAAGCATTTCCCAGGTCATGGCTCGGTAGATGTCGACTCCCATCTCGATTTGCCCATGGTGAGTGAACCTCTTGATATTTTGGAAAAAGACCACTTAGCTACTTTTCAACACGCGATCGATCATGGGGTGGCAGGAGTGATGACTGCCCACCTACTCGTTCCAGCACTCGATAGTGATCCCACCTACTCGTCCACCATGTCGAAAAAAATCATCAAAGGGGTGTTACTGGATCAAATGGGATTTGATGGTTTAGTGGTCACCGATGCTCTTAACATGGGGGCATTGACCAAGTATCATACCCCAGAAGAAATTGCTCTAAAAGCGTACGAGGCGGGGTGTACCATCTTGCTTTATGGAGATCATCGGAGTGAAGGTGTAAGTGAGATCTATGAGCAACAAGTTCCAAAAGCATATCAGGCCCTTTTACACGCGGCCAAGACAGGGGCGATTCGGATCGATGATTTGAATCAGCGCGTGAAAAAAGTGTTGCTTGCAAAAAAGCGAGTGGGGATCCACGTCAATCGGCTTCTCGCCGATATTGAAGTGGTGGAGCAGATGATCAATCCCGTCTCAGCAGAGGGGTTGATCAAGCGACTCTACCGCGATGCGATCACCAGCATTGGCAGAGAAGGGCTTTCAAAATGTATCCAACAGCGAAAAGATAAAGTGGCCTTTATCTCTGTTGGCAACACCCACCTCTCGACCTACAAAGCCCAATTGCCCTCCTCCTATCCAAAGATCGAGTTCTTTTCCCATGAAGAGTTGCCAGACGATTTGAGCGAGTTTGATCAACTCATTGTCCTCTGGGAAAATGTCACCAATCAAGTGGCAGGTCAATTTGGTTTTTCACAAGAGCACCTCGAGCTCATCGAACATCTCAATGAGCAAGACATACCCACTCTCCACCTCCTAATGGGCACCCCATATGCCCTCAAACACTTTGATGAAGACGCCTCCATTCTCGTTGCCTATGAGAACGTAGATGACAGCGTCCATGCCCTCATCGAAATTCTCTCTGGGCGATTTGCCCCACGGGGCAAACTGCCAGTAAAAGTCGAAATGCGAAAAAAGGATCAAGAACAAGAAATTCATTTAGAGTGATCATCTACCTCCGTTCTGCTATTATTCAATGCGAGATGGGAAAGCTGATTACGGAGGAAGAAAAATGAGTTTGGAATATGGGATAGTCCCTTTTACTGAGCCACCCACCACTACTTATTGGCATAAGACATTGGAAGAGATTGTAGATTCAATAGAAAGCTTTACCAAATGCTCTCAGTTGCAGTTTACAATTAGGGTAAGAAGAAGGGGGACAGAAGGGATTGGCAGGCTTTTTATGACATATCCATTTGTTTTGACCACAAGACCGACTCAAGAGCAAATGGAACAGCAAATTGCCAGAATTAGGGCCTTAACTGAACGATCTGACTTGAACCAAAAAGAATGCCATCAAAAGTTGACTGAAATTCGATTGGCTTTTTTTTCTAGGCTTTAGTTTGATTCAATCTTTCATTTAGAGCATCTATCCAGTGCATTTGCCTGATGTAGAGCAAGAAATTCATTTAGAGTGATCAATTCGTAGAGATAGAGTATAATCCTCGTCGATTCACGGGAGGGTCATATGGCTTTAAGCACGTCTACACAGTTTGGAGTGGTGAGTTATAGTTTGATGCGGCATGTCTTTGATTGGCGAGATGAGTTATTTACTCATTTTGATCAAGAGTGTGGGCCACAGGCTGATTGGAATAAGAAATTGGTCGTCCTATCATCGAGTGTTGCAACGGCATGTATCGGTGCATTTGCCCCTGCAGAAGCTCTTGTACGGGGATGTGGTTATTGGATGATGTGTGTAGTCCCTTGCACATGCGAGTGTTTCTGTGAGCTCAAGAACGAATTAGGTGCTTCTGCCCTTCTTGCCTTGGTGGGTCTCTACGAGCTATTCATTTCAAACTTAGCCAATCTCAATGGCGAATGGTATATCAAATTTGGAGAGCGACAAATTGCTCAGCTTACTGGCTAGTCGGCCACTCTTTAGGCTGTGGCGTAGAGTTGTGCGGAGAAGCGGGGGAGTTGTTCAGCTGGGCGCTCGACTTCTTCGCGGCAGCGAGAAGGAGGGGGCGTTTCCCACTCGAGGGATCGAGAGGGGACATTGCCGAGGGCCCGGTTGAGATTTTCAAAACTGTGGGTATGGGGGAGCTCGTGGAGTTGTGGGAGCTCTGCGTCACCACTTGGTGAAAAAGGACGAATATCTCGATCGATCAGGTCGGCAATTTGCGGGTCATGCGCAGCAAGTGCTGCATCGGGTTGTGGGATCATCTCAAATGCTGCTGCTCGTGGGACAAATGGCCCAGCGGGATTGGTTCCACCCTGGATGGGGTGGCTACGCGCCGGTAGGGTCACAGGTCTTTTCTTCTTGGCGCGTGGAGATACGAGGATGCATGGGGTCTCGTCTTGCGCATCGGGGCCGACAGGAGATCGCACATGTACGGGTGTAGATGCTGCAGATATAGGGGATTGGGGGGAT
Source organism: Chlamydiia bacterium (assembly GCA_022601545.1). Lineage (GTDB taxonomy): Bacteria > Chlamydiota > Chlamydiia > Chlamydiales > JAJACM01 > JAJACM01. Next base: position 7,660 of record JAJACM010000013.1, on the reverse strand, counting down.
TGGCGATCCACTTCTTCTGGTGCTCTGTTTTGATCTTTGAACCAATCTTTGGCCAACTTTTTGAGCTTGGTGTAGGCAAATGTGACAACGATTGGCGTGACAATTAGCAAGGCTGCTGCAGGCAGATTCCCCGCTGCTATGGCCACAATAATTTTGTCCCAAGGAAGCTTGTAGAGGATTTTATGAGCAAGGTAGATGATTTTCTTGAGGGTAGGAAGAGCGTGGTGGGCTCCAAATCCAGCTAGTCGGGCCATCGGTGATAGGTGTTCGTCCTTCACTTCTGTCACGTCGCACTCTATTTTGGCGACTTCACATGCTCGGTTATATTCTAGCTCAAGGAAATTTTGATAGCGATTGAGCCCTTCGGTAATGATGACATAGGCAAAAATTCGAACAATCCGTTCAGCGAGCTTAAAGAATTTATCACAGGCAAACTCTATGGCCACATCCTGGATATCTTCGGCAGGTGAGAAGATTTCATCTTCTAACTCTGCTTTGAAGTTATTCACTAGGGAATGACCTACATCATCAAAAACAGCTGACAAATCGTTTGCTATCGACATGAGCCTATCAAATTAAAATTCCGTTTCATCTCAAAAGATGGCATGCAGGCATACCTTTCCTATGAATGGCCAGATTATACTCTAACTTAGGTATTTAAAGAAGAGGTAAATTTGATTTAGTTGGGTAGGTGGGGCTGAATCGCCCCACCCAGAGTGGAAACCTTAAGATTTTCCTTCTTTTTCATCGATGATTTCAACATCAGCATCAGCGATATCTTCGCCTTCTTGCTTCGGCTGCTCACCAGATGGGCCTGCTTGCGCCCCTTCTGGACCGGCAGCGCCAGGACCTGCTTGTCCGCCAGCTTGTTGTTGCATCGCCTCGCCAATCTTTGAAATCACCTGATTGAGCTCGTCCGTTGCCTGCTTAATCTGGGCAATATCATCTTTTTCTTTAGCCGCCTTGAGGGCATCAATCTTTGGCTGGATCTCAGCGACCACTTCAGCTGGAATCTTATCTTTATTATCGCTGAGTGCCTTCTCCGCACGGAAAATGAGTGAATCAGCCTCATTAATAGTATCCACTTTATTTTTGGCCTCTTCATCTTCTTGGCGGAACTTTTCAGCTTCCATGACCTTTTCCTGAATCTCATCATCTGATAGTCCAGAGCAGGCTTCAATGCGGATCTTCTGCTCTTTCCCAGATGCCTTATCTTTAGCAGAAACGTGGAGAATTCCATCCGCATCAATGTCAAAGGAGACTTCAATCTGCGGCATTCCACGAGGTGCTGGGGGGATGTCGGCAAGGTCAAAGCGGCCAATTTCCTTATTGTCTTTGGCCATCTTCCGCTCCCCTTGAAGAACGCGAATCGTCACCGCTGGCTGGTTATCAGCAGCTGTTGAGAAGATTTGCTTTTTCTGAGTGGGGATAGTGGTATTGCGCTCAACCAATGGAGTGAGAACGCCACCAAGTGTTTCAATTCCCAATGTGAGTGGGATGACATCAAGCAGAAGAACATCTTTTACATCACCAGAAAGGACTCCCCCTTGAATTGCCGCTCCAATCGCCACAACTTCATCTGGGTTTACCCCTTTATGTGGTTCCTTATTGAAGATTTCCTTTGCGGTTGTTTGGACAGCCGGCATACGGGTCATTCCACCCACCAGGATCACTTCGTCGATCTGATCGGTTGAAACCCCAGCATCTTGCATGGCCTTCTTACAAGGCTCTACAGTCCGCTCAATCAAATCGGCGACAAGACTCTCGAGCTTTGCCCGTGTAAGGGTAAGCGCTAAGTGTTTTGGTCCTGTTGCATCCATTGTAATAAAAGGAAGGTTAATTTCTGTTGTGGTGGTGCCTGAAAGCTCACACTTTGCCTTTTCAGCTGCATCTTTGAGTCGCTGAAGAGCCATGGTGTCTTTTGAGAGGTCAACACCTGTATCTTTGTTAAACTCAGAAAGGAGCCATTCGATGATCTTCGTATCAAAGTCATCTCCACCGAGGTGAGTATCTCCATTGGTTGAGAGTACTTCAAACACTCCATCACCAATTTCTAGAATCGAAATATCAAATGTTCCTCCACCCAGATCATAGACAGCAATTTTCTTATCTACATTTTGCTTGTCAATACCATAAGCAAGTGCAGCCGCTGTTGGCTCAGGAATGATCCGCTGCACATTGAGCCCTGCGATTTTACCCGCATCCTTTGTAGATTGTCTCTGAGAGTCGTTGAAGTAGGCGGGAACAGTGATCACTGCGTCGGTCACTTTTTCCCCTAAATACGATTCAGCCGTCTCTTTCATTTTCATCAACACTTGAGCGGCCATTTCTTCTGGAGAGTAATCTTTCCCTTCTACAGAGATTGCGCAGTCACCATTTGCATTGGCTTTGACTTTGTAGGGGACAGTTGAGCACTCTGATTGGGCTTCAGAAAATTTACGCCCAATGAAGCGTTTTGATGAGTAGACGGTGTTTTCGGGGTTTGTCACCGCTTGGCGTTTGGCGGGAATTCCCACAAGGCGCTCGTTATTTTTAAAACCGATAATCGATGGGGTTGTGTTTGCCCCTTCGGCGTTGGCGATCACTTTGGGTGATCCCCCTTCCATAATTGATACACATGAGTTTGTGGTACCGAGGTCGATACCAATCACTTTACTTCTGCCTTTATTCTCGCTCATTTGGTTTCTCCTTCATCCTCATGATTAACTTGTTTGTCTTCCTCGTCTGTGGAGGAATCTTTTGAACTTTTTGCAACGACGACTCGGGCGTGTCTTAAGACCCGATCGTGGCGCATGTAGCCTTTGGTGAGCTCTTTGGTAATTGTACCCGGCTCAACATCATCTCGCTCTTCGGTTTCCACCGCATCGTGTTTGTGGTGGTCAAATTGCTTACCCATCGAGTGAAATGTGGTAATTCCATTGTCGTTCAAGATATCCTTAAACTGGGAAAGGATCATCTGGAACCCTTGTGCCCACGCCTTAGTGTCATCTGACATTTGGTCAGTAAAACCGAGGGCATTTTCAAAGTTGTCTAGGGGCTGGATGAAATCGGCAATAATATTCTCAACGGCAAAGTTGATCATATCCTGCTTTTCATTAATCAGCCGCTTGCGCATGTTTTCCATTTCGGCAAGGGTGCGCTGATATTTGTCTTTATAGTCAGTCAGCTCTTTTTGGAGCTTTTCGTTGTGCTCTGACATCATCTCGCCAATCGTGGTCGTCTTCGACTCTTCTTCAGCTTTTTCAGAGGGCTTGATCTCTTCGTCATTATTTGTCTGTTCTGTCTCGTCTTGTGACATGGCTAACCTAGTTTATTGATTGTTTTTACTCGCAAGTAGGGCGAGGGGTTTATTGCTTTGTTGCATATCGAGGTATTGCGTATGCGGTCTCCGGTAGGAAATCGAGAATGCCTCCATACTCTTTGTTAAGCTTTCACTCATATAGCTCGAATATTTTCGCATGATTGCGAATATTTTGCGATAGTCAATTGCAAGAGGGGTTAAAAGTCCAATCGATCCTACCACATTTTGTTGGATTTTGTAGGGGATAGTGACGATACTACATTCAGCTGAAGTTTTGAGATATTTCCGAATCTCACTTCCAATCACATAGTAAATATCGCTACTCTTTTCCGAATCGCGCAAAATCATCCCCAGCAACTGAGCATTCTCAAAAAGAGAAAGCGATTCGCCAAGCGAGGCCATCTCCTGAAACTCAATATGGGATAAAAGCTTGGAAAAGCCCGCCCGATAAAGGTCATCCGTAGAGAAGTTAGCCTGGTTGGCAAAGTGTCGCAACATCAGTTCATTGAATGCGTGCTTGGCAAATTGGGCTTCATCATCAGAGAGTTTAGGCTCATTTTTTCCAGTGAGTCGGAACTTGCAATACTCCTCCATTCGCTTAATGGAAAAACTGCTAAACTTGCGCGGAGTGTAAAGCACCTCAGTATGCGTGAGGCTAAACTCTGAAATGAAGATGCACATCAGCCGGTGCTCATCAAGGGGGACAAGACGCATATCGGCAATCATATCCTGATCAAAACGAGGGGCTGAAATAAACGCGGCACATCCAGTCAGCTCAGAAAGGGCCTCTGTTGCCGATTGGAGAAATTGGGCAATTTCCTTGGTCTCTTTCAAAAGAAGAGTAGATAAAAACAAGTCATCCTTCGAGCCCACATCTTCAAAGGCATAATTGGTCTCGGCAAAGAGGCGAAATGCCTTCTCAGTGGGGACCCGGCCGCTAGAGGTGTGTTGTTGTTTAAGAAAGTCATCCTTTTCTAGGTAAGCAAAGTAGTTGCGAATGGTTGCAGAGCTCAAATGGTCAAAACCGTGTTCTTTTAGGGTGTTTGAGCCAATTGGCTTCCCTGTCTTGAGATAGAGATCAATCAGTCCCAAGAGAACTTGCTGCTCTCGTTGCTTCTTATTCCCCGATTTAGAGGGGGTACGCGCTTGTCTATAGGCCATGAAAACAAATCACCTTCATTCTTTATAGCTTCAGTATAGCACCCTTCAGAATGGAAAGCAAGCGTTTTTAGCACTCGATATCATTGATTGCTGGGTTTGTGGCGTAAATCGTATAGATCAAGAGGGTTAAGGGATGAGAAATATTTAGCAGTTAAACTTCTCGAGCCCGTCGGTAAGCCCCGTAGATGGCTTGGGCGAACCGTCCAACTTTGTCTTTTCCCGCATTATAGGCTTGTAGAATTCTCCAGTCCCGTTTAGGGGGTGTTTCCGGGGGGCGGGCCATAGATAGAAGGTTCATAGGTGGAGGAGGCGGTGCGTTTATGAGCGCCGGAGCAGGAGGGATTGGTGGGGTCTCTTTGTTCCACTTGCGCTTGATCCAATTGACTCCCGCGCCAACTAGTCCAACAGCCCCGCCAGCGACACCTACTGCCTTTTTGTAGACAGCAGCAGCTTTTTCGCCAGCTGCACTTTTGACCTTCTCTTTCACAATTTTTTTCAGGAGTGGATTGACATACTCTTTGTGCAAATGCTGCCTGACTTCATTGTGGCTTGAATGGTAGGGGTGGGTCGCGTTGAAATAAATCGTTGGGAAGATACTTGCAAAGGCAGAAATTGTCCTAAAAAATGCCCGAGTCGCCTGGTATTTGGCAAGGTTACGGGCAAGAGCCCCATTTTTTGGGAAAATATAGGTGAGGGCAATCCCTCCACTTCGATAGAGGGTTTCGCAAAAAGAGACGGGAATGACCAGTAGAGTGGCAAGACCAGCACCAATTTGCGCGAGGGGAATGAGAGTGATTTGCTTGTTCGAAAGAGCATATTGCACGACACAATCTCTGAAATCGTTGATATAGCGTATCAGCGATTCAGAAAGCGAGATGTAGCGCGCATCAGCCTCGTGGAATCTAAACCCATTGGTGCTCTGCACCTGTTGTAAACTGGGGTTTAAAGCGCCTGTTCGAATTTCTGCAAAATCCATACTTTACCTGTTTCGTACCCATTCGGGAATGTTTGATACTCTTGACTCAAATGCTCTTGCAAGAAAGCCCGCTACACCACTCTTTTGGTTTGGCTGCTCAATATACTGGAGGACAGGCAGAGTGCAGTTGCGGCGAACAGCAACTGAGAGCTGTCTATGCGAGCTTTTCTCTGGATTGATCAAGTTCAGCACAGCATTGACAGGAAGCTCTATCGTCTTAAATGCAGAGTGGACAGTCGCTGCAAGTAGCTCCATTGACTCCTTCTCAGGGACATTTTGCCCGCCCATGATAGTTAGAGCCATTAGGATCCCACGAATTGCCGTCTCAATTAGACCCACCTCAATAGCAATGACGAGCACAGCCGCAGTCACAATATGGAGTGCGTGGTTTGCAATCACATGCTCTACCCCGCCCTTTCTCGACTCATGTTGCTTGCAAAGCCAATAGGTTGCACGGTCACGCACACTCAAAATCGCATCTTGAAGCTCAGCTGTTACTGAACGAAGCGTTGCACGGTCACAGCTCACGTCAAATGGAGTACGCTCCATGTGTCTTACAAAATCGTTTCTATTCGCATCTTGGCAACGAATGCGCTCTGCAAATTGCGTATGAATCATGTTTTTCTCCCATGTTAACTTTTGAAGGAACTATTATCTCATAAAAAGATTATCCATGCAACCTAAACTAATTACTATAAGCAAGTTAATAACAAAAAGTTTACTATTACAATATTATTCCTAAAATGAAATTGTTTATTGATAGTATTTGCGTACAAGGGATCGACAAGTGAGATAGTCTACTGACCCAAATACAGGCAGAGCATAGGCAAAATGCCCATAGTTCGTAGCAATGGCAAGACTTTTGAAGAGAGTAGACTGGGTGCTTTGCGCCATTATTGATTAATTCTGATCCCTGGCGGCACGAACCATGTTTGTATCATTCTGGAGTCGGGAGCTTGCATAGGCAAGGGCTGATCTGTCCTGCTCGATTGCAGCTAAAACAACATCTTCGTCATCCTGAAGTTCCTTGCTTGCAAATTCAAGCGCTAATCCATTCTGTCTGACAGCAGCAAGTACGATGGCCTTAACATTTTGGAGTTCTCTGCTTGCATACATAAGAGCCTCACCATTTTGAGAAACAGCCTTGAGCACCACAACTTCATCCCTTTGGAGTTGCTTATGCGCAAATTCAAGGGCGAGCCCATTTTGAACAACAGCGATCAGCACCAACTCCATATCCTTTTGGAATTGTCTATCTGCAAATTCAAGGGAAAGGCCATTCTGTCGGAGTGCGGTCAGAACAACTTCTCGATCCTTTCGGAGTCGCTCGCTTGCAAATTCGAGCGTCAATCCATTTTTTGCAACAAGGGCAAGGACAAAGCGCTTATCATCGCGGAGTCGGTTGCTTCCATAATTAAATGTCCATGCGGCTTGAGATGCTGCAGTGAACACAACTTCCTCATCATCTCTAAGTTTGTGGCTTACATAGCAGAGTGCATGTCCATTTTTTGCAACAAGGCGAAGAACAAAGGCTCTATCATCCATAAGTTCCCGACTTGCATAGAATAGAGAATTTACGCTTTGAGTTGCAGCTGCTTCAACAACCTCTGGATCTCCTAGGAGTTCCTTGCTTGCAAATCGGATTGCAATTCCATTGCGAGAAACAGCAAGTTGGACAATCTCCTTTACCCCCTTTAGCCTATTGCTTGCAAATTGGAGTGAGAGTGCATTGTTGGAAACAGCAGCACGAACAATATCCTCGTCATCTTTGTATTGATCGCCCGCATGCCGAAGTAGAGATCCATCCATTGAGACAGCTCTAAGCAGGACATGTTTAGTGTTTTGGAGGCGCTCACTTGCAAATACGAAGTCCGATGCATTTCGAGAAAGAGCAGCCATAACAACATCCTCGTCATCCCTCAAATCGGGCTGCACCAAGTCGAGTGAAAGTTTGTCTTCCATGATCGAACGAATCACAAGTTTTTTTTGGTAGTTAAATGGGCGATTCATGACTTTCTCACACTCTATTTCACTTGGTGGGAGCGCATCGATATATGGTTGTTTAGTCACCATAAAATCCCATCCTGTGGGTTGAGTAGAGGGTGAGAGGGGAAACGCCTTAAAGAAGGCCATCACTTCTCGAAAACAATACGATTTACTCGGAAGTTGTTCAATGATTCGATCTGGTATGGCCATCAACATTTGAAATGTCTTAGAGGTTT
>JAJACM010000012.1 GCA_022601545.1 Chlamydiia bacterium | reverse complement strand
GTTCGGGTAGGTGTATCTTTAGAAGAGCTCTTAACTCTTCCACTTATACGAGAGACTACTGACCTAAAACGAGAGGATTTTTGGCAAAATGCGGAAGCATATGAAGACTAGTAGAGCGGAAATGGTGGATAATGCGAAAATAGATTATGGGAGTAGCACAGGAGTATGTGATTGAAAAGGATTTCAAAACGTGACTGCGTACAGCTTATGATCGAAAAGCTTCCAGGCTTTCAAAGGCACTGGGATTTATATATCAAGAATGAAGGCAAGAGAGGTGGAATTCACTCACATATGCTTCCATTAATTGAATATACAGTTGAGTGTATTCATAGTAAGAACTCTCAATCCATTAAGAATGTTTTTGACCTCGTCGAAACTTTGATGATCCATGGGGACCCTTCGCTGCAGTGTGCGGTGGCTACCTCATATCTTGAAGGGTTATTGCTTAGAGACCCAGAGGAAATTCAGTTTTCAACATTTGTTAAGTACCTCGGGAAAAATAGCGTGGAGTATTGTAGAGCATGGGATGAATTCTGTGGGGTCAAGACTGAAGGTCTTAGTGATTTTAGCGTGGCCATTGAAGGAAGGCAAGATGGTAAATAATGAGAAGATCTCCCATGCGTTTAGTAAATCTATTTTTTTGGCGGAGTACGGTGAATATGACGATGCTTGGAAATACGATGATGCTATACAGCTGATTCACGCAATCCTGTCTGAGAATGTGGGCATTTTTCGAATTGATATTTGTGAAATACGCGCTGGAAAGATCCATTTTCTAGATGATTGGATCTGTGATCCTAAAGAGGATGAGTCTAACCGCAATTTCTATAGTCGTAGCAAAAAAGCAGCCCTATTTTATCTAGAGCACACTTGTTTTAAAGGCCGTCCAGATGCTTTATTCATACTTGACTTTACTTGGGGCCCATTCCTTATTCATTTGGATGATGAAGGCAAGGTGGAATTGAATAACATGCAAAAGTCAATCTGTGTAGGCTTAGTTGCTCTAATCGAAGAATATTTAGAGGATAAAGAAACTAGCCTAGAGCATGTAGTGTGTGGGCTGGAAAAAGGCTTTAATGAGTGCCAGTTTACAGATGATCAAGCGCTGGAAAAGTTTTGGGGATGGTGGGGTGAAATAGAGCACCATTTCAAATCAGGTGAAGATGCAAAAGATGTCCTTTACAAGTTACATAGGTTTCTACTGTTCAATTTGGAAGAGGATTGAATTGCACAAAAAGGAGCATGCATATTGGAAGCGGGTGATTTGGGATATTGACCTGCTGCTTTGTGAATTTCATAACCTTCTTTGTTTATTTAGTCCTCGGGTGGGTGAAAAGAGTTAGCTGCTTATGACTATACTTTGTAGAGAGACAAGGGACTCAATTATTATCTGGGCGTTAGCTTTGAAATTGGAGTAAATGTATGGTGTCGTATACAAAAAAGCAATTTGGAGAAGAGTTAAATATGCAAATTCTATCAGAGTGCAGTAATCAGGAGATTTCAAAGTGGGCTTTTAATATTTACTTAGAACATGGATTAGCTCTTGAAAGCGGATTAGACGATGTTGTTATGAAGTTAATTGCTATGGATGGGGGACCTGAATTTGCTCTTTCAAAAGATGAATTGATGTCTTTGGCAGATGGGCTTGTTGTGTAAATTATAAGTTGAAGGGGGAGATTGCTTGGGGGTGGGCGTTGGGGGCTTTTTTGTTAGGGGGAAATGTAGGGTGGGTGGTAGAATCGCGGCTTTAAATTATTAGGAGGCAGGGATGTCCAATGGGGTGCATACACCAAGTTTGATGAGTCGATTTAATTCTTGGGTGGATCGATTTCGGGCTGATTTAAATCATCAGCAACCATCGACTCTGCCCATTGGTGGATTAGAAGCGGGGCTTGAGCGGGCGGAGGTATTCAAGAGGGATGTCGAGCGATTAGGATATGTGATGCCACGAGCAATTGCGTTGGCAATGATTGGTGTGGCTCGCAATGTCAATGGAGTTTTTGTAGAGGTGACTTCGGGTAGCGGGGATAGCTATCGGCATTATGAGGGACCTTTAGAGGGAAGGATATTTTTTACTCGCCTTCAAAATGTGCCTGATAATTTGATGGTGCATCTGGCTACTGCTGGAATACGTGTGAGGGTTGCTCTGGATCAGGTCGTGACTCTAATTTCAACTGGTGTCGGGATGTTGGCATGGCATGGGGGTGAATGGGCTGTCAATTTGGTGAGTGGGAAGTCTTCGACCCTCTTATCTACTGATTTAGAGACGCGTCAGATTGTGTATGGAGCGATTGGGATTACGCTTTTAGCCAGGAGCTTTGCGTGTGCTGGTCAGAGCAATTCTGCTGTGTGCTCTACCCATTCTCGCTGCGTCGATTTATGGGGTGGTGAACAATCAGTTTACTGTGCGGGAGTGCCCTAAATATTATACGATAGGGCATTACTTTGACGGGGTGTACACGAATAATTTGATCATCACATTAAATGGTGCATCTCCATAATTGGTTAATTAATGCTTTTATTTTTTTGTTTGGGGGAAATGTGGGGTGGGTGGTAGAATTGCACCCTTAAATTATTAGGAGGGTTAGATGTCTAGTGGGGTGCGTACAAATAATTTGATGAGTCAATATAATTCTTGGGTGGATCGATGTAGGAATGATTTGAGTTATGGACACGTATGGATGATGCCCATTGGTGGGTTGGATGCGAGGCTTGAGCGGGCTAACGTATTTGAGAGGGATGTAGAGCGGTTGGGATATGAGCTGCCGCGGGTGATTGGGGTGGCATTGATTGATGTGGCTCGCCACGTCGCTGGAGTTTTTGTGCAGGTGGCCTCGAGTGGATGGGATGGCTATCGGTATTTTGAGGGATCTTTAGAAGGGAGGGTATTTTTTACTGGCCTTCGGGATTTGCCCCTTGATGTAGTGGTGCATTTGGCAACAGTTTGTATGAATGTGGGGATTGCTCTGGATCGGGCTGTGGCTCAGCTTTCGACGGGTGTGGGGATGTTAGCATGGCATGGGGGCGAATGGGCTGTGAGTTTGGTGAGTGGGGAGTCTTTGACTGTTTTATCTACTGATTTGGATACGCGTCGGATTGTGTATGGGGCGGTTGGGATTACGCTGTTGGCGGCGGGTGCGTTGTGTGTGCCGGTGGCTGCGATTCAGCTATTTGCTCTGCCTATTCTTGCTGGGTCAATCTATGGGATGGTGAACAATCAGTTTACTGTGCGGGAGTGTCCTGAGTATTATACGATGGGGCATTATTACGATGGGGTGAGCACGCGTGGGCATGGGGTGCGCACGAATAATTTGATCATTAAGCCATTTGTGACTGGTTGTTATGCGACGACGATGGTGACTAAGTATGCAGGGGCTATTTTATCGCTTATTGGGACGCTTCCTTATACATCGACGATGCTTCCTGTAACCTATGCTGTGGGCATGATTGCGGGTGTGTGTGCAATTGGTGTGGTGGCAGCTCATATCTTTGCTATGTATGTAAAAAATGATGGTCAAGGAAAGTTTGATGCCTATGCTGAGCATGTGGGGTTTGAGTGGACTGATGAGCATCTTAATATGACTTGGTTTGAGCTTCAAAGAGCTGTTGAGCCGCTGATTGAACAGAAGCGCGCCAATCTAAATGGCTCTTTTGAGGAGTTAGAGGCATTTAATGCGAAACTAGAGACTCTAACCAATTCGATGTGCAGCTATCCATGGGCCAATGAGCCAACAGATGGTCTGCAAAGCATGCCGCTTCGGTATGTATTAGGGTGGCAGACCAATAGTAGCCGCAACATGGTGGGCTATGCAACAGCTGGTGTTGGCACTGCGCTTGTGGGTGTGGCAAGCATTGCTTTGCGAATATTTGTTATTTAATTGATATTGTAAATTATTGATTAAGCTCATATATTTTCTTTGTTAATGCTTTAATTGACATAAAAAATGGAAAGAGCCTACACTTGTTGGCAAATACTCCAGGGCGGTCTCATATGGCTTTGATAAATGGAAATTCTTTGATACAACAGGCAACAGAGTGGATGCACGATGTGGATGCCCCTTTGCGCCAAGCAATGGATTTGGCGCAGGCTCCAGATGTGGATGGGGCTGCTCCTCAATATGTGCGGCTGAGCCATGACTGGGAACGATTTGGACATAATCAACCCCGTCTGGTGGGTCTTTGTCTGATGAATACAATTGAAAATTTTGCTTTGGGAAATTTAGCAATCATCGGAGGTCTCTGGGATTGCGTGCGTTTTGTCACTGGGGATTGTGAATGGAGCGAACTAACCGAAGCTTTGACCGAAGATGTCAAAAATGCTGGAGCTTTAGGTTATCAGGGGGTTATTGCTACTCTAGAGCTTGGAAAGGAGCTCTTAAATAGCCTCTGTACTGCTACTGGCTTGATGGTTTGGTATGGGGGTGAATGGGTGGTTAATCAAATCACCGGGGACACCTTCTCGGTTTTATCAAACAATCCGATATTACGTGATAAAATCTTTTGCGGAATTGGAGAAACTCTTTTAGCAGCAGGGGCTCTGATGATTCCCGTAGCTGCCATTCAGCTATTTGCTCTTCCAATTATTGCCCATGCGATCTTTGACACAGTGCATTATGTGTTAAATATGCGAGAATGCCCCGAATTCAATATTTGTAAGCTTGAATATGAAGGGGCAAATACCGGCAATCGTCTCTTTCAAACAAATGATTTGATGATGGCGCCCGTGGCTGGCTGCTATCTGGCATCTGGTAGTCGAGTACATGAAATCGCACTATCGCTTTTAGGCACCCTTTCATATACTGCAACTACTCTACCGGTTCCTGTAGCAACTGGGATGTTTGCAGTTGTAGGGATAGTAGGGTTAGTCGCTGGGGAGATCTTTGCCCAACGACAAAAATCTAGTGTAGAGGAGGGGCTTCAGGATTATGCTGCGCATGTAGGATTTGACTGGACTGAGGCCCGATGGGATATGACTTGGACTGAGCTTCAGGAAGATATTCGGCCTTTAGTAGAAGAGAAATCAGATCCCCTGACTCAGTTACCTGAAGCTGTAGAAGCTTTTAAGACAGAGTTAGGAAGACTTGGTAGCAAGATTACGGGAAATTCCTTTTCTCGCACTGTCATTACTGATTACTGCGGACCTTTACCCATGCGGTATTTTGTAGGCTGGCATACGAATCTCATGCGCGCTTGGATTGCATCGCCTATCCATGGTGTAGTGCCATTGATAGCAACTGTTGCTTTGCGGCTGTTTTAAGCTGCGGGGGGATCCATTACTTTGATGGTATTGGCTGATCCAGAGAGGAGGTTTTCGTATTCTGAGAAGCTTTTGCCGACTAGGAGCCCTTTTTCGGTGAAATAGAGCTCGCGCACATCTTTATTGTGTGACGATCCTCGGTGTTTGAGGACGAGAATCCCATGGCGGATTTCCGAGGCGATCTCAATATATCTGAGGATGATAATTGAGTCGGATTGGGTGGAAAGCTGGTCTTGAGAGATTTTGTTGTTTTGGACGAGATCTGGCGAAGCAATGGTTAAGATGCTTGTCACAGCTTGGCTTTTTAACTTGGTGATGAGGTTGGCAATGGCTTCTTTGAGAAGGTCTTGGGCAAGTATGGGATAAAGGGAGGAGATGGCATCGAAAATGAGTATGTTTGCTCCCAATTTTTCAACTTCGTTCTGAATAAATGCAAAGTGGGCTTCTGGTGTGTTGGAAAATAGGGAAATGGAGATAATGGCAAGCTTACCTTCTTTTTCATATTTTTCAAAATCCCAACCAAAGGTGGAGGCATTTCGGAGAATCTGCTCTCGTGACTCCTCGAATGAAATGTAAACCCCTTTCTCTCCGTTGAGTAGGGCTGAGTAGAGGATTTGAAGGGAGAGAATGGTTTTGCCACTTCCAGATGGTCCTGAAATAATGATGGAGGAGCCTTTAAAGATGCCTCCCCCTAACATTTCGTTGAGCCCTTGCCCATCAATTGCCAACCGATCATATGTAGCAAGGCTCTTGAGAACACTTCTCTCTCTTGGGAATAGGCGGATCCCCTCTTTTTGGATTTGGAGTGAGGTGGGGTATTCATCGAATTCTACCCCTCGCATTTTGACCACTTTGAGACGGCGTTGCGGGTGGTCCTCGCAGCTTACCCGCTGGTATAAGCTAATGATGCCATCTGATATGAAATCTTCTACTCGATAGTTCTGGTCAGGAGAATCGCTGACTTCAGAGGTAAGGATTACCGTTGCATCAAGATTGCCAAGCCCTTTCCCTAACTCGAAGATGAAAAAACGGATCATCTCATCGGTATGAATATGGAGCAAGAGCCCTGTAATGGAATCGAGAACCACACGCTTGGCTCCAATGGTTTCAACCATATGGCAAATCAAATCGATCAACTCTCGACATTCTTCCCAAGACAGGGGTTTCCCATCTAGCTTCTTCTCCCGCATGACTTCTCGCAAATCACTCATATGCACCTCTGAAGGATTGAGGATACTGGGGTCATAAAACTCAAAAGTTTCAACGTTGCGGATATACTTTGCAATCGATTCGGTGAGTGAGATAAACATCCCAGGCTCATTGTAGAGTTTATACCCATTGAAGAGCCACTGGGAGGCGAGAATGGTTTTTCCCGTCCCCGCTGTCCCCTTGAGAAGGATAGTTGCTCCGACGGGCAAGCCGCCGTTTAGCATCGTATCAAGTTCTGAAATCCCTGTTGGCTGCAAGTGCAACTGCTTATTTGAATCATCCATAAACGCTTCCCTATCACCATATTTGATTCCTGACAATCTTTATTGCATCAATACACGATCCTCGATATTATTAAGCATCTATAAAGGAGATAGAGAATGCGTTGGAAATGGATTGGCTTTGGTGGTATCTTACTCATTGTTATCGTGGTAGGAATTGCGGTTTTTCCCAAAGGGGGCAGTACATCCTGTCCATTTTGCAAAAAAGAAATATTGAATCGACAGGCCTTTTATGAAGATGATCTGGTGTGGGTGCTCTACACACATAAGCCGGTACTGGATAGTCACTTCTTGATTGTGCCAAAAAGGCACGTAGAGGATTTGAGCGCTTTAAGTGAAGAGGAAGTGTTACAAATTCACAAACTTGCTGGCAGGGTACAAGCTGCCTCTTGTCAGGCTTTTGGCACCCACGACTATTTCATCCACCAAAAGAACGGCATTGATGTAGGCCAGAGTGTCCCTCACTTGCATTTTCACCTGATCGCCCGGAAACCGGGAGATGGCTCTTCGGTCAAGTTTGTCTGGAACCTAATCACCTCCAATGTCAAAGGCCCCATCTCTAAGAAGAAGATGGCTCAAAGGGTGGAGAAGATGCGCATTGCAATGGAGAAGGGTGATGTTTGATCAGGTTTTTGCCCGTCACTTTGAAACCATCCCGTCCACCCATCTTTTTGTAAAAGAAGCGTTTGCCACCTTTGACGATGGCAAACTCCACATGATTACAGCCAGTCACCAAACCCATGGAGTGGGGCGAGGCTCAAACCAGTGGGCAAGTTTAGGGGATACTGGGTGCAAGGCGACATTCTTTTTTCGATGGAAAGGGAGCAGCCAGGCGACTGGTAATCTTGGCCAAGTGCTCAGCCTCAGTGTGATCGGGCTGATCGATCATTATGGGGTAACCGGATCGATCAAATGGCCAAATGATATTCGGGTGGAAAAGAAAAAGCTTGGTGGAGTGCTCTGTCATGTAGTGGATGGCAATGGGGTAGTGATCAGCGTGGGTGTCAACGTCAACGCACCTGCCCAGATGCTTGCCAAAGTGGATCAGCCTGCCACCTCGATGCTGGTTGAGGGAGGTGAGGCAGTCAGCCTACCCCAATTTAATGCTGGGCTCGGTGAGCAATTCCGCAAAGATCTCAATCAGTTTATGGATGAAGGATTTACCCCCTTTGTGGACAAGTATAAAAGACACCTCGAAGGAATTGACGAAGTGGTCTCCTTCCGTGAAAATGGAGTGCGACAAGAGGTGGTGTTAAAGGGTGTTGATGCGAGAGGGCATATGTGGGTCACAGATGTTGATGGGACAAATGAGCGCCTGATTACGTGCTGTCTTGACTAGCGTGAGGACCGAAAAATGTCTCAATCAAAAGACCTGAGACAATGACTGCAATCCCCACAATCTCTAAGAGATCAAACCGCTCGCGCAAAAAGACCACCCCAATAATCACTCCCACCACCGGCACCAAGTAATTGGAAAAGGCGGCAAAATTGACCCCTGCATACTTGATAAGCAAGACAAAGAAAATGTAGACCACCCCCGATCCCAACGCACCGAGCAAAAGAGCACTAATAAAGGGACCCGTGGAAAATCCAATTTGAGAGGGATGACCAAATACAAGCCAAACAAACACAATCTCAATCGCTGCTGCAAATAAAATATTGCGGGTCAATCGGATCGGGGCATCATGAGGGCACTTCTTAATCAATACCAAGCTCAACGCCCAACTCGCACTCGCGAGCAAAATCGACAGCTCGGGGACAATCGCCTTGACAATCGACCCACCCCCATCAGTCGGATGGAGCAAGATAAATACCCCAACAAAGCCCACCACAATACTCAATATCCCTGACCAGTGATACCGCTCACTCTGCACCAAAATGGGCCCAAAAATCATGGCAAAAATGGGCATCGTTGCAATAATCACAGAAGCAATCCCCGACGCCACCTGCTGCTGTCCCCAAGGCACCAATATACATGGCAAAGTCCCCTCCAGAAAGCCAATCAGCGCATACATATACCATGGCACCCCCAAATGGCCACCCCCCTGACTCAACAGCGGACACAAAATAGCCACCGCAATCACCCCAAAGACCACCCGCATCATCCCCACCTCAAGCGGACTATATTCCATCAAAGCAAACTTCGTCGCGACAAACTGGGAACCGAAAATCAACCCCGTCAGCAATAAGAATACATATTTCTTCACCATACCAACCCCCTATCCCACCCCCCAATAAAACACAACCCCCGAATAAAAAATGGAAAATCCAACCCAAGTGAATCGTAGAAAATACAAAAAGAGAAACAACCACTTTTTATTAGTGGGGAATTCTAGGGATGCTAGCTATGCGGATGTGGTTCTCACCGCAGGTGAGGTTCTCAGCCAGCAGCTAGCGCCCTAGAACGAGTTCGGCTTTTTCGAGGCCATTTGAAATATCTCCCCCTTCAATCGTATAGGGTGCATACCCTGAAGGGGGAGATATTTTAAAGAGCCCGAAAAAACGAGCTCGCCCTTCCTTTTATTCCTCTTCACTCGCCACCGGGAGGTGGGGCGTGACCTGGAGGGCGGGGTGAATGAACTGGCGGAGAATCTGCTGAATAGCACTGAGGGTGGAGGTGGCAGAGGCAGGACAAGTGGTGCAGGCGCCTTGGTAGGCGATTTTGACCAGGTTATCTTGCACTTCGAGGATTTCGATGCCGCCATTGTCGAGCTTAATGTAGGGCTCTATTTTTTCAAGGGTGATCTCTTGGATCACCAGGTGCTTTTGCTTGTTGGAGAGGGTTTCCCAGTTGGGGTATTGGGTGGTTTCGCCCGAGTCGAGGGAGATGGGGGTTTGGACGTAGTTATCGGGAAGGGGGATGTGGGAGCATTGGTTGAGGGCGTCATCTAGGGCGGAGAGGGCGAGGTTGATGTGGCTAAAGGCCTCTTGGCCGAAGGCGGGGCGGTTGGGTTTGTCCCGCATCTCTTTGTCGATGAGGGTGGCGGTGAGGCGGGAGGCTTGGTCGTAATTTTTGCCAATGATGCAATCGATGAGCCCTTCGAGGGCGCCGAGGAGGGCGGTTTCGCCAAAGAGTTTGTATTTGGCATCGAGTATAGTTCCATCAGTGGTATTGATGAGCACTTGTAGGACGAGGTGGTTGCCATACATGATGTCCCCCTCTTCGCCGTGAAAGAGCTGGGTCCCATCTGGGATGGAGGGGATTTGCCCGAGATATTTGGGGTGGAGGATGCGCTTGGAGAGTTTGGTGGAGTATTTAGACCAGGCAGAGTGTTGCATGTTCCTCGATGGTTTGAATGAGTTTGTCGATTTGTTCGGAGGTGGTTTGTGGGGTGAAGATAAAGGCTAGGGCGGTTAGGGCCAGGGAGTAGTCGACGCCCATTTGGACGAGCACTTCATCAAGGCGCTGCCTATCACCCCCGCCGCGGGTGACGTAGATTTGCTCGCTAAAGAGGTGGTATTGGAGGAGTTCGCTGTGGATATGGGGAAAGGAGACAATTGAGATGTGTGGGAGGCGATCATTTTTCGCAAAGTGGATGGTGGGATTGAGGGGGGATTGAGCAATCTTGGTCTCAAATTCGCGCCGGATGGAGGTGAGCTCAAAGAGGGCTTGTTCTTTTTCCTCACCCTGTTGATCGAGGAAGGAGCAAAATTCGCGCAGGGAGTTGGGATCCATTTGTGGAGGGAGGGTCTCTTTTTGATAGACGTGTCGGATGAGGGGGTAGAACTCGGTTTGCTCTTTCACAACAAGGCACCCCACTCCCCTCTTTCCGCTGACTCGGTAGCTGTCAAAGGTGAAGAAGTCGATGGGCACCTCTTGAAGGGAAAAGAGCAGATGGCAGAGCGCTTCGCTCCCCCGCACGTGAAGGAGGATATTGTGCTCGCGACAAAAGGAGGCAATTTGGTTGATGGGCTGCACCGCTCCGGTCACGCCGGCTGTCCAAGATAGGGAAAGGCAAGCTGTGCGCGGGCCCACTTCATTCTTTAACACCTCAAAATCAATTGAGCCATTTGAGCCAACGGGGATTTCGCGCATGCCCACCCCAATTTCAGTGTACCGATCGATCCCCATCAGGGTAGCGCAATCTTCAATGGCGGTGGTCAGAATTTGGTTTTTGCCCGTCTGGTGGATATAATCGACGACTAGATATCCAAAGAGGTGGGTGATCGCTTCTTCTTCTGTTGAGAAGAAGTAGAGTTTTGCGCTATCGTCTGCTTTGAGGTGGCCCCGAATCTTCTGGCTATAGGTGGCCACTTGCTCTTTGATCACCTTTTTCTCGGCTAAGGTTTGGCTATCTTCGTTCCCCACACCATTAAGATATATAGCCATGATCCACCCATTTGTTGTCTTTAAACTCGATGTGTATTGGGCGCCCTGTATCAATCTCAAGCTTGACCACTTCGTCATGAGTGAGGTTGTTGAGATGGCACATAATCCCTCGCAGGGAATTGCCATGTGCGGCGATCAGGACAGTTTTTCCCTCTCGAACTAGGGGTTCGATATTTTCTTGAAAGTAGGGGTAGGCCCGCTTGATTGTATCCTCGAGCGACTCTCCGTTGGGAGGGGCAACGTTGTAGCTCCGCCGCCAAATTTGGACCTGGTCCTCTCCCCACTCTTTTCGCGCATCATCTTTGTTGAGTCCTTGCAAGTTACCATACATTCGCTCATTGAGCTCGGGAGCGACATGAACTGTGATCACATTTTCACGGGCGTTGTCGGAATGGATATCTTCGTAGTGGGAATAGGGATCTTCGTAGTTGTGTTTAAAACGAAGGGTTTTTGGGGTGTGGTTTTTACTCATGGCAAGGGTGAGTGTGGTTTGGGCGCGGATGAGGGTGGAGGTAAAGATCGCATCAAAGTGGAGGTGTTTGATTAGTTCGCCTGCGGCAAGGGCCTCATCAATTCCCTTTTCGGAGAGGGGAACATCGACCCACCCTGTGAAAAGATTTTTTTGATTCCAAACCGATTGGCCATGTCTAATGAGAATAAGTGTGCCCACAGTACCTCCTACGGTCACTGGCTTTGATCACTGGGAAGTATACCCTGTTTTGAGAATTATCTGTATAAAAAGATGGTTTTAGGTATACTGTTAGCCATGAAAAATCGATTGAGTAAGGTATTGGCCGCCGCCGGGGTGGCGTCGCGCAGAAGGGCTGAGGAAATTATTTTTTCAGGCCATGTGAAGGTGAATGGGAAGCAGGAAAAGGTTCCCCAAACCCAAGTGGAATTGGGAAAAGACGAGATCCGGGTGTATGGGAAGTTGGTGGAGGCCAAAGAGCCTTATCAATACTTCATTTTGAATAAGCCCAAAGGGTATCACTGCTCAAATAAAAGATATGAGCAGGAACACTTGGTGATTGACTTGTTCGCCCACTTAAAGGCCCGCTTCTTCACTGTTGGAAGGCTCGATAAGGATAGTACGGGGCTCATTTTGGTAACCAATGATGGCCACTTTGCCAATCGGGTGATTCACCCCTCTTCAAACTTGACAAAGGAATATATTGTCCGGGTGGACCACGAGGTGACCCACCGGGAGCTTGTGAAAATTTCTAGCGGCACACGGGTGCAAAACTGTTTTGTCAAGCCTGTTCGCGTAGAAAAGGTGCGCAGTGGTGTCATTCGAGTGGTGATCAAGGAAGGGAAAAAGCGGGAAGTACGGGTGCTTATGGAGCATGCAGGACTTGGTGTGCACGAGCTAAAGCGGGTGCGCATTGGTGGATTGAGACTCGATTCGCTCCCCATGGGCGGGTTTCGCTCCTTGACCCAAAACGAAAGGGATCAGATTTTTTCATAGATGATTGCTCAATAAATTCCCAATTGTCATAATGGAATCAACTCAAAAACCAGTGGTTGAAAATTGCCATGTTTGACTTCAAAAAACTCTTAGGCCGAAGCCCTCTTAAAGACCTCATTTTACATATCGATCAGGTGAGCCTCTGTATGAAAAAGCTAGAGGAGACCTTTAATTGTTTTCTCGAGCAGAAAACCGATCAGCTCGCAGGGCTTGCTGAAGAGGTATCTCATCACGAGCATCAAGCCGACCATGTTAAGAATGACATGCGCAAAAAAGCAGTCCGAAGGGGATTTGGCGCGATGAGCCAGATGCAAGTGCTCGAGGTGTTACGGCAACAAGATCGAATTGCCGATCAATGTGAGATGATTGCCACTGTGCTGGCAACTGAGCAGCTCAAACCTATCCCTGAACTTTCTGAGCTGGCAAGCAAGCTCTTTGCCATCAATCACGAGGCATTTTTGATCACGCAAAAAATTGTGCTCGAACTCGAGACGCTGCTGGAAGCCACATTTGGAGGGGCGGAGGCGATGGTGGTGAAGGATTTGACCTATCAAGCATCGGTGGTTGAGCATCGGAGTGATTTGTGCCGGCGGGAGTTTTTAGTCGAGTTTTTTAAAAGGGCCGATGAGCTACCTAACTCGACATTTTACTTGTGGGTGCAGCTGATCGACCATATTGCCGCTCTTTCCCACATTTGTGAGAAGCACGCCTACTATGTCAGAATGTTTATCGAAGTGAAAGGTTAGATAGTCCGGGACTCGCATGACAATCGAAATTTTCTTAGTTATCCTCGCTCTTGTCATTGGCTTTTATATGCTATGGAACATTGGGGCGAATGATGTAGCCAATGCAATTGGCACATCGGTGGGATCAGGAGCGCTTACGCTGCGCCGTGCTGTTGTTTTGGCGGCGATATTGGAGTTTGCTGGAGCCTTTCTCGTTGGGTCAAATGTGACCAAGACGATTCAAAAAGGGATTGTCGACCCCTCAAACTTTGCCAATGACCCGATGATATTTGTGCTGGGGATGTTGGGATCGCTCCTCTCAGTTGCCATTTGGCTCCAAATTGCCACCTATTACAAGTGGCCTGTCTCCACCACCCACGCGATTATTGGGGCGATTATCGGATTTGGGATTGTGATTGGAGGGGCAAAGACAATTGAGTGGCACATTGTGGGCTCGATTGTCTTGTCGTGGATCATTTCACCCGCGATGAGTGGGATTATCGCCTATTTGATCTTTCGCCTCCTTCAAAGGCAGATTTTCTTTTCGATGGATCCGGTGACAAAGTCGAGGAGGCTTCTCCCCTATCTGGTCTTTATTGTCTTTTTCACCTTCATTATGAGTGGGGGTGCCAATGGGATTCGGGTATTTAAGTTTTACATCTCTCCTGGCAGCTTGATCTGGTTTGCCCTGGCGTTTAGCTTTGGTACCTTTCTCATCGCTCAGCTTATTGCCTCACGGTCGCATCGCTATCCGAAGGAAGAGGTATTGACGCGAAAGCACTGCTCCCATCAACTCCATCACTTGCGCAAGGTGCGAAAGAATCTATTTCTCTCCCGATTGACGCAGAAGCGGGAAAATAGCGAGCAGATTGGGAAGATGCTCGATGAGGTGGATACGCTGATTCAAGAAGTGGAGAAGAAGTGCTCCTTTACCCGCAATGTGAGCACCGATCTCCAACGGGTGGAGCAAATGTTCTCGGGGCTGCAGATCTTGACCGCCTGCTTTGTGGCTTTTGCCCATGGGGCCAACGATGTGGCCAATGCGATTGGACCTGTGGCGGCGGTGATTCAGATTATCCGCCATCCGGAGATGATTGGCGCGCATGCACAAACTCCCCTTTGGCTCTTGGCCTTTGGAGGAATTGGGATTGTGATTGGCCTGACCACGATGGGCTGGCGCGTTGTTGAAACGATTGGTAAGAAGATTACCGAGTTAACCCCTACGCGCGGGTTTTCCGCTGAATTTGGCGCGGCGACAACCATTTTGATCGCCTCGAAAATTGGCCTTCCCATTTCCACCACTCACTGCATTGTGGGGGCTGTGATGGGGGTTGGATTTGCTCGCGGGATTTCAGGGATTAATATTCGCACCCTGCGCGATATCTTTATGTCGTGGGTGATCACCATTCCAATGAGCGCGATTGCAAGTATTTTGATCTACTACTTACTCTATGCCATCTTTGGGCATCAGCGCCTCATATAGATGGGGTGTTTTCCAAATTGCGCCCGTCTCCATCAACTTTTTCGACTGGATATTGTGTGAGCGGAGGATGAGCTCCTTACCCTTTTCCCCCATCAATAACTTGATCTTCCAATCGGGCATGGTGAACCAGCAGGGGCGATTGAGCGCTTTACCCACCTCTTTTGCAAAGGTGACATTGGTCACGGGATAGGGAGAGACAATATTGACCGGCCCATCAAGCCGTTCATTATTGATGATGTGGCTCATTTGTAGTAGAAGATCGCCAAGGGCAATCCAGCTAATCATCCGTCTCTTTGAGCCCATTTGCATGCCGAGGAAAAAGTAATAGGGAAGGGCCATTTGGGGCAAGAGCCCCCCTTTCCACGAGAGGACCCAACCAAACCGGCCATTGACCACACGCTTTGCATTGATATCGCGCGTTTCTTTTTCCCAGTCGGCCACCACATCGCTTAAAAACCCCTCCCCTTTTGCCACCGATTCATCGGTGGGGTGGGTGTATGATTCCGCGCCATACCCAATCGCTGAGGCTGACAGAAACAACTCGAGTGGCCGCTCCCGCTTTTCAAGTGCCTTTTTGAGCAGTCGAGTCACTTCAATGCGACTGTCGTAGATTCGCCTTTTCTTTGCCTTTGTCCACAAGCCCGATCCGATATTTTCACCCGCTAGGTTAATGAGAATGTCCAGATCGTCCAAATTGGGTACCTGTTTGCGCACTGAAATGGGGCGCACTTGATACCCTAATTGGGTGAGGTGAGCTGTTAACTCTTTTCCGATGAATCCACTGGCTCCAACAATGCCGATGATTTTAGTTTCCATCTTTCATTATCCCCCATAAAGCATCATAGCCCAAATTGCGTCCGGTAACTACCAATACTGTTGGGCCCGATAGTTTTTTTTGTTTTTGAAATAAAAGAGGAGCAATAGCAGCACTAGATGAAGGCTCAATAAGCACTTGATGCTCGCGCAGCATGAACCGCACTCCCTCATACAGTTCTTTTTCTGTCAAAAGCAATACCTCATCCACTCGGTTGCACAGAAGTGCAAAGGGGCGTTTGCCCATTCCTCCTTCTATTCCACCCGCAAGGGTCTGAGAAGGTGGCATCTCCAATATTGCTTCGCCTTTTTCAAGTGAAAGCTTTAGGGCAGGACACTCATCGAGTTGAGCGCAAGCAAAATGCAGCCGAGGCTTATGCTTTTTGAGAACATAGGCAAGCCCCGCTGGCAAGCCTCCTCCGCCACATGGGGTGATTGCTCCCTGTATGCTGGGAAGTTGTTCGAGAAGCTCCAACCCAATCGTCCCTCCACTGCCAGCAATGACAAGGTCGTCATCATAAGCGCTCAGAAAGGGGCGCTCTTCATCCTCTGCATACTTGATGGCAAGCTTTTGTGCAGCGTCAAACCCCGGCACATCAAATACTTTTACTTCACACTTGTAGGATCGAAGAGCATTGAGTTTGGCCTCATCCACTGTTGCTGGCACGCAGATAGTCGCTGGGATATTTAGTTGCTTTGCAACGTATGCAACTCCGAGTCCATGGTTGCCCGCCGAGGCAACAACAACTCCTTTTTCTGGATCGGGAAGTTGGCTCAAAGCAAAAAAAGCTCCTCTGACCTTGAATGATCCTGTTTGTTGAAAACATTCCATCTTTAAATAGACAGGGACATCTGCCAACTGCGAAAGCTTTGGGGAAAAAATGAGTGGGGTGCGCATCACTTTCTCTTTGAGAAAGTCGCGGGCTTTAGAGATAAGATCGTCCATATCTAAATATATATATGATGAGGGCTTTGCGAGAAAACACCTTTTTGTGTTATGGAAAAAATGAGAAGAGAGGGGACCCCCATGACCATTGCGAAAGAGGAATTTAAGATTAAAGCCCAGATGCTGGCGCAGCGGGTGAAGCACTACCTTATTTCCTCGGTTGGAAAAACAACTGAGCAAGCAACAGAAGAAGAATTCTATCTTGCTCTATCCATTTCCATTCGCGAAGAGATCATGATTAACTGGTCGGCAACTAATCAGTCGATTGACAAACATAAAGCGCGTCGTATCTATTATATTTCGCTTGAATGGCTGCAAGGGCGCTGCTTTTTAAACAATATGATCAATATTCATTGGGTTGATTTGGTCAAAGAGGTATTGCACATTCTGGGGAAAAATTTCCAGTCGCTCATCAATGCCGAACTCGATGCGGGTTTGGGAAATGGAGGATTGGGGCGGCTTGCCGCCTGCTTTATGGACTCGATGGCCACGCAGGGGTATCCAGCAATGGGGTATGGATTGCGCTACCAGTATGGGATCTTCGAGCAAGAGTTGATTTACGGCGTCCAAATTGCCCGCCCAAGTACTTGGCTTGCCAACACCTATCCGTGGGAAATTCGCCGCGATCTGCACGCCACCAATGTGAGCTTTAATGGCCATGTGATTGCCGAGCAGAATAAGCACGGCCAAGAGGTGCACCATTTGACAGAAGCACAAGAGGTTCGTGCGATGGCCTACGATATGCCCATCGTCGGCTACTCTAAAGGAGATGACTTTGGTGTAAGCACTCTCCGCCTATGGTCAACCAAAGAATCATCTACAAACTTTAGCCTTGCACAGTTTAATGCGGGAGACTTAGGTGAAGCGGCGCTCAATGTCTCGCTAACAGATGTTCTCTACCCGAATGATATGACACCGATGGGTAAGATGATGCGCCTCAAACAAGAGTTCCTCCTTGTTGGAGCGTCGATTCACGACATCATGAAACAGTACCTCTCTGTCTATGACGATATTTCTGAGTTTGGGGATAAGGTGCGGATCCAAATCAACGATACTCACCCAGCTCTTGCAGTGGTTGAATTGATGCGGATTTTGACTAAGACCCATGAGTTGCATTGGGACGATGCGTGGGAGATTACCCATGCTGTCTGCAGCTACACCAACCACACTGTTCTCAAAGAGTCACTAGAAGAGTGGAATTGTGAAATGGTCAAGGAGCTCCTCCCCCGCCAATATCACATTATTGAAAAAATTAACTGGGGCTTTTGTAATCGGATTCGAGATAAGTTTCCCAATGATGAAGAGAGAATCCAGCGCATGTCTATTCTCGAAAATGGGAAGGTGCGAATGGCCAATTTGGCAATTGCAGGCTGTCATAAAGTGAATGGTGTGGCCGCGATTCACACTCGTATCCTTAAAGAGACGATCTTTAAAGACTTTTTCGAGCTCTACCCCGATAAATTTGTTAATGTGACAAATGGGGTCACCCCAAGACGATGGCTTGTTAAGTGCAATCCCCACCTCACCCAGCTCATCTCTCACTACATCGGAGATGATTGGATCACCGACCTATCTAAACTCAAAAAGCTGGCGGATCATGCAGATGATCCTCAACTTCAAAATGAATTCCTCAATATTAAAAAGGGAAACAAAGCTCGTCTAATCCGTGCCATTACAAAGGCGCGCAAAGAAAAGTATGGGAAAGAGTGTGACCTCGATAAAGAACTCTTCCGCGATCCCGATGTATTGTATGATGTCCAGGTCAAGCGGATTCACGAATATAAGCGACAGCTTATGAATGCCCTCAATGCCCTGATGATCTACAACGACATCAAGGAAAACCCCGATTCAAGACCCATTCGACGGATGATTATCATGGCTGGCAAAGCCGCGCCGGGCTATGTTATGGCCATTAATATCATCCGTCTCTTTTACATCATCTCCCGCAAGATTAATTCAGATCCTGTGGCCGGCGAAAAGCTAAAAGTGGTGCTCATTGAAAACTACAATGTGACAAAAGCAGAGCTCATTATTCCCGCCTGTGATCTTTCCGAGCAAATCTCCACTGCGGGGCAAGAGGCCTCTGGAACCGGGTGCATGAAGCTCTCCCTCAACGGCGCGATGACCATTGGAACAGAGGATGGAGCCAATGTGGAGATGCGCGAGAGTGTCACTGATGACTACTGGCCCTTTAGTTTTGGTCATTCGGCCGACGAGAACCACGATCTAACCTTTTCAGGCAGCTACGACCCAGTAAAGATCAAAGAGAGCAATCCAAAGATCCACCAAGCGCTTGAAATGCTTCGTGAAGGGCTCGCCGAAAACGAAGCGGAGCAACACATCCTCTCAGATATATACAATAGCCTCCTCACTGGGCCGACCCCAGATCGTTTCTTTGTCCTTAACGACCTGGAAGACTACTACGAGACTCAAAAGCGGGTCGAAGAGCTCTATCAGGATGAGTCAAAGTGGGCAAAATACTGCATCCATAATATTGCCGGCATGCACAGATTCTCCTCAGATGAATCAATTGCCAACTATGCTGAAAAGATTTGGGACATTAAGCCCCTCCCCATGGATGTCGAAGAACTCGAGCATGTGCGCACCCTCTTTAAAGAGAGCGACCGATGTGCCATTCCAGCAAGCTAAGAAGCGCTCGGGTTTTCGCTAGATGGGATTTGCCACTTTTTTAATAGACGCATATAAGTTCCGTTTGCCTTCACTTCCCTCAAGCCATCATTAAAGCGCTTAATGAGATTTGGATACTCACCCTTCAAAGTGATTAACCTTACCCCCTCATCAAATAGGGGTTTAGAAGCCACTTTCAAATCCCCCTCAAAAAGATCATTTACCCCAATGTAAGCGGGAATCAATGGAATGAGCGTCCCTTGCACCCGATCACTTTTCACATCAGTAAGGGCTGATCGAATTCCTCCATAAAATTCCATCATCACATCGGGATGCTCGGCCAGGAGGAGAATTTCATCTGGGCTCCGCCCAATTGAAACTACATCTCCCTTAAAGTCACCCAGCGAATCGCGCATACTCTTTTTGCCCACAACTAGCACAGGACCAGTCTCAAGAGCAATCTCTGAAAAGCTAAAGCTCTTTTCAGCAATGACTGTAGGGTTAAATGAAGCGAGAATGGCCTGATACTCTCCCCGACGCAATCCATCGGTCAAGTTATCCCAGCTCATATTGATCCGAGCCAGATCGACACCACTCTCTTTGGAGATTTCAGTGAGGAGCTCACTGGCAAACGCATAAACATTTGCCTCCTTCCCCATCAGCTCGAGGCCAAACCAAGACGGATCAACCCCCACCTTATACACCTTACCATGTGAGCGGGAGCATCCACTCGCCCCAACTAGGGAAAACACCAGCACCACAAGACTCAAAATCCATCGAAACTGCTTCATACTCGCCTTCCTAATCATATTTATTCATTAATAGCCAATAATATTCTCCAACCGAAAGCGAATATGCTCAACTTGAGCTAAGTCGTCTGAGGTCATATGTCTAAGTTGCTTTTCGAGCTTATCTAAAAGGATATGAAACTCATCAAAGAGGGGGTTTGCTCCTTTCTCATCAGTTTCGGGCACAAGACGCCGATTGGGCAGTTTGCGCTGAATCTCAGAAATCAATAGGGACTGCTTCTCTTGAGAATACTCTTCTAAAATCTGATGTTTAACCTCTTCGGAACCTTTGCGCGAGGCGAGAATATAGCTTGCCTTGGCGGGCAACTGGGTATACTTACACCGCAATTCATCAGAGGGCAATTTGTGATAAAACTCATAGTATGCAAGGGCGTTATATGCCGTCTTGCGAGAAGTGAACATCTCAGAGAGCCATTTTGTAAAAGGCTTCTGTTTCCCATACTTTTTCAAGATCTCCCGCGCCCGAAATACCCGCTCCCCAATCAAAAGCGTCCCCTGCTTTTGAATCGACTTAACCTGCGAGGTGATTTGCGAGAGTTTTAGGAAATCTTCAGAGAACTGCTCGGCGCTCAAGCCACTCTCTTTAGCTCCTTCCTGCAACAACCCTTTGAGCCGATCCGATTCTTCTTGGCTAAGCTCAAGAGACATCTCCATTTCATGGACTGGTGAGGGAAGTGCAAGTGTTTGTGCTGGGGACATGGGCGTGTGCCTCTCTTTGTAACGTTACAAAGATCATACACTTAAAGCAATATTTATTCAAGCAGAGCGCATACCCGTTTTGCTGCTTCTTCATCGAGCAAAAGCCCGCCATATTCCTTATGCATGCCGCGCAAAATTTCCCACGAGCGCTCCTTTGGCATAAACATAGGCAAATTATCCCATCCTTTCGTCTCTTTTCGCTCAATGAGACCATCGAGTTCTGCTTCAGTCGGATCAGCAATGAGTTCAACTGGCTCATCTTCATCTTTCCAAAACCAATTTGAGAGAAAGAAATCTTCACTCACTGCTTCAGTTGCAATCCCGTGAATCTTCGCAAGCAATTCCCGCATCTCAGGGTAGATTTTGGCATTTGTCACTGCAGAAAAACTGTGGGCTCGTTTGAGCTGACCATTGATATATGGGAGATTCTGAATAATTTTACGATGGTGTGCTCGATCAACCCGCATCCCCATCTTCCGGTGAAAGATGGGGGCTGTAGAGACGCCATTATTTTCTAATCGCCCCTCACACCCCGTATAATAGCTGATCAAAACCAGTTGTCGTGTCAGTTCCCGACCAATACCACAAATTGAGTTGCGAAATTCCCGCGAGTAGCTTTTGACAAATTCCTCGAAAACACCTGTGCGCACCTCGGGCAAATGGCATCTCTCCCACAATTCACAATCACGAAATTGCTGCCTGTCGTAGCGATATTGGACATACCCCTGCATTTCATCCAAGTGATACACATTGACCCGACCCCTCAAATCAGAGATTTTCCCTTCCACAAGCGCTTTGTCATCAGACATAAAATGTAAGGAGACATCGACAAAGTCCCCATTCTCCCGTCTTAGCCGCTTATCCCGCTGTAAGATCAGCTCCCTTGCGCGCGCAGTATCGAGATAGTGTCCCCCACCAATATCTAAAACCATTTAATTTCCCCTCTAGGCAGATATTCAAGGGGAATATTATACCACAAACCCCCTTTTATTACTACCTCCAGGGGGAGGAATTATTCCCCCTCAGGAGCAACGAGTAACCCCTCGTGCTCTTTTCCCAAATCAGAAAGCACCTCGAGCGCCCGGTCAGACAGCATCACCATCGGCTTTAATTCAATCCCTGAGAACAATTGATAAGCATCGGATATCCCACGCCACAGCCGATTTTGAATAGTTGCTTCCACCTCTTTGGCCCTCTCGGCCGCTTGATCCACGCGGAACCCAAGTATATAGAGAAGATAACACTCCTTACTGTTCGTGGGAATAATTGTGACCCTTCCCTTTAGACCTAATGAAAAGCTGATTAACACCATCTGCTTAATCATATCTTTCCATACCGGAAAAACTTTTCCATCGTAATCTTCTTTGCATTCATGATCTCTTTTTGTCACCACAATATGATCGTTGACAACCGATTGCGACACACCCTCTTTGGGATTGGAGAGTTGGATGTGAGTCGTTGCTAAAAATTTCAAATCATACTTTGCTTTGCATCGACCCGGACCCTCTAACTCGACAAGATCAATTATCCGCAGTTCTCGAGAAACTCCCCGCCATTCATCAAGAGAAAGTTTGGGGAAAACAGACTCTTTTGTTCCCTCGAAGCACAAAATCTTTCCGTAGGTGTGATTGGCGGTGACACTCCGAGCCCCCATCAACTCCCACGCTTTATCTATATTTAATGTAACACCATTTCCTACACGCATTGTCATTGCACTCACTCCTACTTTTTTGCATAAAGCCCAAGAGTGTACACAATCGAGAAAATAAGAGTCTAGGCCAAACTATTTCTGGGCTTCGAAAAGCATGAGATTGGAAAGAGGGGGCTCATCTTCAGCAAAGTTGCGACGCACCTCAACCTGTCGAAAGCCGATATTTTGCAGGAGTTGAATAAACTCAAAGTGGGAATACCATCGGAGAAAAAGGGTCTTCTCAGAAAACTCGACACAATCTGTCCCCATCCACACTTCAAACCGTTGAGTGGAGAAGATGAGCTGCTCAACTGGATCGTGAATATTCTTTTCCCGCTCGATAAATCGAGTTTTATTAGAGCGATTTTGCACATCTTTGCAGATGATCCACTGATTAGACGTATCAAACCGCCTGGGGAAAGGGAGAAAGAGGGGTATAATTAACTTGCCCCCCTCTTTTAGGGCGCGGTAAGCTCGGCGAAGCCCCGATTGGGCCTCCTCCCAACACTTAATGAGCTGAAAGGTTCCGAGGGAAGAATAGATGAGCACATACTCCTCCTTCCCCTCAATGTCGGCCATTCCTCCACAACTTATTACCCCATCTAAGCCGGCTTGGTTGAGCCTCCCCTGGCAGATGGCTGTGAGTTCGGGACACGGGTCCAACCCCTCGATGGGCAACCCCCGCTTTCGCAATGGAACAAGCACACGCCCCGAGCCACACCCCACCTCGAGCACCCTGCCAGACAAATGGGCGAGTAGCCCTTCTGCATGGTCGTAGTAATAGTCAATTTCGCCACCTGACAGCCCTCCCCAAAACTCATAGAGGACAGTCATCAGCCCCTTCTTTTTCTTCATGAGCCCATATTCCTTACCATCCACCTTGATCCCCATCCCCTTTTATGAAAAGAACAAATCACAAAAACCCCTATCCCCTTTGCTCTCAAAGGGATAGGGAAACTACGCCAAATCCTTTCCTTTGCAAGAGATCCGAGATGTGGTATAATACTAAGCTATGGAAAAACAACGCTATGGCTTCGACACACCAGCCCTGCTGGGATTCTTTATCATCTACATGATCGCCTTCCCCATCGTCGGGTGGTTCCTCCCCGGCTGGATAGGGAATACAGACCCCCAATTTGCCCTCTATCTCCTTTATTATGGGGCATTTACGGGCGTAGTTGGACTCTTTTTTGTTCTATACATGCTCTACGGGCATTTTAAGGGACGGTATACCAATCGGTCCAGGTTAGTCAACTTAATGGCTCTAACGGGAAATGAGAAAGTCTTGAATTTTGCCACCCGCCCCGCCTTTATGAATGATGTGATTCAAGCACAAGAGGTGCTCACCCGCAGCCCCCTCCTTTCACCTGGTAGTCATACCCAAGAGATCCTCGATATCGAAGAAGACTCTCTCGATGCTGTTGTCTCCACCTTTACCATGCACAAAGTGGTCGAGAAAAAAGACCGAACGCGCACCCTTCAAGAATTGGGCCGCGTCCTAAAGAGTGGCGGCAGACTTGTCTTGTGCGACTTTGCCCACATCAAAGAATTTTACGAAACACTCCATGAAATGGGCTGGAGCCAAGTGGTGATTAGCAAAAATCAGCGCAATGTCTTTCCACCCGTGCGATATTTAGTTGCCACAAAGCCAGAAAAGAGCTTATGATTTCCCTCTATGGGACCCATTCACATTATCATCGTCAATTATAACGGAACTGAGGATACACGCATTTGTGTCGAATCGGTTCTTCAAAGTGACTTTTCCAACTTTGCCATCACCCTTGTCGACAACGGCTCGCGCGATCGCTCCATCGAAACTGTCGCTGCCCTTTCAGATAAAATCGACCTCATTCGATGCCAAGAAAACTATGGATATGCAGAAGGCAATAATATTGGCATCAAACACTCCCTTGCCAAAGGGGCCCAATATATCATGGTCCTCAACAACGACACCAAGATTCCCCCCTCACTCCTCCACACCCTCTACCAAAAAGCCAAGTACAACAAAAAGCAAGTAGTCGGCGGCATCCCCCTTCTCATGGACCATCCCGACACCATCGATCACCTCGGCGGCATCTGGAACCCCTGGAAAGCGCGCTTTGACCTCATCTCCGCCCACGCCCCCCTCTCGCAAGTTGACCTCACACCCCTCGACTACATTGCCGGCTCCATGTTCTTTGTCCACCGCCAATTCTTCGAAGATGTGGGCTTCTTCGACCCCCGCTTCTTCCTCTTCTTCGAAGAAGCCGACCTATGCTGCCGCGCCAAACGACTCGACTACACCCTCACCATCGAACCCAAAGCCCAATACCTCCACAAAAAAAGCGCCGCCTTCGGAAAGTCCCACCCCCTCAAATCCTACTTCTTCTGGCGCAACCGCCTCCTCTACATCAAAAAAAACACCACCCTCCTCAAAAAGATCGCCCTCCGCGCCAATCTTATCCATCAAACGACAAAACTCATCACAACTTTCACACTAAAGAAAGTGATTTCTTTTGTCACAAAACAAACCCCCAAACGTATGCATCGCCTTGCCTGCTACCGCGCATCAATCTTAGGCGTCTTTGATTTCCACACTCGCCACTTAGGCCAAGGACGCATCGCCACTTTTTGGTAGCTTTTTATCTTGTTTTGCGCGAAATAGAGGTTGAGAGAGGATTATCCTCAAGTAACATAAGATCGGTTTCGCGCCTCAGTGCACACTCCTAACTTTGTCGCATTCCCGATTTTTGCGATTACTTGAGTATATTCTATAGCATTTTGTTCTTAAATAGATTACCATTGATGGACAAGATTATTGGAGGTTTCCTTTGAAACGGTTTATGCATAAGACTTTTCTTTTACTGAGTGTGATCACTTCTGTAATTGCGTTAACAAGTTGTGAAAGCTCATCACAAATTCTCAGTGGTCTATCTGAAAGGGAAGCCAATGTGATTATTGTTTTTCTTGAGAGTAAAGGGATGACGGCGCGCAAAGAGGCGATGGCTGTCAGTGCGGCGGCTGGTGGGGATACAATGCCCAAGTTCAACATCTATGTTTCCTCTGGTCAGGCGGTCAAGGCGATGGCCGTTTTGAATCAGAATGGATTGCCACAACAGCAAGATCAGAGTTTGTTGCAGATTTTTGCCAAATCGGGGCTGATGTCCTCGGACAAAGAGGAGACGATTCGGTATCAGGCGGGCTTAGCGCAACAGCTGGGCAATATGATTCGGATGATTGATGGGGTGATTGATGCGGCGGTGCAAATTTCCTTCCCTCCCGATGAAGCAACGGCTGCACTTGGTGCGAGCCCATCGGAACAAAAGATTACAGCGGCTGTTTATGTTAAGCATCAAGGGGTGTATGACGATCCGAACAGCTATTTGGAGACAAAGATTAAGCGACTGGTTTCGGGATCAATTACAGGGCTATCGATTGACGATGTGACTGTGGTTTCAGACCGCTCCCGCTTTACTGATGTGAGTGTCGATCCGATGGCTGAATCAATTTCGCCGCGGAGTAAGGAATTTGTCAAGGTGTGGTCGATGGTGATGAACCGGGAGTCGGTGGGCAAGTTCCGCTTCATCTTCTTCCTCATCACAGCAATAGCGATTATTCTCGCGGTTTGTCTCGGTTGGATTATTTGGAAGGTTTATCCAATCATCACCCAAGAGGGTGGATTTAACCAGTTGTTTGATCCTAAGCCCATTATTCCCGGATCAAAACCCAAGCAAGAAGAAACCTTCCCAGAAGAACCCGTATAGGTAAATAGGGATCAATGAAAGAAAATCGATGGAGTGAAAACCGGCTCGTTGGCATCGCCACACAGATGCAAGGGTGTGATCCACTTGTTCAACAAGAGATTGCCCGCCACATGTCCCCTTCAATGATTGATGGGGTGCGTGCCCTTACACCTCGCATCGATCCCCAAATTGCCAAGGAAACGGAAGGGTACGACTGGCTTTCTCGCATTCACTCCTCTCACTTGATCCCCTTTCTCGAGCCGCTTGCCCTCGCTGATGTCCACACCCTCATCCTCCCTCTCTCATCCGAGCAGCAAGAAGCGATTTGTGCTGAGCTCAACCTCCCACTCCCAGAAAAAAAGGGGTCTCCTCTCTTCTCTCAATATTTACGAGGGGTGCTCATGCAACAACTGACTGCCAATGGGCCCTATCCCCTCCCGGTGGAAATGATCAGCCACCACCGGTTCAACTCCCTTCTCAAATACTCATATTCTCAAATCGAGGCGATCTGTTACCTCCTCTCGATGTTTGATCTCTCCTCTGAGATTAAGAAGGTGATTAAAAGCGCCACCCTCAAAGCGCTTGAAGAGAGCCTTACTCAGATGGAAAAACAGTTTCTCCAAAAGGTGCGGAAAGATACGAGGGTATTACATTTTTGTGACATGGGGCTCAACAACTGGAATTTGGAAGAGGCTCCCTTGCGAAAGACATTGCTCATTCGGGGGATCAACCGCTTAGCAAAAGGGGTCTTCCCATGCACGGAGAGTTTTGTTTGGTATCTCTATCACCTCTTTCCAAAAGAGATGGCGAAAAAGTGGCACCATTTTATTCAAGACTTACAATCAAAGAAGGCGCATGATACACTTGATGGGCAGATTGAAAGCGCGCTTGCATTTTTTGACGCCCACAATCACGAGGTGACTCCATGAAACTCTTCTCCCTCCTTCACAAACGCTCAGTGCATACAGGTGAAAAGAAAATCATCCCCGCATCCGAGTTTAGCACCCTTTGTTCGGCAAAAGAGATTGTCGATGAAGCAAAAATCGACAGTGACAAGCTCATTGCCGCCGCCCATGAAGAGGCTAAAAAAATCAAACAAGAGGCGTATGAAAAAGGATTTCAAGAAGGGCTCAATCGACTCAGCGATCATATTGCCCTACTCGAATCGAAATTGCGCCAAATGCAGCACGATATGCAAGCGGCCGTCCTTCCTCTTGTACTCAAATCGACAAAGAAAGTGGTGGGCGAGCAAATCCGCCTCCATAGCGAAACAATAGTCGATATCGTCCTCCATGCCATTCGCTCAGTGAGCCAATGTCGATCGATCAAGATTATTGTTTCCAAACAAGATATTGAAGCCATCGAGGCCCATCGGGATGAGATTCGCAACGTCCTTGAACATATGGAAACGCTCACCATTGAAGAGGGAAAAGATCTTGAGCCAGGTGATTGCGTGATTGAGACTGAAAAAGGGATTCTCAATGCCCGTCTTGAACACCTATTCACCTCACTTGAAACTGCATTTAACACACATATGAGACAGGGAGAGTAGATTAACACATGACAAAAAGAGGCCTTGTCAGACTCCTATTTGTTCTTTTTGCCCTCTGTTCTTGTTGGCAACCCGCTTTTGCAGCCCCTGCAGCTCAGCCTCAGCTCAACCAGCCCGAGCTCACCACCAAAATGGCGGTACTCGCTGGACTTGCCCTCCTCCCCTTTGCCATCATGCTCCTCACCTCTTTTCTCAAGATGGTGATTGTCCTCTCCCTATTAAGACAAGCAATTGGTGTGCAAAACGCCCCACCCAACCAAGTGATTAATGGAATTGCCCTACTCATGGCCATCTATGTCATGTTCCCAGTGGGTGTGGCCGTCTATGACCAGACAAAAGATTACATCGCCAAAGAATCGCAAAAGACGACTGAACTCTTTTCCACCCAATCTGCAGAATTTATTGCCAATGTCATCAACTTGGGCAAACAACCTCTGAAAGAATTTCTTATCCGCAATACCACTCAAACAAACATCAAATACTTTTACAAACTCGCCTATAGCAAGTTTCCTGCTGAATATCAGTCGCAACTTTCCCCTACAGACTTTCTAGTGGTGATCCCCTCCTTTATCACTTCACAAGTGAGAGGTGCGTTTGAAATTGGTGTCTTGATTTACTTACCCTTCTTTATCATTGATCTAGTCACATCCAACATCTTGCTTGCAATGGGAATGATGATGTTGTCCCCCCTTACGATTGCGCTCCCACTCAAACTACTGCTACTTGTGATGGTGGATGGATGGACATTAATTGTCGAAGGAGTGGTCCTCACATTTAAGTGAGAATAGAGGAGATATACCATGTTTGGAACAGAAATTTACCAACTCGCCTATCGCGCCCTTCTCCTGATTCTCATTCTATCGGCTCCTCCCATCCTCATCAGTATGACCCTCGGGCTGATGGTTGCCATCTTTCAGGCAGCCACCCAAATTCAAGAGCAAACCCTCTCGTTCACAGTAAAGCTAATTGCGGTGATCTTGACCATCATGTTTATGGGAGGATTTCTATCCGCACAGATTACCCAATTTGCATCAAACATCTTTGTCAATTTCTACAGATGGACATTGTGAAGTAGAAACGTCAGAGGAGTGCGCGCGTGGATTCAGAATTTCTCAACCTCCTTCTCAACCTCCCGGGGTATACTCCGATCAATGTCCTCACCTCGTTTTTACTCATCTTTTTGCGCCTCGCACCAATTGCCGCCCTCGCCCCATTTTTAGGAGCAAAGATTGCCCCAGCTTCTGCGCGAGCGGCCCTAGTCTTTGCCCTTTCACTTGTCCTCTTACCAACGGCACTCACCTATTCAAAGGGACCCATTGCCTATAACGGCTACTTTGTGTTTTTAGCACTCAAAGAAATCCTCATCGGATTTGTGATTGGCTTTATTGTCTCTCTTCCCTTTTTGATTGTGCAAACCTCAGGTATTATCATCGACTTCATGCGTGGATCTTCCATGATGATGCAACAAGACCCATCGACGCAAACCCAAACATCCCCCATTGGGGTGTTGATGAACTATGTATTGATCGTTCTATTCTTTCAACTCGATGGAGCCTACTACTTCTTCAATGGGGTGAGTGAATCATTTCAATACTTTCCCCTCGATGGAGCAATAAATCCAGCAAACTTTCGACTCTCTCATCCATTCTGGACCTATGCTCTCGATATTCCCCATCGGGTGTTTGCATTGGGGATTCAATTAGCAGCCCCTTCTATTCTTGCTATCTTAATGGCAGAGTTTTTCTTGGGGATAGCCAATCGCCTTGCCCCACAAGTGCAGATTGCCTTTCTCGGAATGTCCTTGAAGTCCTTATTGGGATTGACTTTGCTCTTTGTAGCATGGTTTTTTGTCTTACAACAGATGAGTGGTGTCTCCCTTGACTGGGTTGAGTCACTCAAGAGTCATCTTCAAACTCTATCGAGATAACTCGGTTGAAAATTTGCACTCTTTTTCGCAAAAAGATGAGCAAAAACGAATTGTATTCAACAGGTTAGCGAAAAAAAATTGCACGTGTAAAAAATGATGTGAAGATATGACTGTCAAGGCTTGCGAAGTGTTTTGATCGATTTTGCAAAATAGTTTCTACAATAAAGAATTGCAAAATATACTCAACAAGAAATAGAATTACGGAAGTTAGTGCATATGCCTACCAAATCATTCAGGCAACGCGAAAAGTTTGAGTGAGCTGGGACAGACTACTTGAAACTGCGTTGGTAATAGCAGAAGTCGTAAGGCGGGGGGTTACTCCTCACTGAACGGGTAACATTACCAACTCACTTTAGGTACAGGCTTACACAAGAATTGATAGCAAGTTAGTGTAAAAGTGCTTCACAAACAATACAAATATGGAGAAACAGGGATGGAAACAAACCTAAAGAAACTATTATCGACATTTGCAGTTGTCTGTGCATGCATGACTACTGTGGGTGCAGCATCACACGATTGCGACGATAATCAAAAAATGGAAGACTATTGCATGAAAGAAGGCAATTGCTGTGCCGCACC
Source organism: Chlamydiia bacterium (assembly GCA_022601545.1). GTDB lineage: Bacteria > Chlamydiota > Chlamydiia > Chlamydiales > JAJACM01 > JAJACM01. The sequence continues at coordinate 22,180 of JAJACM010000012.1, read as the reverse complement.
AAGAGTGAATGGCGGAGCGGATGTTTTCATTAGTGCTGACTTTATTCTATGGATTGCCAACCAATCAGGTTTGGGAATGCAGACAACTGGTGTACCAACTACACGTGCTGCTGCTACACTAAATAAAGGTAAAGTCTTTTACCCAACTTCAAAAGTCAAGCCAGGATTCAAAGTTGATCTCGGTGTTGTACTAGACCATGACTGCTGGGATATCTTTGCAGAGTACACATGGTTCAACTCTACATACAGTAAGAGAAGTACAACAAACAGCGATGCAGTTGCTCTAATTAACCCAGAGCCACAAACAAGCTGGATGACATTTGTTGATTCAACTTCTGGTAAGTGGAATCTACGATTCAACAACATCGACCTTACAATGGGACGCAACTACTGGAACAGTGAGTACCTTTCAATGCGCCCACATATTGGTTTGAAAGGATCATGGCAGCGTCAAAACTTTGACATTGACTATACTCAAACTGCAAACGCAGTAGAAGACAAAGTACGTATGAAACAAAACTACTGGGGTGTTGGTCTTAGATCAGGTCTTCAGAGTGCTTTCTACTTCAACAAAGAGTTTAGCCTCTTTGGTGACTTTGCAATGTCTGCACTGTGGTCACAGTTTAAGAATAGAAACAAAATCCAAACTAGAGCTCTTAACTCAAACGACAGCTACACATGGAATGCTTACAACTCAGGAAGCTACCATATCGTAACTCCAGTTTTGGAAATGGCTCTTGGACTCCGTTGGGATACATGGATCAGCAACGAAGAGTTCCACTTCATGCTTCAAGCAGGTTGGGAACTCCAAGAGTGGTGGTCACAAAACAACTTCAACAACGTCTATGCTGACGGTGTAAGAGGTGACATGACCCTGCAAGGTCTAACAATCAAAGCTCGGTTCGACTTCTAATCGAAGCTGAGTCGATGAAGATAAAGCCTGGGTCCTACGACCCGGGCTTTTTTTGCTTCGAGAATATTAAACCTTTCCAAATAGATAAGATGGAGAGAAATTCTAACAAGGCGCAGTCAATATGATCACAATTTTAAGAAAACAACTTTTACTACTAGCAGCAGCACTATCGCTGTCACCTTCACTCGTCAACTCGAAAGGTTGTCCTGTTGAACCACCTGCATGCCCAGAAGAGTACTGCGAATGTGAAAAGGAATTATGCTGTCCAGCCCCCAATGTATTAGATGGGGATGATTTTTATATTGGAGTTGATTTTATCTGGTGGGTAGCCAATGAATCAGGGCTAGCCTTCACTAGCATCCTCCCCCCTACCCGTGCAGCCGGAAGTTTAACCAAAGGGCCAATCGTCGACCCAAAGATGGCTCCAAAACCTGGATTTAAGATTCAGGCGGGATATGTATTTGAACATGACTTTTGGGATGCCAATCTCGAGTACACATGGCTCCGAGTAAACAATAGCCGTAAATATGTCGAGCGCTCAGAAATGATTTCACTATTTAACAGTGATCCGCAGCTTAGCTGGTATGAAAATATCGACTATGCTGAAGGGAGTTGGGATAGCCGTTTCAACGTCCTTGATGCGACTCTCGGACGTGCCTCATGGAACTCAAAGTGCTTGTCTCTAAGACCACATGTTGGATTGAAAGCCTCATGGCAGTCCCAACAGTACCACCTATTCTATAAGTTGATCTCTGTCCTAGACGAAAATGATGTGTTGGTCAACCAAAAATACTGGGGTGTTGGTTTGAGAAGTGGAGTTGAATCTGCTTACTTCTTCTTCCCATGCTTCAGCCTATATGGCGACTTTGCAATGTCTGCTCTATGGTCTAAGTTCAATGTACGTGAGAAGCTAAGAACACGACTCCTTAGCTCAAACAGTAACTACCTCTACAATGCAAATACGAGCAGCAAGTTTCACGTTGTTGTTCCGGTGCTCGAACTTGGCTTAGGTCTCCGTTTTGAAGCGCCAGTATTTAGAGACATGTACCACTTTATGCTCCAAGCGGGTTGGGAACTCCAGGAGTGGTGGTCAATGAACAACATTAACAATGTATATGTTGATGGAGCGCGTGGAGATCTTACTCTCCAAGGTTTAACCATCAAAGCGAGACTTGATTTCTAAATCAGTCTCGCGTACGATCTAGCTCATCAATTGAGCCAGATGAGTAGAGTCAAAATGAACAAGAGGTTTTTGTGCGGGCTATCCCCCCTTTTGATAGCCACAGTCTTTTCAGCCCCCCTCCTCGGTATTGAAAAGACCGCACAAGCCTCTCTCCCCCCTTATATAGCAAGTAACGAACCAGTCGACCTCTCTAAAGAAAGAGAAGGGGTTGATCTCTCTAAAGAAACTCCACCTCCACCTGCCGATCACCCAAAACAACTCGAAGAACCCCCTCCTCCCCCTCGAGCCACTCCCTACAAAAAGAGCATCAAAGAGCAAAGAGCAGAAGCCGATAAGCAAGCGAAACTCATCCGCTCGCAAAAGAAAAAGCAAGCCCCGCAAAAAGAAGCTGCCGAAGAGGGGAAGGGTGCGCGCACCCTCCGCATGGAAAAAGGGGATGACAAAGAGCCCACACCCACAGTCCCTCCACCCACTCCACATCAATCCCCACCTCCCAAAATAGAGGTGATTCATAAACCCGATGGGACCATTGAAACTGTACAAGAAATCGATGGAGTGAAAGTGGTCACAATTGAAAGAGGAGCAGGAAGGAGCACGACCCCTGAAAGTAAATATTGCAAGCGGCAGGGTTCTGTTCGCAGGACAGGCAACCAAATGGCCGGCCCCTATAGATGTGAGGGAAGTTGTGGCGCTCCTCCGATGAGTCCAGATGGAGACTATGTCTACTTTGTCAGCCTCGATGCCCTATTTTGGATGCCCAAAGAAGGTGGCCTTGGCCTTTCAATAGGAGGTGTCCCCGAGACCCCATCGACTACCCAGCCCACTGAATACCCCAAAATCTTCTATCCCCAATCGCGTGTTGCTTATGGATTTAAGGTGGGTACAGGGATTGTCTTTCCCCATGATAACTTTGACATGCTCGCGGAATACACCTACTTCATTGCCGATCAGGGGACCAACTTTCTCACCATCACCAATGCCGAAACCATCGCCCTCTTCCCCCCTGTTCCCGAAGAGCGGCTTACCTACATCTCACAAGTGAATGGAGCTTGGGATCTCACCCTTAATAATATTGACCTCAACCTCGCCCGCGCCTTTTGGAACAGTGGTTACCTCACCATGCGCCCAAATATAGGATTTAAAGGCTCTTGGCAAACGCAAAAACTCTCCATCACCTACCAAGAAAAGAACACCGTCTTCGAAGATCATCTTCGCCTCCGCCAAAAATATTGGGGCATCGGCCTCCGCGCAGCAGACGAATTTGAATTCCTCATCGTCGATGACATTGGCATCTACTGTAATTTTGCCTTCTCAGCCCTCTACTCTCACTTTGCCAATACTAACAAAATTCGCACCCGCAACATTGCTACAGGTACCCCCTACACCCTCACCTCATACAATAAGTCCTCCTTCTACAATGTGCAGCCTGTCTTTGAGCTCACCATAGGCGGCCGCTTAGAAACCTGGTTTTCCGATCGGAAGTATCACATCCTCATCCAAGCTGGCTGGGAGTTTCAGGAGTGGTGGGGCCAGAACAACTTTGACACGCTCACGGTTCCGACCCCCAATGGCAACCTCACCCTAGAAGGGCTCTCCCTCAAAGTCCGCTTGGATTTCTAAGATAGAGAAGAGAATGTTGGAGTTGAGGGATCGGCTTTTTCCTCCGGGCTAAATTTCTCACCCTCGACGTATTCGATACCCAAGGGGGGTCAAGAATCGGGAATTTGACACAGCCAGCACCCTAGATTTGAAGCAGCGATAGCGGCGCTTAAAGCCGCTCAACTTGAGAAAGTTGAGCAATGAAAAGCGGCTTCAAAGCTAGGAGTGATTGGCGAAGTCAAAAACCGATTCTTGACCTCACTTGGGTATATACAGATCTTCGGGAGAGATATTTAGCCCGGAGAAAAAACTCCGACCCCTTCCTGGAAATGCCTTCTGGCGCATTTGACCACGAGCAAGCCTCGCGGCCAACTGCATCCAGAATCCAATTCCCAGGAATACCTCCACACAATATCCCCACCCCGCTTCTGCTCACCCCGCCACTCCTCTCCACGCTTCCCGTTCCCAACACACCATTTCACAATTCACACCAAATCAAGCAAAGCCGCAATCCTCAAAGATTTGGGTGCGGGATGGAGATTTTCCCAACACCCAGACTGATGCCAGGACCCGAGTCAGCATGCGTAGCATGTGCGAGGGTTGCGGCATCCCCATTCGAACCTTCTGCAAAATTGGCTAGCGGCAGTATTGTGGCTTGTCGCAGGGGCCTGCATTTTGGATGCAGTTGGGCCCGGCCTTGTCCGGGTGCAAATGCGCCAAAAGGCTGCGCCTGGGAGGGGTCGTAGTTTTTGCCGGCGCGAAGCGATCTCGCCTGCAGATAGTATAAAGAAATACATCAAAGGCGAGATCGCGCAGCTCCGGTAAAAAGACGATCCCCCTTAATATCAATTTCCACATCCTTATGTATAACGTTACACTTGCCTTTTATTCGGGATAGATTTAGGGGAGACTTATGAATTGTTGGATGTGGAAATTTCTCTGCCTACTTACTCTTTGCTCTTATCTATATGCAGATGAAGTAAACTGCGAATGCTTTAACCCAAAGGACCATAGCTCACTGAGCGCTGAGCGAGGGCCGGGCTACTATTTGAGCGGCGACTTGTTGCTATTTGTGGCGGATGAAGGAGGGATTGGTATGGCAACTACTGGGGTGCCAACGAGTCGGGCTACACCATCAATTACTAGCGGCAAGGTGTTGTATCCCAAGGTGAAGATTAAGCCTGGGTTTAAAGTGGATGCCGGATGGGTGAGCTGCCACGATGGTTGGGATGTGTTTGGCCAGTACATGTGGTTTCAGTCCAATCAGCGGCGGCATACGGTCGAAAGTAATGAGATGGTGGCTTTGTTTAATCCCGAACCACAAACTAGCTATATGACTTTTGTCGATTCTGTTGAGGGTCGGTGGTTTATCACTTCTAATACGGTAGATGTTGGGGTGGGCCGCAAGTATTGGAATAGCCCCTATTTATCCATGCGCCCACATCTGGGATTGAAAGGAGCTTGGCAGTTGCAAAAGCTTAAGGTTCAATATCTGCACACCAATAGCACGATTGAGTCAAATATCAAGATGTGGCAAAACTTTTGGGGGGTAGGGCCTCAGTTTGGTTTGCAAGGCACTTTCTATTGGACCAATGTTTATAGTGCCTATGGCAACTTTTCTCTTTCTGCTCTCTGGTCGCGGTTTCACAATGAATATAAGAATCAAACGCGAGCAGCTAACTCGAATGATGAGTTTACTTGGAATGGATTGACCGATAGCGAGTTTTACAATGTGAGTCCTGTGATGAGCATTGCTCTGGGGCTCAGATATGATACATGGTCGACTAATCGGGACTATCACTTTCTAGTGCAGGGAGGGTGGGAACTGCAAGAGTGGTGGTCACAAAACAACTTCAATACCATCTATAACAATGGCGTTCAGGGAGACCTCTCTTTCCAGGGGTTTACACTGAAAGTGCGATGCGACTTTTAATCACTTCCTAAAATATTTTAAAATCCATATACTGGAGATCAGTAACTTGTAGGAATTGGATCCGCATGAGCTCGATTTTCCGTCTCCTTTTTATCTCGATATTTCTTTGCCTTAGCCAAGCGCTCTTTGCTGAGCCTGATCCAGTCAACCCCACTCCCCCAACAAAAGAGACCAATCCCCTGCCTGATCAAAAGTTCAATGAGAATCTCTTCGAGAATCGCCCCAATTACCCCCACCCGCCCGATAACCAACGACTCATACAAGAGCAAAAAGAGCAAGAACAGGCTGAAGCTGACAGGCAAGCAAAGTGTAAGAAGGAAAAAGAAGAGGGAGAGAAGAAGGGATGTACTCCTTTTGATGAAAAGTATCAGGGAAAGAGAGGGGATACGACGATCCCGATGAGCCCCTATCCCGATCAAAATGCAAAGGCCAAGAAGGACGATTGTGGCTGCAATAAAAAAGGGCCTGGACATAAGAAGAAAAAGTCTTGCAAAAAGCCCGTCTGTCCACCCTGTAATGAGCCTGGCCTGACCCAGTGGAATGCTACACCCCCTCGCCCCGATTCAGACTATATCCATGTGACAAGTGATGATGTGATGCCTTGTACCTGCCCGATGAATCGACCGGCAATGAAGGGGGCTGCTGAGGGGATTGATGTGGGTCTTAACTTGGATGTCATCCTCTGGTCTGCTGAAGAAAGCGGCCTTGCAGTTGCTGCAAGTGGTGTTCCGACTGTGAGCAATACTCAAAGACCCAATGGAGTCTACTACTATCCAAAAATGAAGACGATCACGCCGGGATTCAAGGTGGGGGTTGATGTATTCTTCATTCACGATCAATGGTCATTTAATGCTGACTACACCCGTTTTATCAATAGCAATCGGGTAAGTGAGTTTGCCAATGACAACATCACCAATGAGCTTGTAATCTTCTTCCCCGGTGAAATTACTCTCCCCTGGGGATTAAAGGCCAACGATGGGGCTAGCCAATGGCAACTTCACTTCAATAATATCAATGCTGACCTTGGGCGCTACTATAAGAACAGCGACTGGCTCTCTATCCGCACTTTCTACGGCCTCCAAGCCTCATGGCAAGATCAATACCTCGATGTCACCTACTTTTATAACGTCAATCAGATTGAAATTGAAAATGTGGTCGACATGGAGATCAAATATATCGGCTTTGGTCCCCGCGCAGGCTCTGAAATTGACTTTAGAATTTGGGAAACCCTCAGTCTCTACGGCCAACTCTCCCTGGCTGGTCTCTGGTCCAACTTTCAGCTCTCCTCAGTCAATACTATCCGAGTAGCCAATACCCAAGAAGCCTTTACTTTCAACTACTCTTTTGGTGACCAGATGCGGATGATCGCCCCCACTACTGACCTTCAGCTCGGCCTCCGCTACTACCGATACTTCCTCAATGATGCCTTCCGTGCCAGTGGCCAAATCTACTGGCAACTTCAATACTGGTGGGGGCAAAATCGCTTCAATTCAGTCTATGAAAACGGCTCCAAAGGGGACCTCTCACTCCAAGGCCTTTCGATCCGCGTCCAACTCGACTTCTAACCCCTACTGTCTGTTGCAGGAGGTTTTCTTGCAGATGATATATCCCCAAAGGTAGCCAACGATAAACGCCACCATTAGGAAAATATAAAACGCCCCGTAATGAAATGGCGAAGGATGTCCCAATAACTCCATCATTTACTCCTTAGACTTAGACTCATGCACCTGAAAGTAGGAAAGAGCAAACCCCACCCCAAATCCAACCAGGAAAAGAACGCTGTAAAGGGCCCACTTGATGCTGAGCAATTCTTTTAGATACCCCATCTAGCGCTCCAATGCATATGTAGAAACATAGAAGAGATAAAGGGCCAAACTTCCAACAAAAAGCCAACCTAGCCAACTACTTGCCTGCTCAACAGCTGGAAAGGGACCTGTGCCAAGATTGGCCATCATATCCCCAAAATCTAAGACCGATCGCTCCATCATTCCTCCTCAAGAAACTTAACTATCTTCTTAACGTCTAGTTTCCTTTTTGCCTTTACGCGGACCCGATCATTCACTTTCATCTTACATTGCTTCCCTTTGCAAACCCGTTCCTTTAAGAGAATCTCAACATAGTGATGATTTCCCTTTTTCTCTCTTTTCAGTTTATAGGACATTTTGCCTCTTCGAGAGCCAATGCCAAACCCAACCAAAGCAAAGACCACATATCCCCCAACAAGAAGAAACCACCCAGCCCCACTTACATATTCAGGTGTAGTTGACTGATACACTTGAGCTAATAGTTCTACAGACACAAATTACTCCTTATTATCCATCTCGTTTATGATTCCCTTCCCCCAAACATATCCCGCCACAAACATCACAACTGCCCCTAGAATGAGAAAGGCCCACTGAACAGCATCGGTTGTAGCAGCTTGATATTGCGTATCGGCAAGACGGTTTGTCATCTCCTGATGAGCTCTTAGCATATCGAAATATCTCACCTATTCTTCCTCATCCTTTCGTAAAAACAATATGGCCGGCACCCAATAGCCCACCATAAGACCGACAATAAAAGCGATAAGCGCATAGCTTGTTGTATGAGAAAGAGCCCCAATCGTCTTTAATCGCTCGATAAACCAAAAGCCGTTAATCCAATCCATCTTATAGTAAAAGAACCAACTCCCTTCCCTAAGATCACCTAATCAGTTCCGGGAGCTGGCTCAAGGGTGAGCCCACCAAGTCGTGTAATATTCCTATTAACTAGAGCGATGCGGGCTCCTATTTATTATTATTTTATTAATATTAACTAACACACAATAGCACACACAAATTAATATAATAACCCTCATTGACTCATCATAAGAAAGACCCCCTCAACGCCCCTCGACCCTTCAACAGGGCGCATCTTGTCCCCAGGCAGGATGCGCCCCCCCTCACCCGAGGGTAGACCTGCACTCTGAATGAGGGGAGCCGGTCTACACAAAGTGGGGCCTGACCAATTGACAACATCTCTCCCATTTAGGATGATTGACCCTGATTAACTTAGGGACATAAATGAGAAATGATTGTGTGAAGATTGAAAGTGATGTCGCTTGGGACTATTTGACAAGCCATTTGCGTGGAATAAATGCACTGTCCGATGGGATTCTCACCCAACTTCCTTTTCAGCAAGGAGAGTTTAAGGCGATGTTGCCTGGCAGCCCTACCAAGCGGATGGATCAATTTACGATGGGTGGAATTGGGGTCAGGACTAGAAAGGCTTGTGAGGAGAAGTTGTTGCATTGGATACGCCAACGAAGGGGGCTGTCATGTGTGTTTGATGCGTTTGAAGATGAAGATGATGGGCAGCCGGATGAACTCTATGAGCGGTTTGGTGCACTCTATGACTCTCAAGTCTATTACATTCTTCAGGGGAATCAATTTACCGATCAGCAATGGAAGGAGTGCTTTGATCGGACAAATATTATTTGGCATGCACTTTGTGTCGTGACGCGTGGGGATGTACCCCTTCCCCTTACAGAGGGAGGATTAAAAACGATTGTGCAGGAGGCTGTGATTGTTTTGTTTGGGGCGTATGATGGAGAGGGATATTTAGTCTGGGAAAAGGAGGGTGAGGATTTATAGGCCGCCGGACATGAGGGGGAGCTGTTTGGCTTGGGTGGGCGTAAGCCAGCGATAGGATTTGTGTTCGGGGTTGAGGGTGACTTGTGGTGGGGTGGAAAGGGTAATTTGGTAGATGTGGAAGGGATAGTGGAGATGGGGCTTCTGAATGTAGAAGGTGGTGGGGGTGGTGAGATGACTGGGTGAGAGTTGGATGGAGGTTTCCTCAAGGGTTTCACGGACGATGGCTTCTATTGGGGTTTCATTAGACTCAAGCTTTCCGGCGGGAATGGTCCAATGATCCGGCTCATCACTTTGATGAGCGCGCAGCAAGTATAATGCCTTGTCCTCGACCTGGAGTAAAAGGGCGACTACTTCGAGCTGGGGTGAAAAGTTGGGTGGTGGGGTAGTTGAAACTGACATCAGGGAAATAAAAGTTTTTTTGTTTACAATATTATCATATTTGGCATTTATTTGTTTGTATTATTTTTCAGTAATTTGATATAATACTTGTTGATATGACAACCAACATTGATACAAATCTTCCTATATGTGCAGTTTGCATTGAGCCAATTCACCCAGATGGTAAGGGTGACTTAGCAGGGAAGGCGCTCCCTTGCAGCCATCTATTTCATCAAACGTGTATTGCACAATGGGAAGCTATTAAGCCTACTTGTCCTCTTTGTGCTACTGAGGTAAGACCTGGAGCGCTTCGCAATCGAACACGGAGAGTACAAGAGCCAACTCATCCACCACTCCGTAATGAGATCCAAACATTCCCATTTCTCCTAGAGGGACCGAGTGTTGGCGTCATGTTCTACGGCAATCCCTTTCACAGGATCCCCCATCACATTCGCCCACAATCGCCTCGCAGTGAGGATTCCTCCCCTTCTCTTATTTCCCGACTGATCAATTGGCTTCGTTGCCACTAAAGCATTTCTATCGATTCTTTTAGACCGGTGATGAGTTGATCGATCTCTTCTGGTGTAGTAGTGAGTGCGAGGGATGCTCGCATGAAGGCTGTTTCTTTGAAGTGTTGAAGGGTGGGCTGAGCACATAGGTGGCCGGTTCGGATACAGATGCCCTTGGTGCCAAGAAGGGTTCCTAGATCGTAGGGGTGATAGGGGGGAATGACAAAGGTGACAATGGGTCCCATCTCTTCTCCCTCTCCAAAGATTTTGACTGATTCAAAGTTTGCGCGCAATTTCTCAACGAGCATTTGGCGCAAATGTTTGAGGTGGGCTTGGAGAGCTTGATAATCGAGTGTCTGGAGGAAGGTGATGGCGGGATGGAGGGCTATGACATCGGCAATATTGGGGGTACCCGCTTCAAATCGCAGGGGTGGGCGCTGGAAGTGCGCCTCATCTAGAGTGACTGTTTCAACCATATCGCCGCCAAAGGCGATGGGGGGCATGGTTTCTAAGTGTTCTTGTTTTGCATAGAGAACGCCAACTCCTGTTGGGCCAAACACTTTAGCGCCGCTAAAGGCATAGAAGTCTACATCGAGCGCTTGTACATCAATTTGGATATGGCTCACGGCTTGGGCCCCATCGATGAGCACTTTGGTCCCATTTGCGTGGGCCATGGTGAGGATCTGTTCAATGGGATTGATCACTCCTGTCGCATTGAAAACGTGGGCGATGGCAATTAAGCGGAGTTTGGGAGTGAGGTGCTTTTTGAGCTGATCAAGTGAGATCTCTCCGTTTTCATCGAGCTTTAGTATGCGAAGGGTGAGCCCTTTTTCCCGAGCCACTTGTTGCCAGGGGACCATATTGGAATGGTGCTCACCTTCTGTGATCAGGATCTCGTCTCCCGGCTCAAGATGACTTGCCGCATAACTTTTTGCGACGAGATTGATTGAATCGGTAGTCCCTTTTGTAAAAATGATCTCATCGGGGGACTTAGCGTTTAAGAGTTTGGCGATGGCTACTCGAGTGGCGTGGTAGGCGTTGGTGGCATTGAGGGAAAGGGGGTATGCGGTGCGATGGATGGTGGCGTTTTGATGGGTATAAAAGTGTGTGAGGGTTTCAATCACACTTTGCAGTTTGTGAGAAGTGGCTGCATGGTCCAGATAGACAATTTCTGGATGTTCAACCAAGAAAGGAAAATAGCTACGATAGTTGATCATTGGACTCGATTGGTGATTTCTTGCACAACTTGTATTGCACGCGCTTTTAACTGAGGATAGGTGAGTTGATCAATTATTTCCATACAAAACCCGCGGATGAGATAGAGTCTAGCCTCTTTTTCAGATAAGCCGCGCGTACGAATATAGAAGAGTTCTTCATCACTCAGGCGGGCAAAGGTGGCGCCATGAGAGGCTTTAACATCATCTGCTCCAATCTCTAAGGTGGGCTTAGAAAAGGCTGCTGTCCCCTGATCGAGGAGGAGGTAGTTATTGAGCTGGTAGCTCACTGTTTGTTGCGCCTTTTTCTCCACTTTGATCAGCCCTGAAAAGCTCGCCTTCGCATTTTCTAAAAGCGCCCCTTTAAAGTGTTGATCGCTGATGCAGCTTGGCTCAAAGTGGTGGACCCTCACATTGGTATGGGCATTATCTTTCTGCTGGCAAATCGAAGTCCCCTTCACACTCCCCCGCGCATTCGGACCGAGTAGATCGAGCCCATAGTTTTGCACTTGCTGGTGTGAACCACGACTCACTGTGAATAGATCGAAGATCCCCTCTTCTTTGACTCGGGTGTGGAAGTGGTGGAAGTGAAAGACGTCGCGGGGAATGATGTGGTCTTGCTCAAAGCGGACTGCCGCCCCCTTTTCCACGGTGATATCAAATAGCTCATTGACCCAGGCAACCCCTTCGTGGGTGTGGTGGGTTTTAGTCACAAAGGTGACATTGCTCCAATTGCCGACAAATCCAACCAGGTTGGGAGTGGAGTATTTCCCCTCTTGAGTGACCATGTGAAGAATGCAAATGGGCTTTTTCACATTGGTCTCTTTGGGGATGTAGATAAAGCATCCCTCTTGAGCTTTCAAAAGGGCCATTTTCTCAAAGAGGTCTGCTTCTTCTTGGCACTTTTTCATCAACCGATCTTGGATAAAGAAACCAAATTCGGCAATGGCATCTTCAATTTTCTCAACGACAATCCCCTCTTCGAGATCATCAATCTGGCTCAGCGCCTTGGAAAAGATCCCATCGATAAAGACAATGGTATGGGTATCGCTCTCTTGTGCAATCTCTTCTTTGGTGACGGAGATGATTGGATCGGGAAAGCTCCACTGATGTTTATAAATCCGCTTCAGCCCGGCGTACCGATATTTTTCGGTCTTGCGGTTGGGCAGCCCTTGCTCTTCGATTAGGGTGTCGATAAGCCGTTTGGTAGTCTCTTTAACTTGGTAGAGTGTGGTGCTTGGATCCACTTCAAAGAGTTGTTCTAGGCAATCGGTTGTTGCTATCATGAATTCCCCATCACTTCTTGTGCTTCGTAGCCTACTTTTTCAAGTTCTTGGGCGAGTTCATACCCCCCAGTTCGGACAATTTTTCCATCAATCATGATGTGAACAAAATCGGGCTTCACATAGTCGAGTAGCCTCTGATAGTGGGTGATGAGGATGAGTCCCTTATTTTGATCAATGAGGTGATTGATCCCATCTGACACCGCTTTAAGCGCATCAATATCTAGGCCTGAATCGGTCTCATCGAGAATGGCGTATTTGGGTGAGAGCACCGCCATTTGCAAGATCTCATTCCGTTTTTTCTCTCCCCCTGAAAACCCTTCGTTGACTGCTCGAGTGAGAAATCCCCCATCGATTTTGAGAAGCGTGAGCAGTGGCTCGATCACTTCTTTTTCAAACACTTCAAGGGTGATTTGCTCCTCGCCTAGCGCCTTTTGTTTGGCGTTGTAGGCGGCATGTAAAAACTGGAGGTTGGTGAGTCCGGGAATCTCAATTGGGTACTGGAAGCTGACAAAGAGCCCCTCATGCACTCTTTCTTCTGGATCGAGCTCGAGTAGATCTTTCCCATCGAGGGTGACGCTCCCCTTTTCCACTTCGTATGCTTCATGCCCGGCAACCACTTTGGCAAAGGTGGATTTCCCCGCTCCATTGGGCCCCATAATGGCGTGCACCTCACCTGGGTTGACCTGAATCTGCAATCCCTTGAGGATAGATATCTCATCTGTGCTTGCAAAAAGCGCGTTAATTTCTAGTCCCATTATCCAACCGATCCTTCTAACTTAAGTGTGAGTAGTTTTTTTGCCTCTTCGGCAAATTCAAGTGGCAGCTCATCAAACACCTCTTTGCAGAAGCCATTGACAATCAAGTTAATCGCATCTTCCCGATCAATCCCCCGCGATTGGAGGTAGAAGAGCTGCTCTTCGTTGAGTTTTGAGGTGGAGGCTTCATGCTCCACACTCGCTGTATCATTGTGTACTTCAATATAGGGGTAGGTGTTGGCAAAACAACAATCGCCCACCAACATCGAATCACATTGGGTGTAATTGCGCGCTCCCCGGCTCCCACTTCCCATCCGGACAAGCCCGCGATAGCTATTGCTCGACTCATCAGCGGAAATCCCCTTGGAGATAATTGTCGATCGGGTATTTTTTCCAATGTGGATCATCTTGGTGCCCGTATCGGCCTGCATTTTCCCATTTGTGAGCGCCACCGAATAGAATTCTCCAACTGAATGGTCCCCTTCGAGAATGCAACTGGGATACTTCCAAGTGATCGCCGCACCCGCTTCCACTTGGGTCCAACAAATTTTCGATTCCACACCCGCACATCGCCCCCGCTTGGTGACAAAGTTGTAAATCCCCCCTTTCCCCGTCTCGGGATCGCCCGAGTACCAGTTTTGGACAGTAGAGTATTTGATTTCAGACCGCTCTTTGGCCACCAGCTCAACAACCGCTGCATGGAGTTGATTGGTGTCGTAGGCAGGAGCTGTACACCCCTCTAAGTAGCTCACTGTCGCATCATCTTCTGCGACAATCAGTGTCCGCTCAAACTGCCCTGTCTCCCTTTCATTGATGCGGAAATAGGTCGAAAGTTCAATTGGACACTTCACCCCTTTGGGAACGTAGACAAATGAACCATCGCTAAAGACCGCAGAGTTGAGAGCAGCATAGTAATTATCAGTATAGGGAACCACCGACCCCATATATTGCTCAACAATTTCTGGATGGGTATGCACCGCTTCACTAATGGGGCAAAGGACAACGCCTGCCTCTTTCAATGTCTCTTGGAAGGAGGTGCCGATGGAAACTGAGTCGAAGACCACATCGACTGCAACATTTGCCAATCGCTTCTGTTCTTCTAGTGGAATGCCTAACTTGCGCAGGGTGTCGAGGAGCTCTGGATCGACCTGATCGAGACTATCGAGCTTGGGCTTTTCTTTGAGTTCTGAGTAGTAGTGGATATCTTGAAAATCAATGGGCGGGTGATGAAGCTTGGCCCATGAGGGCTCTTTTAGAGTCTTCCAATGGTGGTAGGCCTTGAGCCGAAAGTCGAGCACAAACTTTGGCTCTTTCTTCTTGGCTGAGATGGCCCGCACGGTCTCTTCGGTGAGTCCCTTGGCAAACTTATTGGAGGCCACTTTGGTGTGGAATCCGTATTTATATTCTGTCCGCTCCTTGAGGAGTTGCTCTGTCGACATGACTACACTTTTTTTTAGACTTCTTTGGACTGACATTCTACTCGCTTACAAGCTGAATGTCAAGCGCTTGGATTTAAACTCGGGGTGTGCTATACCCATTGCCTCACTCTCACCGGAGGAAAGAATGTTCCAAAATATTTTTAGACCTATTTCACCTGAAAGACTTGCCACCGTGGCTCATCAGGGGGGCTGGAATTATTCACTTTTCCACCACACCTTTGATCGATTCTTATTTGGAGGGGGGTATCGCCTTTCTCGCTACATGATGGATCTCGACCGGCCTGCCCAATTTGGGCGCCTTTTTCTCGAAGGGATGGGGGGACAGACCATTGATATCAAACTCCCCGATGGAGGATCGATCGATGGAGTCTTTATTCACCCTCGCACATTTAAACAGAAAATGACCTACCAACACTCGATCATGAGCGGCATCTTATCCAATCCGCTCAATCACGATTTAAAGCTGCGGTTTGATGTGAACCTTAGAGGGAAAAATATTTTCGAGCTCTTCCGCCTCCCTCCGGCCCAGCCCATCTCCACGCAAATTCAAGGGCTCTTTGTCTGCCTTGGCGCCAATGTGATTTATGAAAATGCCCTGTTACAGGCGCTCTTTTGCCTCCAATATGATCTACCTGTTATTCTCTTTAACTATCGAGGGGTGGGGTTAAGCAAAGGAGTTCCAACTGCTGAAACCGCCTGCACGGATGGGGTTTATGTCGCCCGCTATTTACAAGAACGCCTCCGCGTCCCATTTGAGCAACTCGGAGTGATTGGCTCTTCAATGGGGGGAGCAGTCGCCGCCTTTGCTGCTGCTGAATGTCCAGGGCTGAACCTCTTTTTAGACCGCACCTTTGCGCGCATCACCAATGTTTCGAAAAGCCCCCTACCTGGCGGCCTTGGCAACGGGTTTGTGAAGTGGATGTGTCACTACCACTACCCCTTCTCTACCATTGCCCATCTCAAAGATCTCAAAGGACGCCTCCTCATTCTCGAAGGGGAACTTGACAACTTGATGAAGGGAGAAGCTGAAAAAATTTATCAGGTTTTTGCCTCCACCCGTCCAAATGCTAAAGCAAATAAACACCTGATCCGTGCTCCCGGCGGCCATTTCGGCTATCCGCATGACCTCGAGCGAGAATGGATGTGTTCGGCCGAGGGGCAAGCGCTCTTTTCTAAGTTTTTATCTGGGGAGCTGGGCTAGGTTTTTTTGGGCTAAGCTTTTTTTGGACGGCGAGAAACTCTTCGTAAGTATCGACGCCGATTGTCTCATGCTCTGTGGGATTGACTTGAATATGCATCCCCGCCTCCAAAAACCGGAGCTGCTCGAGCCGCTCTTTCTTTTCCCGATCAGTCACTGAAAGACGCTCAATTTGGTCGAGCCCCTTGGCAGTAAAGGCATAGATTCCAATGTGTTTTTCTTGCGTGTCGAGATCACAAAAGGGCTCTCTTGAAAAATCCATCGCCCTTCCACACCCAGCTGTCTTCACCTTGACAATATTTTGACAGCGACTCTTTTCGGGATGGAGGCCTGGCTGCTTAAGCGTCCATAGATCCACCTCATCACTCTGCACATTGATGAGCAAGTCTTCAATCAGCGAAAAGGTGATGAGCGGCTCATCGGCCTGCCAGTTGAGCCAAATGTCATACTCTGCTTTGCACGCTTTTTTCACAGCAATTAGCCGATCAGTGCCACTTGGACAATCAACAGGAGTCATCACACTCTTGACGTTCAGCTGATCAGCGGCTTGTTTGACCCGCTCATCATCACAGGCGAGGAGAATTTCATCAAAGCAGGGACATTTTTTGGCCGCCTGGTAAGTCCAGTAGAAAAGGGGCTTTCCATCGATTGGGGCTAGAACTTTTTCCTTAAACCGTGTGGAGGAAAGTCTAGCGGGTATGACACAAATGATCTTCTTGTTTTTGTACATGTTTACTCAAATACCATTTTGTGGTGATCTCCAACCCTGCCTCAAAATTCACAAGAGGCTCCCACCCAAGAGCGCGCATTTTATTGGGGCTGAGCGCATATCTAAAGTCCCCGCCAGGCCGATCGGCCACGTGGGTGATCTTCTCAAAGTAAGGGGCTGGATCTTTTCCGGTCTCTTTGGCATAGAAATGAATGAGCCGGCTGACCACATCGAGGGTGCATAAAGCGTTATATCCCCCAATATTATAGACACCACTCTTTTCCCCTTTATCTAATATCATGCAAATAGCTCGGGAGTGATCATCGACATAGAGCCATTCGCGCACCTGCTCACCACTTCCATGAATGGGAAGAATCTCACCCCTTTCCAAACGGCCAATCATCAGCGGAATGAGCTTTTCTTCATGCTGGTTGGGGCCAAAGTTATTATTGGCATGCGAAATGGTCACCGATACCCCATAGGTGCGGGCATAAGCAAGGGTCAAATGATCACTTGCTGCCTTTGAGGCCGAGTAGGGTGAACTGGGCAAGTAACGCGACTCTTCGTGAAAGACACCCTCTCCTTCCAAGTCGCCATACACTTCATCAGTTGAAATTAAATGGAAGTGACACTCCCCTTGATTTTTCACCGCCTCGAGCAAAACACCTGTTCCAATAATATTGGTTTGCAAGAAGGTAAATGGATCGTCAATACTCCGCGTGACGTGAGTCTCAGCGGCAAAGTGAATGACAAGATCGAATTGATGCTCGGAAAAGAGCTGCTTGACAAGAGCTTGATCACACACATCTCCTTCGACAAATTCATAGCGGGGATCATCGGCAAAGTCGTCTGTATTTTCTAAAAAGCCCGCATAGGTGAGCTTATCGAGGTTAACCACCTTTCCAAAAAAGCGATCTTGTCCCAAGAGATGGCGGATCATATGGGAACCCATAAATCCCGCACCACCGGTGAGTAGGATCGTCGCATTACGCCAGTTGCACACTTGACTCATTCAAATACTCCATAAACGCAAACTTCCAAAAGCGAGGTTCTTTATTTGCAACTTTTGACACCTTTGTTGTGTCTAAAACACTGTATTGGGGACGGGTTGCTCGGCAACTGTTTTTCTCCGTTTTCACGCTGAGGATTTCCTGACATTTCAACTGCAATCCCTCATCACGTGCCCATTCAAAAATCATTTGTGCCCACTCATACCACGAAGTGTGCCCCCCACCCGACACGTGGAATAATCCACTTGTCCCATCGAGTAAACAGGTAAACTCTGCCAAATCTCGAGTAAACGTGGGGCTTCCTATTTGATCAGACACCACTATTAGCCTATCGGTTGTCTGCATCAACTCCACCATTTTGCGCGGAAACGGATTTTTTGTCAGTCCATAAAGCCAAGAAGTGCGAATCACACACGCCCACGGACACTTTTTTCTGAGCAAAACCTCTCCCGCAAGCTTGCTTTTGCCATACACGTTGAGTGGAGCTGCCTGACACTCTTCGGTGTAGGGAACATCCCTTTTTCCATCAAAAACATAATCGGTTGAAAAGTGGGTAATCTTTAACTCTCTATGATTTGCAATCTCGCCAAGCCTCCCCACCAACGTCTCATTGATAAAGAATGCCCCCGCTTGATCGGTTTCGGCCCCCTCTACATTCGTATAAGCGCTGCAATTAATCATATGATCGGGGCGATGGGCCTGAATCAACCGATCTACCGCCTCGTGGTCAAATAGATCCAATTCCCGGCCAGTAGCCACCCAATCAATCCCCTCCTTTTTCAGTTGGGAATAGAGGCTCTCTGCGAGCATTGAGTTTTTGCCAATGATCCAAGCTTTTTTCATCTCACCCTGTTGGCTGTGCACACTCCCGATTGCCAAAGAGCTCTTTAAGCCGCGGTGCACGTTGATCTTTTTCCGAAAGTGTGGGCTCATTGATAGGCCAACAAATCCCAAGCTCCTCATCGGCATAGTAAAGGCTCATCTCTTCTGATTGATCGTAGAAGCTGCTCACCTTATACACCACATGCGCCGTCTCGCTCAAGACACAAAATCCATGGGCAAACCCCTTCGGAATGTAGAGCATTGCGTGATTTTTATCTGAGAGAGTGACCCCTTCCCACTGACCAAATGTTTCAGAATCTTGACGAATATCGACAATCACATCGAGAATCTCACCCGACAAGACTCGAACCAACTTGCTCTGGCCTGGCTTATTTTGAAAGTGGAGTCCGCGGATGACGCCCGCCCGCGAGTAAGAGTGGTTATCCTGAACAAACTGCTCAGTGATTCCAGCCTGGACAAATCGCTCTTCCTGATAAGTCTCAATAAAAAAGCCCCGCGCATCGTGGTGCACATCGGGGACGATCAATTTCGGACCTTTGATGGTTAAATTTTTAATTTCCATAAGTGATCATCATACTTGAAATCAGGATGGAAAAGCAAGCATAATTGCACTCATATTCCTTCCACACACCCGATCCCGCCGATAGGAAAAATAATCTTTACCATTTAAATAGGTGCAAACCCCCGCCACCTCAATATTTTCCCGCATCACCCCACAACCCACCAACTGATCGGTTGCTAACTTCCACATATCGATACGATTCTCTTGATCCACATACCCCCAATGCTCTCTTGAAAATTCCCTCTTGTAGTGAATAAACTCACTTTGACCGGGACCCAGTGAGGGAGAAATTCCCACAATCACATCTTGAGCCAAACACCCAAATGCCTCAAACATCCTCTCCAATGTCCGCGCGTAGATATTTTGCACCAACCCCCGCCACCCCGCATGGACCGATCCAACAACATGTCTGATTGGATCATAAAAAAGGGCGGTTTGACAATCGGCAAAACTCACCCCAAGACAAATCCCTTCAACATCTGTAATCACCCCATCCGCCACAATCACCCGCTTTGAATCCCCTTTCTCCACCACTTCCACCACATCTCCATGCACCAAGCGGGGAATGACAAATTCCCGGCACCCAAAGTAACTTGCCATCCGCATCCGATTTTCTGCCACCCGCCTCGGGTCATCTCCTACCGAATAAGAGCAATTCAACGAGGCAAACTCCCCCTCGCTCACCCCTCCATGTCGGGAAAAAACAGCATGGATCACCCCCTCTCTGTCCATGAGCCGCTCATAGTGCATCACTTGAATTTCTTTATCTTCAGAAACTTCCACATCTTCTCCTGCAACAATTGAGGTATGGTATGATAATGGTATGAAAAATAGTGATAATAATAAAACAATTCTCCTCCTCGATTTTGAACCCGATGTGACAACACTTGTGACTCAAGCCCAAGAGTGCGGAATCAAGGTTGTCGCCCTCATCAAAAAAACAACCAGTAACCCACTTGAAAAAGACTACTTAAATACGGTGGACCATGTGATCAAGGCTGATTACGACTCGCCAGAAGTTTTACGAGCGCTGCAAAAGCTATCCAAGAAAGAGGGTTTGCGATTTGTAGGGGTATTTTGCTTCGATGATAAATACCTTCCCGCTCAACAAGCTCTCCTGGACATTATTTTGCTAAACGCAAAACCGTTTGTCCAATTTGAAATGTTGCGAGATAAATTTGCAGTCAACCAAACCCTTGCCGCAAATAAGCTCGCAACCATCCCCTCAATCCTTGCCACTTCCAAAGAGCAACTCGAAAAGAAACTCGCCAAACTCTATGAGTTGCCAGATGCGTATATCGTCAAGCCATCAAGTGGGGGCTCCGATAGCCGCGATGTTCAACGCATTGTAGGAAGAGAAGCTCTCCTAAAACTCTTCGACACAACACCTGTTACTCCCTTACTCGTTCAACCTGAAATTGACATTCTAAAATACAATGAATTCATTGTAGACGTGGTCTCAGTGGAAGGAGAACATTACGTACACAGCGTTCTTAAAGTACTCAAAGACATTCATGCCGATAAAAAAGTGCGCCGATTGGCCATTACAAACTCTTTGAGTGCAGAAGAAAAGCGAAACCTCCCCCATTTAACAAACTATGTCAAAAAAGCCCTCGATGCCCTTGAGATCACGGATGGAGTGACACACTTTGATCTCTTCTGGGATCGCAATGAGACAAGCTTTGTCATTGAAATTAACCTCCGCAATGCGGGATCGAATATTGCCAATCTCTATGATTACATTGGCCTTTCCCACCCCATCATCAAATGTCTCGAACTCCAAGGTCACATCACTCCCGACACCTCTTCCTCAACAAAGAAAACAATCCACGGCATCCAATTCTATGAATGGGAGTTTACCCCTTCTCAACTCGAAAAAGTCGATTTTAACCAGTTCCCCTCCTATAAAAAGACTCTCTCATGTGACGTCAAGAAAGAAAAATGTGGTGATCGGGTTGATGAAGAGTTTTCCAAAACCCCTCTGGCTAAAATTCTCATGTGCAATACCAATGCAAAAGATCTCAAAAAGGATATTGAGAAGTGGCTAAAGCTTGACCGTTCATCTCCTTAGACTTTACCGAAAAAGTAAGCAAGTGGTAGGGTGAGGAGAAACGGCTGAAATAAACCCATGACCCTTGTTCTATACCAATCCATTAGCTACGTCCTCCTTGGCTTGACAACCATCTCACTCTGGTTTTACAGAGCCAAGTTCATCTGGCCTATCTGCCTTATAATCAGCCTCTTTTTCGCCCTCCTTGCAGGACTCATCACCGCAAAAGCGTTCATCCCCCTTGGCGTCCTCTGCCTCTGCTACATTATCCTCGCCAACGACATGCATGGATTTTTCCATATGCTAGCAGCCATCATCGCAGCGGGCATCTCCTTTGGACTCATGTGGCATCTATTCTATGGATTTGACAACCTCCCACTCACCCCAAACCAGCCCCTGAGCCCAAATGCCTTTCCCATCACCCTTCAAATCCCCTACGACATCCCCTTTGTCGGCATCTTTGCCATTGGCTTCTATGTCAAACTGATTGACAAAGCCGACGAGTGGCCCCCACTCTGGATTAAGTCCCTCCTCTGGTCGATACTCACCACCGCCATTTGCATCATTCTCTTCTTCTCCATGAAGCTCGGCGCCATGGATCTAAAGGCACCCCTTGTCCTCTTTGCCTACATACCCATCCTCTTCTTCTTTATCATCATCCCCGAAGAAGCGTTTTACCGAGGCTTCCTCCAAGAGGCGATCACCCGCAAGCTCAACAACAAGCTCGCCCCTTTCCTCGCCCTTCTCGTCGTTGGCCTCCTCTTTGCCATTACGCGCATTCCCCTTGCTCCTACCCTCTCGTTCTTTTTCTTCTCCTTCTTTCAGAGTCTCTTCTATTCGGGAGCCTACTATCTCACTGGATTCATAGAGGGTGCGATCATCACTCGATCAATCTTCACCCTAATCCACCTGTTCCTCCTCACCTACCCCTCATTTACATGAGTGGGAGGGAATAGGAAGGGCGAGCTCGATTTTTCGGGCCCTTCAC
>JAJACM010000011.1 GCA_022601545.1 Chlamydiia bacterium | reverse complement strand
GGTTGCAAAAGCCAGCAGGAGACCCCCTCAGACGAGTTCGGCTTTTTCGCGGCCATTTGAAATATCTCCCCCTTTAGTCGTATAGGGTGAATACCCTGAAGGGGGAGATATTTCAAAGAGCCCGAAAAAACGAGCTCGCCCATCCTCTACCCCTTTACTCGACGCCGCCGTGGGGGCGGCGGGGGCCTAATACTCTGTATATGGGGACCGGCTCTGATATCCCCTTAAAATCAATGGGAGAGAGAGCCTCAGTCTCAAACCGCTCCTGAATACCCGTCCCATTATAAACCGCCTCAGTGATGAGAATCTCAGTCGACTTGGCAAAGGAGCAGACCCGACTGGCGAGATTGACATTAGAGCCAACCGCAGTGTAGTCAAAGCGATTGGAAGAGCCCATATTCCCCACAATCGCCTCACCTGTATTGATCCCAATTCCAACATAGACCTTAGGCAGCCCCTCCTTTTCCCGGTCAATATTCCAATTGGTAATCGTTTGGTTGATTTCAAGGGCGCAGTAGAGGGCTTCAGACTCCGACTCTTCCTTGGCAATGGGAACGCCAAAGAGGACAATTGCCCCATCGCCAACAAACTTATCGATCACTCCCCCGTGCCGATCGATCACTTCTGCGATTTTGGTCATGGTCTCATTGAGGAGGATGAGGACATCTTTTGGCTCCATCTTCTCGGTCATCTTGGTAAAGCCACGTACATCGATGAATAGGACAGTGAGGAGCTTTTCCTCTCCCCCGAGCTCGACGTGTCCTTTAATCACCTCATCGGCAATTTCTGGGGAGACAAACTTATTGAGGGCCGAACGGACATTTTCATTGCTTTTGAGCTTTTCGATCATATCGCGGAATGAATCGTAGAGGTCGCTCACCTCTCTGGTCCCTTGGAGGGTTTCAGGTGGCACGTGAGCCTCTTCAATTCCCCCCTCCTTCACTTGTTGTGCGGTATTGGCAAGGGTGGCGATTGGAACGGTGATTCGCCGAATGATGCGATCAAGGAAGATGAGGAAAACAATTAACGAAGCAATAGAGATAAGAGCCACTTGCCAGGCTACTGTGTTGATGAGTTTATGGGTCTTCTTAGCAAGCTCTGCAAAAAGGGTGGCTTCACTTTCCCGCAGTTTAAAGACAAACATGTCAACGTCTGTGTCAGGATAGGGATGAATGTGCACGTAGTAGTATTCTTGCCCATAATTATCAACGATGACCCCCGATCCTTTGTTGGCAAAGCGAGCAAAATCAATCTTTTCCCATTTAACCAAGTCTCTGGGAACTCCAACTGCATCAAATCCCTTAAAGGCCTTCCCTCCAACTACGAGTAAGCTATCGCTCTGGGTGGCGAGTGAGAGCTGCTGCAAGATAGAGTTGGCATTGGTGCCGATGGTGATATAGCCTGTGCGCCACTCGTCGTTTGGCTCTTCGGCGACTAGGCGAATCGAATTGCCAAAGAAGAGTTTGTTGGGATAGTTGGGCTGGTAGATGACGCCAATTGTGGATGAGAGGCATGCCTTGATGTTCTCAAACGAGGCAGGAGGCGGACATTGATTTTGATCAATAAAGGGGGTGGGGAGAAGGGCATTTTTGGTTTGAAAGCCATTTCCTTCATACGAGTCATGATCGAGTCGAGCAAGGGCAATAGGAGCATTGGGATGGCTTGGGTCGTAATTAAATATCCCGCTGGCGGTAAAAAGACACATCTCATAAATCATCCCCACCTCATCATACCGATGGCTGAGCAGATCGAGCTGATACTCGGAGGTCATGTCAAGGGGATCTGCTTCCCATCGGCAGACGCCATCGACACACCCATCTTCTTGTTTGATTGTGATATGCTGCTCTTCGAGCTTGCCCGTAATCCAACTTTGCCGACCATTGCCTTCAACGAGTTTAATCCACTCCTGAAAGTGAGACTTGAGCTCATTCTGTACAGTGGTAATTCCTTCAATCACCGCCCCCGTAATTTGTTTATAGAGCTCTTCGCTTTTAAAATGGATGGAGAGCTCAAGCGCATGGTAGGGAAGGGATTCATTGGCAATATGAAGCGTGGATGGATCGATGCGCAGGAGAGATTCGACGGTAAACAAGAGCCAGAAGTCTTGTCCCTCTGGCGAGCTAAGCCGCAATGCCTCTGCCGATGGCTCATCTTCAATTGCCCATTTGTTCATCCAATAGGGAATGCCAATGTATGGTCCTAGCCAATTGCCCATCTCATCTTGAATGACAAAGGCATGCACCTTGTCAGAGAGTGGGATGTGCACCATTCGGTTGAGATAGGGAGACTGCACCACAATATTCGCCGTGAGTTTTTTCTCATTGGTCACCTGAATCAGATCGATCCAATCATTTCCCAAAAGAAGAGTCGCCGCTGACCACCAATTGTTTTGCTCGGCATTTGAAACCGTTGGTAAAAACTTCTCCTGCATCCACTTGTAGTCATAGAGGTGTTCGAGAAGAGAATCTGTCCGCGCTTGGGTGCGTCCGAGGACAAGTTTTAGATAGCGGTGGATGTTTTTTTGTTTTTCAAGGCTGATCTCATGGAGTTTCACTCGAATCTCGCCCGCCGCCTTTTTGAGATGGAAATCAATTTGAATCTGCTCAACGATGAGCGCAAGTGCCACAGTGACAACAAAAAGACCGCTGATCAAAGTAAAGAAATAGGTGCGCAACTTCCAGCGCTTGGATGTGGGGCGAGCCAAAATGTTTCCCAAAAACGTTTTTTCTTTTCTAGAACACCTCTTACCCATTATCATCAAGGGAATTTTCTAGAACATTTATCACAGTCAGATTATAGAGAGATATATGGCATTAAAGCAGACGACACCCCCCATTAAGACTTCAGCCGAAGTGCTTGAAATTCAAGGCGGCACCCCTCTGGAAGGAAGTGTGAGAGCCTCGGGGGCGAAAAATGCGATGACCAAGTTGCTTGTCGCCTCCTTACTTTCTGATAAACCGTGTACATTCTACAACGTCCCCAACATTGGCGATGTGGAAATTACTGTCGATTTGTGTAAACACCTCGGCATGGAAGTGGAGTGGGATCAGGAAAATCACACGATGCGCGTCCAAACCAAGGAGCTCCTCTCCACCTACATTCCTCAGCGATTTTCAGGCGCAAACCGGATTCCCATTCTCATGATTGGCGCGCTGCTCGGCCGAACGAGTGAAGATATTGTCGTCCCCACCATGGGTGGATGCTCAATTGGCGCGCGGCCAGTCGATTTTCACATTCAATCGCTCACCGCCCTTGGCGCTTGTATCGAATACCGGAATATGCGCCACGATGGGGCCTATTTTGCAAGCGCTCACCAGGGGTTGAAGGGAACGATTATTGAGCTCCCCTATCCCTCGATTGGCGCAACTGAAAACTGTATCTTAGCCGCTTGTAAAGCAAAGGGAACCACTGTGATTCGAGGCGCTGCGATTGAACCAGAAATCATTGATATTATTCTCTTCTTGCAAAAGCTGGGAGCCAATATTCACCTCGATGTCAACCGGACGATTGTGATTCATGAGATGCAACACACCTTTCCCGTCGAGCATCAGGTGATTCCCGATCGTGTGGAAGTCGCTTCACTTGCTGTTGCCGCCATTGCCACGAAAGGCTCAGTCTTTGTCGAAGGAGCCAGGCAAGAGGATATGATTATCTTCCTCAACAAGTTACGCGATTTAGGAGCCTATTTTGAGGTGAAGCCCGAGGGGATCCTTTTTGCCTACAAAAATCCCCTCAAAGGGGGGATTCACATTGAAACTGATGTCCATCCTGGCTTTCTCACCGATTGGCACCAACCCTTCGCTGTCCTCCTCACGCAAGCAGAAGGGGCGAGCGTCATTCACGAGACGGTGTATGAAAATCGGTTTGGCTATACCCAAAACCTCATCGATATGGGGGCCTCCCTCAATCTCTTCACCAAGTGTCTCGGTAATCGGGAGTGCCGTTATGCCTCATCCAACTTTAACCACTCCCTCATTATCCATGGGCCAACCCCTTTACACGGAAAGGAGATTTATATCCCCGACCTAAGAGCTGGCTTTGCCTATGTGATGGCCGCCTTAGTCGCCGAGGGGACCTCCCACATTCACAACCTCCAATATCTCGATCGAGGGTACGAAGAGCTCGACCAAAAGCTCCTCTCCTTAGGAGCTAAGATTGAGAGAAAGACGGTTTAGCCCCCTTGACCCTTTTTTAATCCTCACTTATAATCTCTTGGGTATTAACCCTGAAGAGTCTTGTTGTGTCTAATCCCGCTCTATGGAGAGCCATTCAAAGAAATAATTTCACCTCCCTCGAAAAGCTGATGGCGTTTTGCCAAATTGATGCAGACAACCGAAAAAAACTGATCACCCCAAAAGAGTTCCCCCTGAATCTCCCCTACCGGTTGGCTGAAAAGATTGAGAAAAACTCCCTCGACGATCCGATCTTTCGTCAATTTGTTCCGCTTATTGATGAGACCTTCTCCCCTCCCGAGTTTGTCCCCGACCCCCTCGAAGATTGCTCCTTTCAGCGCACCCCAAGTCTCCTTCAAAAATACCACGGCCGAGCTCTCCTCCTCACATCAGGAGCATGTGCGCTCAATTGCCGCTACTGCTTTCGACAAAACTACCCATACGACACCCATGGGGGGGACTATTCGTTTTTGGATGAGCTTGAGGTGTTACAAAACGACCCTTCGATTGCCGAGGTGATTTTAAGTGGTGGAGATCCCCTTTCCCTTCCCGATCACCACCTCGAATCGCTCCTCATCGCCCTTGATCAGATTCCCCACATTCACCTCATCCGATTTCACTCCCGTTTCCCAATCGGCATTCCCGAGCGAATTTCCCCCCGCCTCCTCTCCATCTTTGAATTGATCTCCACTCAAATTCTCTTTGTGGTCCATGTCAATCACCCAAAAGAGCTCGACGCCGATGTGCTCGAGGCGCTGAAAAAAGTGCAGAAGCTGGGCATTCCCCTCTTATGTCAAACTGTTTTACTTTCAGGTGTTAATGACTCAGTCGAAACGCTTGAAGCGCTCTGCCGCTCACTGCTTTACAATGGCATTCGCCCCTACTATCTCTTCCAACTCGATCGGGTCAAGGGGAGCGCTCACTTTGAAGTGGAGGTGGAAAAAGGGCGCGCACTCATCGCTGCCTTGCAAGAGCGCCTCCCCGGTCATGGGGTACCCACCTATGCCGTTGAGATCCCCGGTGAAAAGAGCAAATCTCGTCTCATGGAGCAATCACATCCGCTCGAGTGTCTCAATTCCTAGAATATTCAGCCCTTGTTTGAGCACCTTTTGGGTGAGGGTGCAAAGCAATAGGCGGGGCTTTTCTTCAGAACTTCCCACCACTTGACAATCGCGGAAAAAGGCATTGAAGTGATCACTCAACTCGTAGAGGTATTCGGTCAGCCGATTGGGCAAGAGCTCTTCGCGCATCGCCTCAAGCGCATCGCTAAAGCGGCGCAAATGGAGTCCTAGCGCCACCTCACTTGGATGCTCAAGCGCCATCTGTGCTTTTTCAACCTCTGCCAAATCAACCCCTGCTTTTTTGAAGATCGATTGGATCCTGACATATGAATAGATAATGGCAACGGCTGTATTTCCCTCGAACTGCAACATCTTATCGTAAGAGAAGATGTAATCGTTATTCCGCTTGGTGGAAAGGTCGGCATACTTAATCGCCCCCGTCCCAATGACGCGCGCCATATGGTCAATCTCACTTTCTGGAAGATCGGGAAGCCGCTCTTTGAAAATCCCCTTGGCCTTATCAATCGCCCGGTAAATGAGGTCGATGAGTTGCTCATTATCCCCTTCACGGGTTTTCATCTTCTTTCCGTCGGGGTTGAGGACCAAACCAAAGGTGACGTGATCAATTCGCACCTTTTCTGGCGACCAATATCCCGCTTTTTGCGTCGCATCAAAGACCATCTTAAAGTGGAGCTGTTGGCCCAAGTCGGTAATGTAAATGATCCAATCGGCTTTTTCATCTCTTACCCGATGACGCAAAGCGGCTACATCGGTCGTCGAATAATTAAACCCTCCGTCGGACTTTTGCAAAATCATGGGAAGCGGCTTATCTTCTTGGGTTTTGTACCCCTCTAAAAAGATACACTTGGCCCCATCAGACTCGGTCACAAGCCCCTCTTTTTCACACTCTGCACACACTTCTTGGAGCATGGGATTATAAAACGATTCTCCCCGCTCAACTAAATGGACCCCCAATAGGTCATAGATCTCGTTAAACCCCTGGCGGGAAATATCACAAATCCGCTCCCAGATTTTCACCGACTCTTCATCCCGCGCCTGCAGTTCGACCACACTTTCTTGCGCCCGTTTTTTAAAGGCTGGATCGACATCAAATAGCTGTTTCGACTCTTTATAAAACTTGAGCAACAGATCACAGCTCACCTGCAACCCACCATCGAGCACCTCTTTTTGCTGCTCGCGCAAGTAGGCAATCAACATCCCAAACTGTGTCCCCCAATCCCCCACGTGATTTAGGCGCAACACTTCATAATCATAGAACTCAAACAAGCGAGCAATCGCCTCGCCAATAATGGTTGATCTAAGATGCCCCACATGAAGCGGCTTGGCAATATTGGGAGAAGAAAACTCTACAATCACTTTTTGCTTTTGGTGGTTTTGCTCGATTCCGAGGTGTCTATCCCGCACCATTTCATCTAGCTCTTTAGCAAGGAATGATTTTTGCAAGTGGAGATTAATAAATCCCGGCCCAGCCACCTCAGCTTTTTCCACCCATTCAGAAAGACCTTGCTCAATCTGTTCTTTTAGCTCCATCGCAATGGCGCGCGGGTTTTGCTTCCGCTCTTTTGCCAGCTTCATCGCGTTATTGACTTGATAGTGGCCAAATTCAGGGCGTGTTGATCGGGTCACCTCAGCAGACGTGCCCAATAGCGGAGAAATCTTCTCCTCCAAAATCTCTTTAATGCTTCTCATATCCTCCTCTACCGATTCAAAGCTAAATCTCTTTGGAAGCAAAGTGCTTCAGTACGCGCTCCCACCTGATACTTGAGCTTGTGAAGCGCCAACTGGTCGGCTGCTTCATGAGGACATACCCCATTTTTTTCAGCCATCTCCAAAACACTCAAGGCCAAATCATAAATCCCATTTGTCTGCGACAGGGCAAGTTTGGGTTGATACCCCTCCGGGCTCAATTCTGTGCGCACATTAATCAATCCCCCCGAGTTAATGACATAGTCGGGTGCATAGACAATCCCCCGCTCCACAAGCCGCCTCCCAATATCAGGCGTTGCAAGCTGGTTATTTGCCGAGCCAGCAATCCCGCGACATTGCAGGAAATCGACATTGCCTCGATGGATCGCCCCACCCAGCGCACAAGGAGATAAAATATCACACTCCACGGTTAAAATGCGATCGGGAGCCACCACTTGCGCCCCATATTGCAGCGCCACATGCTCAGCCCGACTGGCCACAGTGTCACTCACAATCAGCTCTGCCCCATGCCAGTGTAAATGTTTGGCCACTAAAGCCCCCACTGCGCCCACTCCCTGTACGGCTACCCGTTTCCCCTTAAGTGAGCCATCGGGAAAAATCTTCGAGGCGACCGCCTCAATTCCCCGAAAGGTCCCAAGCGCTGTAAAAATCGCCGGATCACCACTCCCATCAGGCAAACCCACTACATACGGGGTCACCTCATTAATCACCTTCACATCATCGGTCGTACATCCGCTATCTTCAGCACAAATATACGCCCCATCCAGCTGATCGACTGCCTGCCCCAACGCGCGCAACAACGCCTTAGTTTTCCTCGGCCCGTTCGGATCGGCAATAACCACCGCCTTTCCACCGCCAAAGCCCAGCTCCGCCAAGGCAGACTTATAGGTCATCCCCTTGGCCAATCGAAGGACATCTTCTAACGCCTCCTTCCGTGAGCCATACTGAAAGAATCGAATCCCCCCCAGAGATGGACCTAGCCGGGTGCTATGAATGGCGATCATCGCCTCCAGCCCACTCGGCACATGGGTGATGCGCACAACCCGCTCAAACCCCCTAATCTCGATATCCTCCAAAACTGGATCCATGTCCCTCTCCGAAAAAATTTTTTCACATATTTAAAGAAGGGTAACATACCACCTCATTGGTTCAAAATCAAACAATTTTTGAAGAATCTCATTCCACCCCAAGCAAATCGGCTGGGTTTTCTCATCAAATTTTTGACTGGTCTTTATATCTATGATAAGCTAATCTCTTCTCTGAGAACATATTTTAGGAATGCTAATGTCTAAAACTACAGTAACCAGCACCGACGCTAAAGAACTTGAAAAATTTCTTAAGAAACACCGCGGCACCGAGCTCATTACCGCCTACCTCTACTATCTGGAAAAGAAACACAAAATCCAGCCCGCCCTATTCCTCCGTGAAAAGAAGATCTATAAGAGTGTAGATGAGATTGTCCAAACGCTAGAGGCGCAAAATAAGCTGTGGCGTGAGACTGAAATTAAGATCCTCATCGGCAAGCAAGCTGTGAATGAGCATACGACTCGGGTCTACATTTGCCCATTTAGCGGGAAGGTCTTTGGGAATAACACCCATCCCAATCCCCAGGATGCCATCTATGATTGGGTCTCTAAGTGTCCTGAAAATACCGAACGGGAAGATGGGATGCGGGTAAAACGCTACTTTGTTTCTGAAGATCCCAATGTGATTAAGGAGTATATCAAGGATCGGACCAAGGCGATTACGAAGACTGTCTACACTTCGGCTGTGACTGGTAAGCTCTATAAGGATAAGCAAACCATCATTGATGACTTTAAGAAAAATCACATCAAGTTGATGGAAATGACTGGCGTATTGAGCCAAAACCGGTTTGAGATTCAAGAGGACTTCCTCGCCTACATTGAAGAGCAGCTTGAAGAAGAGCATGTCTCCAAGTTCCTAGAAGACTTGAGCAAGTACGAATATTTTGCTCCGTTTATTGAAAGATGGATGGAAGAAGAAGAGGAAGAGGAGGAAGAAGAAGAGGTTGGCACTGATGAGGTGGCGTTTGATGCGAGCGAAGAGACTGAGCTCATCTCCACTCCTGACGAGCCTGAAGAAGAGTAACCTTTTTTCTTTTGCACCATGATTGCCCATTCGGTTGAAGAGACGTTTGCGATTGCAAGAAAGTTAAGCCAATCGATTGTGCCGGGGAAGGTGATCATCCTCTCTGGTGATTTAGGAGCGGGTAAGACCACCTTTTCTAAGGGGCTCATTGCCGCGCTGACAGGTGTGGATCCAGATAGTGTTTCGAGTCCCACCTTTACATATATGCAGCTCTACCCGCTTGCGGATGGATCTGCCCTTTGCCACTTCGACCTCTACCGGCTGAGCGGTCGAGATGAGTTTGAGGAGATGGGGTTTTATGAATATTTAAATCCCCCATTTGCTGCGCTCATTGAGTGGCCCGACCGGTTAGATGATCTGGCCGAGGTTGTCACAAAAGAGCGTCTCATCCATGTGAGGCTTTCTCATGACACGTTAAATAGCCGAAAGATCCTGATAGAGGGGGTAGAGGGATATGAAGATCAAGTTTAAAAAAGCCAAGTTTCTCACCAGTTGCTTCTCAACTAAGTTTCCCGAGTTTTTTCGCGGCGAGGGGCATTTTCCAGAAGTGGCAATTTGCGGCCGATCAAATGTGGGCAAATCTTCAATGATTAACCACCTCACTGGAAGCAGCGGCCTTGCCAAGGTTTCATCTGTGCCGGGAAAAACCCGCCTCCTGAACTTTTTTCAAATTGACAATGACTTGATTCTCGTCGACCTTCCCGGCTATGGATATGCGAAAGTGCCGCTTGAGATGGTGAAGAAGTGGACACAAATTATTAACACCTACCTTTGCACGCGGGATCCGCTAAAGCTCCTTGTCATTCTCATTGATAGCCGCCACCCCATTGCCCAGTCGGACAAAAATATTCTCGACTGGTCGACAAACTTTTCGAAGAATGTTCTCCTCGTCCTCACTAAAGCCGACAAGCTCCCCAAGAGTAAGGCCAAACACTTGCTTGAAAAAAGAGCTCAGGAAGTGTTTTCCTATCTTGGAAAGAAATTGCCTGTTGTGAAATACTCTGTGAAAGATCCAAAAGCCCGCATGGGTTTGATGGAACACATAAACCAATTAGTTGCCGACTCGAGCGATGAAATTGTTCAGCCAATAGCCGAACTTGCACACCGAGACTGATATGAGCGTATATAAAAATGAAACTTTTGTCTGCTTTGATGTTGAATCAACAGGGCTTGACATTCAAAACGACCGAATTATTGAAATTGCCATCGTCAAGTTTAAGGGAGATGAAATCCTCGATTCCTATGAAACCCTTATTGATCCGGGGGTGCCCATTCCCGCCGAGTCGATTGAAATCCACAAGATCACTCCCGATATGGTGGCAGGTAAGCCCGCGATTACAGAAGTGTTTTCCGACATCCTCAAGCTCCTTGCCAATAGCATCATTGTGGGGCACAACATCAAGTATGACATTGGAATTCTTCTCGCAGAAGCGGCCCGCCACAACATCCCCAACAAACTCGACAAGCTCGAAGCCATCGATACACTTCGCCTCGCCCGCCTCTACGGCGAAAGTAAGAATAACTCACTCCAAGCGCTGCGCGAACACTTCGATATTCCCATTGAAAGCGCCCACAGAGCCATGGGGGATGTGATTGTCAATATCAAGGTGTTCAAATATCTCATCCAACCTTTTGCCAAACTCGCCGACCTGCGCGGCAAACTCAAAAAGCCCATCTTGATGAGCAAGATGCCTCTTGGCAAATATAAGGGGCACCTGATGAAAGACCTCCCTGAAGCCTACCTCCGCTGGGCAAAAAAACTCGACTTTGACGAAGATCTTTCCTACACCATTGCCCAAGAGTTAAAAAGGCGAAATCAAACAAAGAGCTTTCTTCTCAAAAATAGTCCCTTCAAGGATCTTTAAAATATTTCTCCGATCGAGTAGAATCGTGAGCATGAAACTCACACTTGAAGATCTAGAACTTACAACACCGCTCAAAGGCAAGCGCGTCTTGATGCGAGTCGACTTTAATGTCCCAACAGAAGATGGCCAAATTTCGGATGACACTCGAATTCGCGCCGCTCTGTTTACCATCAACTACATACTTAATGCGGGCGGACGGGTGATTCTCATGTCCCACTTTGGTAGACCCAAAGGAAAGCCCGATCCCAAATACACCCTGCGCCCAATCGCCGATCGGCTAGCAGAGCTCCTCGGCAAAAAAGTGCAATTTGTCGACACGCCTATCAGCCCCGATCTCGAACAACTCACCCATGAGATGAGTGATGGAGAGGTGATGCTCCTCGAAAACATCCGCTTCTATCCCGCCGAAACCGATCCCGAAAACGACCCCACCTTTGCCGAAACCCTCGCAAAGCTTGGCGACATCTACGTCAACGAAGCCTTCGGCGCTGCCCACCGCAAACACAGCTCTACCTACACCCTCGTCCCGTACTTCGATCGCCACGCCTGCATGGGCTTTCTCATGGAAAAAGAAGTGACCGTTCTCCATGCCATGCTCTCCCATCCAGAAAAGCCTTTCATGTGCATCATTGGCGGAAGCAAAGTCTCATCCAAAATCAAGCTCCTCTCTTCCCTCCTCCATCGCGCAGATGCCATCTTCATTGGCGGCGCCATGGCCAACACCTTCCTCGCCGCCCAAGGCCACTCCGTTGGTAACTCCCTCGTTGAAGAAGACTACTTTGCAACCGCCAAAGAGTTTCGCCAGCTAGCCAATGCCTCCAATACCCAGATCTATCTCCCCACCGATGCGATTATCGCCCCTTCCATCGACTCGACCGAAACCCAAACCATCTCCCTCTCCGACCCCATCCCGCCAGATCAATCCATCTTCGACATTGGCCCTGAAACAATCACCCATTGGAAGAATGCCCTCGAAGGTTCAAAGACCCTATTTGCCAATGGCACCGTGGGTGCCTTCGAACACCCCCAATTTGCCTCTGGCACAAATGCCATTGCCCAGCTCCTAGCCGATTCACCCGCCATCACAGTCATAGGCGGCGGCGATTCGGTCAGTGCCATCAAGCACCTTGGCCTTGACGCCCGCATCTCGCACATCTCGACAGGTGGCGGAGCGGCCCTCGAGTTCATCCAACACGCCACTCTCCCCGCCCTCGAGGCATTACCCTCCCCGCCTACAGAAGAAGCGGCCGAGGCCGACTTCTTGTAGGTGGGGTGGGGAGAGGGGATGTGAAAGGCTACCTGCTTTTTGCACATGAGTCATTATCTCGCCCTCAATGTATTCACTTATACTATTTTCGGGCGAGAAAATCCCTCATGCACAAAAACTCAGGTAGCCCGCTGGGACCTTCTCCCGGCGAACTTGCACCTGGACGGGGCCAGGCACAATTTCATCCGGGATTTAGGCCCCATCGAACCATTATATTAAACTCGTACTACTCCTCAGTTGCAATAACAAAAAACTCCAGTGATGCCAGGACCCGAGCCCGCTTGCATCGCAAGTGCGAGGGTTGCGGCATCCCCATTTGAACGCTCTACAAAATGGGCTAACGACAGTATTGTGGCTTGTCCCAGGTGCCTGCATTTTGGATGCAGTTGGGCCCGGCTCCGTCCGGGTGCAAATGCGCCAAAAGGCTGCGCCTGGGAGGTGCCGGAGTTTTTCCCCACGCGAAGCGAACTCGCCCGAAGATCTGTATAAACGAATACGTCGAGGGCGAGTTCGCTCTCGCTTGGGGAAAAAGACGGTACCCCATGCACATATCCCCTCATCTATTTGACCTTGTCAAATATCTCGAATTGGGTATAATAGGTGGGTACCTGAGGCGAAAGGTAGCCCCAGGACATTAATTGATATTCAAATCCAAATTTGAATATGATAAGGACGCAGCTAACCAAACTGCAAGTTGAGTACAAGTTGTTACACACTTTGTTCCACAGCTCCTTTTCTCCCACAACCACTAGACAGTCCTGCACATCCAAGCAATATGCAAATATTTTATTTGCTCAGGCTTCTAACACCCCAACAAAAGGCAACCTATGTCGACTGTAGCCCAGCCCGAATTTAGCCGGCTACGCATGCTTCTTTGGCCCATACACAAATTTGAGCTAAGACGATTCATCCCCATGTTTCTCATCTACTCGCTCATCGTCTTCAACTACAGTATCCTCAAAGCCACCAAAGAAACACTCGTAATCACTGCCCCCTCATCAGGCGCTGCAGCAATCCCCTTCATCAAGGTGTGGGCCATACTGCCCATGGCCTTTTTCATCACCTACATCTTTACCCGCCTCTCCAACCGATTTACTCGAGATGGGGTATTTTATATTATGATGAGCGGCTTCTTAAGCTTTTTCCTCCTCTTCTCATTTGTCCTCTATCCCTACCGCGAATTTCTACACCCAAATGGCCTTGCAAACTACTTCGAGCAACACCTGCCCATCGGCTTTCACGGCCTAATTGCCATCTTCCGCAACTGGACATTTACCCTCTACTACGTCCTTTCCGAGCTTTGGGGAACCATTATTATGACTGTGATCTTCTGGGGATTTGCTAACCAGGTCACCTCAGTCAAGAACGCCAAGCGCTATTATGCCATCTTGGGACTTGGCGCCAACCTCGCCACCATCATGGCCGGACAACTCGCTGTCACCCTTTCAGGCAACCTCTACAAGATCCCCTTTATCTCCTCACAAGATGAGTGGGGCGCTACACTTAGCCTCATCACACTAGTTGTCGTCTCTGGCGGCCTGATGACAATTGCCCTCTACCGTTACCTCACCCACCATGTCTTTAAAGACGAAAAGGGACCCGAGGACTCTGTAAAAGCCAACAAGAAGAAAAAGCCCATCCAAATGGGAATTCGCAAGAACTTTGCCTACCTGGCCAAGTCCAAATACTTGATGGCAATTGCAATTATTGTCCTTACATATAACATTTCACTAAACTTGGTCGAAGTGGTGTGGAAACACCAAATGCACCTCCTCTTCCCCAAGAGCACCGATTTTAACGCCTATATGGGACAGGTGATCTCCCTTGTTGGGATCACCTCAACGCTTGTGTCGATTTTCCTCTGTGGGAATGTGATTCGCCGCTGGGGCTGGACTGTAAGCGCCCTTGTCACACCAATGATTTTGCTTTTGACAAGTGCTGCGTTCTTTGCCTTTTTATTCTTCCGAGAAATGCCTGTCATCGCTGGGATCACTGCCATTTTGGGCACTACTCCTCTTGCCATGTCGGTCTTTTTCGGCACGTTGCAAAATGCCATGTCTCGAGCGAGTAAGTTTACCTTCTTTGATGCGACAAAAGAAATGGCATTTATTCCACTTAGTGATGAGTCAAAACTCAAAGGGAAATCAGCGATTGACGGTGTGGGCTCAAGACTTGGAAAGTCTGGTGGATCAGTGGTGCACCAAGGGCTTCTCTTTGCCTTTGGAACGGTCTCAGCAAGTACACCTTATGTGGGAGTCATCCTGATGCTGGTCATCGCTGCTTGGATTTTTGCTGTACGCAACCTGGGCCACCAATTTGATGGCCTGGCCGACACCCCGGCAGATGGCGCCGCGCAGCCAGCCGCTGAGACGGGAGCTGAAACAAGTAGTGAGCCTCTTGCTAAGCCCACCTAATACTTTCTTGGGAGTGTGCAATGTTAGACACTGTGACCAATCTCGTTCTTACACATGCGACACTTGCCCCATGGATTATCTTCACGCTCCTACTCCTGGCTGGCCTCAATGTCCCCATTAGCATTGATATTATTCTCGTTGTTACCGCCTTCTTAGCCGGAACTCTTTTGCCCGAAAAAGCCTTCTTCCTCTTCCTTATCTTTACCATGGGATGTATTATGTCTGCCTGGCTCTCCTACTGGCTGGGGCGGATTGTGGGAAGAAAGCTGCTCACGGTCACTCCATTTTCCAAGTTGATAAGCACAAAGAGAGTGGATCAGATGGAGGGATTTTATAAGAAGTACGGGGCGTGGACCCTTGTTTGTTCCCGCTTTATCCCCTTTGGGGTGCGCAATTGTGTCTTTCTCACTACCGGTATTTCAAAGATGCCATTTGCTCGCTTCATTGCAGTAGACGCTTTTGCCTGCACCCTTTGGTCTGCTATTTTCTTCACCCTCTTTTACCGGCTCAGCATGAATATCGATGGGCTCTACCATCAGCTAAAAGTAATCAACATCTTCATCTTTTGCGCTTTCAGTGTGACTCTAATTAGCATTTTTTGGTATAAAAAAAGGAATACGAAAAAATCACGCATACGAGATGAAGACGATCCAGAGAATTTCGAGTAGGATTTACTTCATCAATAGGAAGATCGACATTGAGAATGTTCACACCGTCTAATATCATTTCATTTCTCCGGCTACCCTTAGCCATCCTCTTCTTGCTGCCCAATCCCCTCCTCCGCGCCACCCTCATCGTCATTGCCATGATCACAGACGTAGTCGATGGCTACCTCGCCCGCCGCTTTTCCCTTGTCACCCGCTTTGGCGCCTTCCTCGACCCAATCATGGACAAGTTCTTCGTCCTCTTTGTCATCGGCACCCTCGTTATACAAAATGCCCTCTCGCTCCCCGAAGGACTCCTACTAATCAGCCGCGACTTCGCCCTCCTTGGCTTCCTCTTCTACCTCCTCTTCACCAACAGCGCCTCCACCTACCGCTACGGAGCCATCCGTTGGGGCAAAGTGACCACCGCCCTCCAGTTCATCCTCCTCTTTCTCGTCTCCCTCGGCTACCATCCCCCCTTCCAAACCTACTACACCTTCCTCCTCCTCACGCTAGTCATCATACACGAGCTCGCCTCCCGCCTCCCTACAAGGGTAAGGTCGGAAACGTTGAAGTAACTACATCGGCTTTTTCTCCGCGCGAAGCGAACTCGCCCGAAGATCCGTATATACCCAAGCAAGGTTAAGAATCTGTTTTTGACTTCGCCGATCACACCTATCTTTGAAGCCGCTCTTCATTGCTCAACTTTCTCAAGTTGAGCGGCTTCAAATCTAGGGTGTCGGCTTTCTCAAATTCCCAATTCTTAACCTCACTTGGGTATCGCGTCGAGGGCGAGTTCGCTTCGTGTCAGAGAAAAAGACGGCACCCCTCCCTCAAAACAACTTACCTCTGGAAATAAATCTTTAATGTAATTATGATTGTGGCTTACCAAACTATAGGTTGTGTATGGAAATTGTCCGCGAATCCCTCTTCGTTTCTGCTGTCAGATCTCTTATCAATGCGTTCTTCGCAATGCTCGGCATCTTGATTGGATTGATTGTCCTGCTGGTCATTGTGGGATCGATGGGCAAGGCGGGCGACCATATGGATAAGACCCATCCTGTGATTGCCTCTGATGGGCAAGGGAATCGGGCACCGTTGGGTGACTCGGCACCGGTGATTTTGCGAATCGATATTTGCGGAATGATTGGTAAGGCACCGATGATCTTTGAAGAGGTGGACACCATCTTGTATGAGGCGGAAAAGCGGTACATTAAGCACAAGGATCGGCTGAAGGCGATTTTTCTCTATGTCGACTCGGGTGGCGGCGCTGTGAATGATAGTGACTTGATCTATCAGGCGATTATGCGTTTTAAGGAAAAGCACAAGGTGCCTGTTGTTGCCTATACAGAAGGGGTGATGGCATCGGGTGCCTATTTGATTTCACTGAGTGCCGATAAGATCTTTGCCAATTGGGTGGGGATTATTGGTTCTGTCGGTGTGCGGGCGGGAGCCTTTTTTAACTTTAAAGAATTTTTATCTGATCATCAGGTGAAGACAATGATCTTATCTGCAGGGACGGATAAGACGGGATTGGATCCATTTGGTAAGTGGGAAGAGGGTGAGGCTGGAAAGGAACAGACTCAGCCGATTCAAAACATTATCGATAACTACTATGAGCGATTCCTTGGGCTAGTTGCCGAGCATCGACCTCATTTGAATCAAGATGAGTTGCGCGAAAAGTATGGCGCACGGGTGTATGATGCAGAGACGGCGGCTGAATATGGCTATGTTGATGATGGGAAGCGCACTTACTATGATGTGATGGAAGAGCTTGCTGAGGTGGCAGGCATTGAGGGCAAGTACCAGGTGTATGAGTTGGTTCCTACGAAATCGTTTGTCTCTGAGCTTGTCCAGTCGTATGCCCCCATTTTATCTGGAAAGGTTGAGCATACGATTGAAGGACTCGAGCAGGCATTTGGCGCTACAGGCGATGTGCCGGTGGCTCACTAATTTGATATTTCGCGCATGACACGAGAAAAGCTCTATATTATTGATGGGACTTCCTATCTATTCCGCGGCTACTTTGCTATTCGCAAAATGACCAATGACAAGGGTGAATCGACCAATGCCCTTTTTGGATTGATTCGCTCTGTCCAGAAGATGATTAAAGACTTTGCCCCTTCTCACATGGTGTGTGTCTTTGACGGACCCGATAATAAGAAATCGCGCAAGGAGATCTATGAGGACTACAAGGCCCACCGGGATGAATGCCCAGAGGATTTGATCCCCCAAATTGCCCACGCCCACCGATTCTGCAAGCTGGCTGGAGTGCCTGAAATCACAGTGGCTGGTGTTGAAGCAGATGATACGATTGGCTCAATTGCCCACTGGGGTGCTCAGAATGGGTATGATGTCTACATTTGCTCGAGTGACAAGGATCTAGCCCAGATGGTGGGGGACTATATTCGACTTATCCACACCCACAAAGAGAATCTTGTGATCGACCATGAGAAGGTGATTGAGATATTCGGTGTGCGCCCTGATCAGATTCGGGATTATCTCGCTCTTGTTGGTGACAAGTCTGATAACATCCCAGGCCTTGCCGGGGTTGGCCCCAAAACAGCCGCCACTATGCTTGGGCAGATGGATCATGTGGAGGAGCTGATTGAAAAGGCTGATGAGCTCTCGAATAAGAAGCTTGCCGAGAAGGTGAAGAATGGGGCGGATGATATCATTTTGAGCAAGAAGCTAGCGACGATTCAGCTCGATGTCCCCTTCCCTCAAGATGCGGCTTTCTTAAGTCTAGATCCCCCAGATGTTGATGGGTTGCGTGAGCTTTATCGAGAGATGAAGTTTAACACCTTCTTGAAGGAGTTGGATAAGCCAGTTGCTGACACGAAGGCAAAGGAGCTGCCCAAAATAGAGCGGAAGACTGACTACTTCCTGATCGATTCTGCTGAAGATCTGACCCAGCTCGTCGACTTACTCCTCGGCCACAAGGAGGTGTGCATTGAGGTGGTGGGAAATGACGAAAATCCCCATGTGAGTGAGATTGTGGGGATGGCCTTTGGCTATGAGGAAGCGATTGCTTGGTATGTCCCATTTAACCAGGGGCTCGATCAAGATTTGCTTTTCCGGGAAATTTCCCGCTTACTCGATAGCCCCATCCGCTTTTTCTCTCACAACATCAAGTATCAGCTCCACCTCCTCGACCAGTCGGGATTCAAGCTCCCCCCAATTGGCTTTGACACGATGATTGCCTCCTATGTGCTCGCAGCGCACAGCCATCGCCACACGCTCGAGCATCTCATGTTTGCTGAGTTTGAGCATGTGAAAATCCCCAAGAAGCAGTTGGTTAAAAGTGGAAAGAGTTTGATCTTTATGGGGAATGTGAAGCCTGAAAAGGTGGCCAGCTATGTGTGCGAGGCGGTTGATTTCACCATTCAGCTCAAGAAGCGGTATGAAGAGCGATTGAAAATTGAGGGGACCGAGTCGATCTTCTCAACTATTGAAATGCCCCTTCTCTCTGTCCTCTATGAGATGGAAAAAAATGGGATCTATTTAGAGAAAGGTAGACTGGCTGATCTCTCTACAATTTTAAATGAGCGGATTGCTAAATATACCGAAGAGATTCACCATGTAGCAGGTGAGGAGATCAATCTCAACTCCCCAAAACAGCTCAGCGCCCTTTTATTTGAGAAGTTGGGAATTCGCAAGATTGGAAGGAAAGGGCCAATGGGCTACTCAACAGGGATCGAGGTGCTTGAACAGCTCAAAGGGGAGCATCCGGTGATCGATCTAGTGATCCTTTATCGCCAAGCCGAAAAGCTCCGCTCCACCTATGTCGACTCTTTACCTGGACACATCAATCCCCGAGACAACCGGATTCATCCCTCGTTTCAACAGTCGGTCGCCGCAACGGGGCGCCTTTCATGTGTCCACCCCAATCTGCAAAACATTCCGACCCGGACAGCTGAAGGGAAGAAGATTCGCGAGGCGTTTGTCCCGCAGGAGAAGGGATGGAGCTATCTCTCATGTGACTACTCGCAAATTGAGCTGCGCATCATGGCTCATCTGAGTGATGATCCCCACTTGATCAATGCCTTTGAACAAGATCAAGATATTCACCGGAGCACAGCAGCCCTGATTTTTGGGGTGGGAGAGGATGAAGTAACGCGCGATATGCGCCATGCAGCCAAGGCTGTCAACTTTGGGATTATGTATGGCCAGCAAGCCTTTGGCCTTGCCAAAGAGTTAAAAGTAGATATAAAAGAGGCCGCTCAGTTTATCGAGACCTATTTTGCCAAGATGCCAAATGTAGCTGACTTTATCGAAAAGTCTAAAGAGAAGGCGCGTCAAACAGGGTATGCTGAAACACTCTTTGGAAGACGGCGCTTGATTGCTGAGATTCATAGCAAAAATGGTATGCACCGAGCTATGGCCGAAAGGCTGGCTGTCAATAGTCCCATTCAGGGGTTACAATCAGATATCATTAAGCGAGCGATGATCGAAATTCACAAGGAGATGGTGCGTGTGGGTGCCCGCTCAAAGATGATCATCCAAATCCACGATGAGCTCTTTTTTGAGTGTCCAGATGAAGAGCTCGAGCAGATGAAAGAAATTGTTTTAGCCAAGATGGAAGCTGCTTATTCTCTGCGGGTTCCCCTAAAAGTGGATATGAAGGTTGGAAAAAATTGGGCAGAATGCTAAGATTAAGTTAATAGCAGTTACCGGAGGTGTTTCCTCGGGTAAGTCTACTGTTCTTTCCCTATTCCAAAGGGAAGGGGCTTACGTTGTAAGTGCTGATGAGCTCGTTCATCAACTTTTATCTTCAAACTCTAAATGTCAGTCAGAGGTGCTAGTGCTCCTTGGTGACGGTGTCTTAACAGAGAAGGAGATTGATAGAAAAAAGGTTGCCGAGCGGGTATTTGATAATCCAACCCTATTAACCAAACTCGAAAATATTCTGCATGAACCGCTTCTCCAAGCGATTTTACAATCCTACCAAACAATCTCAGCCTCTGGCGAATATCCCCTCATTGTGGTGGAAGTGCCCCTCCTTTTCGAGTTGGGCTGGGACCAGTATTTTGACCATACGATCGCTATTAAAACCTCCCTGCAAAAAGCAAAAGAACGATCTCCCCTCTCGCCCGAGCAGTTTGACAAACGGAGTCAGAGACAGCTATCGATCAACGATAAGCTCTTGCAAGCAGATACAATTCTCCCCAATGATGGGGACCTTGACTTGCTCAAACGACAAGTCACCTCAATTTACCAACAACTTATTAACTGACCGATGGGATCTTGCCCATCAGATTTCATAACACTACAAGGAGCCCACGTAAGAAATGGACGAAGAAAAATCTAAGACAAGCGACAAAGGCAAATCGGCAAAAGGAGTTCTTGCACCCCCACCCAAAACAGTACACGAGATGAATGAAGAGGGGCAAAAAGAGCAAAAGTCTAATCCAAAACGACAGAAACACGACAAGCACGAGAAAAAAGAAAAGCAACAACAGCAGCAACCTCAAGAAGAGCAGAAGCCCAAGACAATTGTCAAAATTGCCGACCTGCAGCGGATGAACATCAAGCAGCTGAGCCAATATGCGAAAAACATGGGGCTCCACCACACGAGCACGATGCAAAAATCCCAAATTGTCTTTGAGATTGTCAAAATTAAGGCGACAAGTCACGAAGAACTTCTCGTTGGTGAAGGGGTACTTGAAACTCTTCCCGATGGATATGGGTTCCTCCGCTCCCCCAACTACAACTTTATCTCATCACCCGAAGATATCTACATCTCTCCCGCCCAAATCCGCCGCTTCGATTTGAAAAAAGGGGACATGGTCTACGGCCCCATCCGCTCACCAAAGGAAAAGGAAAAGTATTTTGCCCTCCACAAAGTAGAGCGGGTCAACGGATTTACACCCGAAGAAGCGCGCGAGCGAACCGCTTTTGAAAACCTCTGCCCCCTCTTTCCCGACGAGCGATGCATCCTTGAAACCGACCCCAAGAAATATTCCACCCGAATTATCGACCTAGTCTGCCCAGTTGGTAAAGGTCAGCGGGGACTCATCGTCGCCCCACCGAAGTCGGGAAAGACCATCCTCCTCCAAGATGTCGCCAATGCCATCTCGGCCAACAACCCCGATGTCCACCTTATGGTCCTCAATATCGACGAGCGACCAGAAGAAGTGACCGACATGCAGCGCACCGTCAAAGCCGAGGTGATCTCCTCTACCTTTGATGAACCGCCCGAGCGACACATCCAAGTGGCTGAAATGACCATCGAGCGGGCCAAACGTCTTGTCGAACACGGCCACGATGTGATCATCCTCCTCGACTCCATTACCCGTCTTGCCCGAGCCTACAACACCGTCCAACCCCACTCAGGAAAAATTCTCTCAGGTGGTGTGGACGCCAACTCACTCCAAAAACCCAAACGGTTCTTTGGTGCTGCCCGTAATGTCGAATTTGGCGGCTCGCTCACCATCATCGCCACCGCCCTCATCGACACCGGCTCAAAGATGGATGAACTCATCTACGAAGAGTTCAAGAGTACCGGAAATATGGAACTTGTCCTCGACCGACGACTTGCCGAGAGGCGCAACTACCCAGCCCTTGACATCATCAAGTCAGGCACCCGAAAAGAGGATCTCCTCTACCACCCAGGTGAACTCGAGAAAGTCTACGTCCTGCGCCAAGCCGTGGCCGACCTCACCACCCAAGATGCCATCAACGTCCTCAAAACCCGGCTGAAGAAAACCTCTTCCAACGCCGAGTTCC
Source organism: Chlamydiia bacterium (assembly GCA_022601545.1). GTDB lineage: Bacteria > Chlamydiota > Chlamydiia > Chlamydiales > JAJACM01 > JAJACM01. Next base: position 233 of record JAJACM010000011.1, on the reverse strand, counting down.
TCCTCTCCATGAAGGACTAACCCCAGATGCTAGGCCTCCCGGCCTAGCATCCCCCATCATCTGCAAACAATTTGGTACCGCCCACTCAAAAGTAACCCCTTACCCAACGATCAAGAACACCATCAAATATATTAGTGGGGAATTCTAGGCGGGTTTTCTATGCGGATTTTGTGCCGCCATCGGCGGTTGCAAAAGCCTGCAGAAAACACCCTAGAACGAGTTCGGCTTTTTCG
>JAJACM010000010.1 GCA_022601545.1 Chlamydiia bacterium | reverse complement strand
CTCGAAGCGCTCAATATGAAAATTAAAAGACAAGAGGGTCAGATCCCCCAGTCGCTTCAACCTCTCCAACCAAAACCGGTTGCGGCAAAAAGGCGGAAACTAATTCTAGAAGATGAGCCGCCAAAAAAATGAGTGGCCCCTCTCCCATTTGCCTCCTCTTTGGCTCTGATCGCCATTACATCGACCATATTGTCCCCCTCGCATCCCTCCTCAATCTTCCCATTGCCATCACTGATGAATCAATTTATCAATCTATTCAAGAGCAATACCCACCCCTCACCCTCTACTATTTCCCACCTGACCAAGTGAGTCAAAAGCTTCTTGAATATGACTATAATGTTGTTGCAAGCTGTTTGCCTCGCCCCTTTTTAGACAAGTTATTCTACTTTGATATGCACCGGTACCAAAAGCGGATTTGCAACATTTGGGTCCCTCACGGCACCTCAGATAAGCCGCTTAACAACCGCCATTACGAAGGGTTGCAACACGAAGACCTGCTCATCAGCACAGGCCCTGCCATGACAGAGCGCCTGCTCGCAGCTGGCATCGATGAATGGCGCATCATCAAAGGGGGAAACTATCGAAAAGCCTACTACGAGCTCCATAAATCCCACTTTCGCCCAAACCTTCTCAGTGGCAAACCCCGCGTTTTATATGCCCCCACATGGAATGACTACGAAAATGGCTCAAGCCAATCCCACCTTCGCACCATCTGTCAAGCGATCCCCGACTCATACCATTTTCTCTGCAAACTCCACCCCAATACAAATTCAGAAAATCCCCACCTCATCAACACCCTCAATTACCCAAACCTCTTTTTCATTGAAGACTACTCCCCCATCTACCCCCTCCTCGATCAGTCTGATATCATCCTACTCGATAACTCATCCATCGGCTATGATGCCCTCTACTTTGAAAAACCCCTCTACTTCATCACCGATAAAATCCACACCCCCCTTCATGAATGTGGCCTCTGTATCCACCCCGATGATATTTTTAGCCTCCTCCCCCAACATATCAACAATCCCAAACCCACCTGGCTAGAAAAGCAAACCCACATCCAATCCCTCCTCAAAGACACCTTCTACCCTACCCATCCAAAGACCTTTTCTCTTAACCTCCAACAAAAGATCGAATACTTTTTCGACACAGAACCCCAAGTTCTAGATTGAAGCCGTACGTTGAACGGGTGAGAGCAAGAAGCGAGAAAGTAAAAAGAAAACCCCATCAAACCCAACAGAAAAAAGGGCACAGGGAACAGTCCCCTCTAAAATTAGATTAATCTGCATCGTTTTTAACCCCTGAAGAATGAGATCGCCCAAACCACCCGAACCAATTAACGAAGTGAGTGTGGCCATGCCGATCAACTGGGCAAGAGCCGTCTGAACGCCGGAGATGATAAGGGGCAGGGCGAGTGGAATTTGCACCCACATTAACTGCTGTCCTCGGCTCATCCCCATTGAAATTGCCGCCTCCAAAAAACATCCTTCCACCTGCTCAATGCCCACAACGGTATTGCTCATAATAGGAAGCAAGCTGTAGGTGACAAGGACAATGGTCGCTGGAAAAAATCCGGTAATTGGCAAATGCACCCACCCACTGATTGCATGGATACACAGGATGACAAGGGCAATTTGGGCAAGTCCTGGAATTGTTTGAATCACCTTGATGAGCCCAAAAATTGCAACCCGCAACTTTTGCATCCGCTTGTCCGCAAGTACGATCCCCAGAGGAATTGCAATCAGCATCGCAAGAAGAAGGGAAAAGACACAGAGCTGTAAATGCTCATAAGACTTCTCTACGACAAGGCTTAACGTAGATCCGAGCTGCATTTACACCTCACTTAGTTGTAGAGCTTCGACCAACGCTCCGGAACTTTCTTTTGCCGCCTCCAAAAACTCTCTTGCAAAAGGATCTGCCGGATTGCTAAGTAACTTTTCGGGCTCATCAATTTGGACCAACTTCCCCTTCTCCAAAAGCAAAATCCGATCGGCTAATTCAACCGCTTCAGAAAAATCATGAGAAACGACCACCGTCGTCTTTCCCGCCCGTTGGAAAAACTGCTTCAGCTCCCGATGTAAATGCTTCTTCGTAATGGGGTCGCACCCCCCAAATGGCTCATCTAGTAGCAAAATATCTGGATCTTTTGCAATCGCCCGTGCAAATCCCACCCGCTGCTTCTGCCCCCCACTCATTTCACTCGGATATCGATCCAAAACCTCCGGGCGAATATGAATCAGCTCACACAACTCGTAGACCCGATCACTCCTCTCTGATTTTTTCTTCCCAGCAAGTTGCAAAGGAAGAGCAATATTTTCAAAACCGGTTAAGTGAGGAAATAGGTCCACCCCTTGATGCGCAAATCCCATTTTCTCTCGCACAAAAGGCAAACTCTCCTGATTGAGCCCCTTCCCCCCAATCCAGATATTCCCCTTCGAAGGGGTAAGAAGGCCATTCATCAACCGCAAACTCGTCGACTTACCCGATCCACTCCTTCCACAAATCACCACCGTCTCCCCTGAGTGGATGACAAAAGACAACTCATCAAGCACACATACCCCTTCAGGCGATGTGAAGCAGACATGATCAAAGACAATCATTTACTCTCATTCCTAATCTTTGGAAGTTCGCTATCCACTTCACTCGGATCAAACCCCAGGGGTGGTAAGATTTGTAAATAACTCAGCTCATCCAAGTTTCCCCCCGTTGGAATTGCTTCCAATTCATACGCATACCCCCCCTCTTTCAAAGGAAATACCTCCGACACAAGCGCCACATTTAGCCCAGCCGGAAAGATCCCATCCATCCCCGTTGTCTGCAACAAATCCCCTTTCTTAATCAAAATCTCCGGATTCACCTTCTTCTCTTGAGAAAACAAAACGCCCGATCGCAATTCGCGCGCCCCCCCTTCATCATCCCCCAAATCGTAGTTAAACCCCTCCCCCCTTAATCGATAATTGCGACACCGCCACATCGGTTCATTACTTCCATGGAGCCATCCCTTCGCTAAAAAAGAAGCGCCCAACTCCCGGACCGCATCAAGGCGCAGCCCCTCCAAAGCGCCCATTAACTCACTCTCATCACCCCCTTGCAGTCCCAAGTAAGTGATGATGCCATTGATATGCTCTAAAATCGCTCCACTTTGATTGCGCGAGCGGACTACGCGTACAGACGGGGTTAAATTTTCATCGGTGATCAGCCGCACCCGGCTCTGCTTTTTCCCCACATACTCAACCACCCCCACAACAGACGCCCCGTTTACAACAGGACTTCCCACCGCAATCACCTCACGTCCCAGCTTTTCATTATCTAGACTCCCCCGATTCACCCACAACCTGCTACTCCACGAAGTGACATCCCGAAAAACAACCGTTGCCTGACAAGAATAAAACTGCCGCCCCAAAAGTTCCACCACATCCCGACTCCGCCGGCGCAAAAACTCCCCCAACTCCCGGCGATTCAACCCCGATCCCAAGAGCAACTCAAGCCGATCTGTCATCTCATCAATCCGCTCTTCAGTCAAAACCCACGTCTTAGCATACTTAATCTGCTGTCTCAACGCCTCATTCTCGAGCTTCAACCGCTCAAACTCCACCCGCTCCGGATCAACGAGCGCCTCACTTGCCGACATCTGCGTCACACCCGCCGCCACACTCGCCGCCCGATAGCGCAACCCATCGCCCATCTTCCGCGACAAGTTGAGCGCCACAAACACCAGCACTCCAAGCGCAAAGTAAGAGTAATATTTCCACTTTCCCATCCCACACTTATACTCCCATCTCTCTTTTTAAACAAAATGAATGTGCCTTACCAACGATTGCTTGCACGAATTTAACGAGAAATGTAGAATTGCCGTTTTTTACTCATTCAAAATATGAAAGGCAACCCATGAAAAATTTCGCGATAATGCTACTACTAGCGATCACAATTCACGCCCCCTTCCTCAATGCAAAAGAGGTAACTGCCTATGAGATTTATCTCACCGTGGAAGAATTAACTCAAGGTAAGATAGACGAAGGAGAGTTTATGATTGGGGGGCTTTTCACAAGTAACGCAATCACGCATGCGGAAAAGCAAGCCTTTGTTGAGATGATTTATGAAAATCCTGGGAAACTCTCCCCCGCTGTCGAACGGATGATCGGCTTTTACGCAATAGTGAAAAAGCTTGACTATGCAGAAGATGTCTTTCTACGAGCTACACTGCGATTGGCCATGGAAGACGAGTTGTATCAAACCAAACATCTTTGCGACCTTCCATACCACGAGTTAGTCTTTGGCCTTCTGATCACCCAGTCAAAAAAAGATGCTAAACTGCAGCAAGCAGCACTTAGCGAAGCATTAGATCGAGCTGTAGAATGGTACCTTGATTTTGAGGATGAACAGCTCACTCGCTGTGCCAATTTAACTCGAGCCGAACATCGTGCACTCATTGGCAACTTTAGGGAACTCTTAAGCTCCCTCCATTGCGCAACTGTGCAAACCAACTCCTACACGTATGATCCTCCTACGCATACATTCACCCTTGAAAAAACCTCTTTCAAGCTGCCCCCTCTGTTCATGCTTCTAAATGGGAACAAGCAAACTCCCATTCACGCACAAGATATCGTTAGTGGACTTACACTCAGAATCGACTCTGCCACCCACACCTGGTGCACAGAAGAAGCTCTTGATGATTGGATCGAAAATGGCACACTCACCCCTATCTACACTGACCCAAGAACACCTTTACAGGAAACGGATATGTTTCGTAAAGAACCTGATAACTGCGGCTATTATAACAAAGAATTCCATTATCCACTATCCGATGGAGCCAAGGAAATTGTTCTCAAGTGGGGCTTCCTGTTTGGCTTCGACCAATACGACCTCACATTCAAATACCGTGAAGGGGATACAGCCGCGTTAGATCGCATTCAAGAGTGCATGGATATTTTTATCGATTCAATATTGGAAAACCAATAGGGCCCTATTTTGAAGATCTGCACAACTTGTTAAGCCAGAAGAGATTCAAGTCGCAAACATCTTCGAAATAGCAGCTTGCTTATAACTCAGCGAGTAAGATAAAATTGCGGTTTTTACTCGCCAAATTTTGGAGTCTTTTTTATGAAAATTTTTTCCCTCAAATGGATCTGCTTTTTTGCTCTTTTGAATATCTCTCTCCATGCCAAGGTGCTTTTGCCTCAACAAATCCTACACAACCTCGATGAATATCTTCTGCGTAGCGAAACGATGACTTCTGATGAGCTTCTCCATGAATTCTATTATTTTTTCACAAACTACCATGTCGCGGATGCTGAAAAAGATCAATTCTTAGATTTTGTACTGGAAAATCCTGGAAAGCTCTCAATGGATACCCAGAGGATGATTGGAGTGTGTGGTAGAGTGTACGACAATGAAAAGGCTCTAACTTGCCACGTTATGAGCCTTTTTCGCTACGAATTGAGGGCCAACTTGCAAAACACGAACTCATTGTCAATTACTGGGTACGGCGTTCTCCAAGATCTTTTAACACAGAATGAACCACTTGATACAGCAGCAAAAACAAGAAGAGTTTTAGCCCAGGCATGGGAAGCATGTCGCACAAAATATCTACTCATCCACGAGGATGACTACATCCCCGAAATTGCTCTGCTTTCAAATAAGGAGCTGGCCGTCCGAACCTCTCAGATTATCAATAAATTTGCACTTTATGACCCAAAGGCTCCATTTATCGGAAGCACTGGCCTTTGCAGTTTTGATCAAGAGAGCAACTGCTATGTTGCAGGGAACCTCACCTTTGAGCTCCCCCCAGGCGCCGAATTGCTCTACAATGAAGAAGGGATCTCTACAGGCATCATACGCATTACCCCCTCAATTACCCTAATGGTCAACCATGCCCAACTCGACTGGACAAATGATACTTCATTTCATGAATGGATTACTGGGCGTGATATTTACATCCTTCTAGATGATTATCGCAAACCTTTAAAAATGGATGAAAACCTTTATGAAGGGGATAGATCAGGGGCATATAACCGGATAACTAGCTACCCTTCAAGACCCAATGCCCCGGATTTTGCCATAAAAATTGGATTTTTGACTGAAAGTGGGCAATACGAATTCACACTCTATGGTCCAGTTAAGGCCAGCGAGGAGATGTACGAAGTTTGCGAAACACTTTATGATAGCGTGATGAAATTCAACGAACATACATTCTAGTCCTAATGAAACCAATCCTTCTCATTTGTACTCTTCTGACCATCCACCTCCGAGGGCACTCACATGAGCTCTTCAATGATAAACCTCGCCTAAAACCTCGCCAAGCGGAGCTATCCATCCACCACGCTTCCCATTCCTGGATATCAGAAGAAGCCTATACGAGTTGGCTTGAAAACGATCAACTCACTCCAATCCGTACCGATTCTAGAACTCCAATAATTGAAAAAGATTTACTTGGAGAAGAAAACAATGTTCCTTGCTTCTGGAAACACTATGTATATGTAGCAGCAGATGGAACTGAAGAGCATGTCATGAAATATGGCATGCTCGTTCACACGACTCAGTATGATCTCACATTCACATTCAGTGAAGAGAATGAGTACACAATCAACTTCATTGAAAAAAGCATTGAGACCTTCAAAACAACACTAATCGAATAGGTATCCCATGAAAGCATTATTTTTAACACTTCTCTGTATTCTCTTTTGCTCACACTCTCCAATAAGTGCAAGTGAGGATGTGTGGGAGGAGCTGCTCTTTAAACTCCATAGTCTCGTTGGAGAAGGTGGGGAGTATGGCATCGATCTGAACGAGGAGTTTTATCATAACCCCAAGATCTCAGAAGAGGCAAAGAAGGAAATTATTCAACTCTGTATCGACAATCCAGGAAAAGTAAACCCTTTATTCCAACTCAATCTCGGTCTTGTCATTATTGCTGATAATCCCTCAACAGGCGCCCAATTGTTTGTTGGAGGCACACTACGCGCCCTTATGACTGAATACAGAGGAATGAATACAACCTTTGAACCCTTAGATTACTTTTACTATCTGTCTATCTTCATGAAAAATGCACCTGAAGAGACTCAAGCAATCGTGCACGCAGCACTCAATCACGCTTGGGAAAATGTCCTTGAGTGGTATCTTGCCATTGAAGAAGATGACTATTATTTCGAGGCCCTCCCCCTTTCACGTGAGGAAATACAAATTGCCTGTGAAAAAATCCGAGAGAGCATCCACAGCTCTGACCTAGATGAGACACCCCACCTCGGATGTAAATATAACCATCAAACCGAAACCTACTCACTCGACAAGCTCCAGTTTCGACTCCCCAACGGATGGGCACAGGCACCAATTACAAACAGTCATGCAGCAGCTATCTTTCGGCTCCTCCCCGACAGCACAATCTTTCTATACAAAAAGACCTATGAGGGACAAGAGGCCAAAGTTTTCAGAGATCAGGTGAGTCGAGGTGAACTTTATCCATTGACTGATGATACAAGAGAACCCTTAGATTCCCTACTGCAACAGATGAGTGGCAACCTAGAACCTAATTATTGGTTAACAGCAGTCTATCCGAATGAATTTGATGGGATTGACGCTATGGTGAAGTTTGGCTTTGCCCATGGAAATACGCAGTATGAACTCACGGCCTACGACCAAAGTGGGAAGGGTGTTGAGCTCATTAGTTTACTGCAAATATTTATCCCATCTATCCGATTTATCGACTAAATGCCCGAAGGGGGGGGCTACAGCACCCCTTTTAAAGCATCGATCACTTGATGGATGTTGGAGGGGTTGAGGGCTGAAAGAGCGATGCGCCCATTGTCTGGCATGTAAATCGCATGATCCCTTCTTAGTTTCTCCACTTGATCAAGGGAGATGGGGAGGAGGGTGAAAAAGCCATGGGCCTCAGCTAGGTGGGGGAGGTTGAGACCGGAAGAGAGCTCTTTTGTCATTGCTTCAAGCCGCTCTTTCATCTGGGAGAGCTGGGTGTGCCAAATGGCGGTGAGATCTGAAGAGTTGAGGATTTCTGCCACTAGTTTCGTACCGTGGATTGGCTGATTGGAATAGGAGGTGCGCACCAAGCTTTTGAGTACTCCTTGGACCTTCCTTTCTTCCTCTGGAGATTGGGTGAGCACAGCAAGCGCTCCGGTTCGCTCGCCGTAGAGGGAGAAATTCTTCGAACACGAGTAGGCAACAAATCCAATTTGGCCTCGCTCAGCATAGGCTCTTAACGGGTAGTTATCTGTTTGGCACTCTGACGCAAAGCCTTGGTATGCATAGTCAAAGAGAGGAATGAGACCTTTTTGAACGACTAAATCAAGCACCTGATCCCATTGAGGAGGGGTGAGATCATACCCGGTGGGATTGTGGCAAGAGACTTGCAGGCAAATTGCTTCTCCAGGGGGAATTTCCCCAATGGCGCGCATCATTTCATCAAAGTCGACCCCAGAGCGGTCTTTTTTCAAGTAGGGATAGTGGCCAATTTCTAGGCCACACCGCTTTGCAATTTGTTTGTGGTTAGCCCAGGTGGGATTAGAAAAGTGGATTGTCCCCGTCATGTGGCGAACAAGGGTCTCCATTGCCAGGAATAGAGCACCTGTTCCCCCAGGAGTAGAGAGGGTAAAGGCATTGGGAGGGAGCGTTCCAAACATCATCTCCCCCATCTTTTGGTTGAACAGCCGATCGCCGGTGAGGGGGAAATAGGCCTTAGTCGTCTCACTTTCAATCAGTTCTTGCTCAGCCTGCTTGATCACATTGAGTATGGGCACCCTTCCCGTTTCATCGACATAGGCTCCAATAGATAAATTGATCTTCTCTTCGCGACTCTCTTCTGAAAAAAGCTGGGTAATCCCAAAGATGGGGTCTGGAATAGGGTCTGGAAAAGATTCAAATTGACTCATGTCTTGTCACAAAATCCAAAAGGTTCTAATATAGTTGCAAATAAGGGAGTTATCTCACACTTTATGGGGTGTTAGCTCATTTGGTAGAGCGCTACAATGGCATTGTAGAGGTGACCGGTTCGATTCCGGTACACTCCATCCCTTCACATTCTATCCCTTAACAACCTGTTGATTAAAATCAACGACCATTTTGTTTTCCCAGAAACTAAGCACCTCATTTTTTAAGAGATGACTTGCCACATGATGATCCAACCTTTGTGCATAAGCAATTTGACCAGCAAAAACGAGATCTGCCACATTGACCCATCCAGGGTTTAGATAGATACAGTCCTCCTCCCAGGCCATGAATGACTCTTTTGTCGAGCGGCAGCGGGAAAGAATCATGATGGAAAAATCGGTCATAAACGCTTTAGTCACAGGAAATTTACACCCCGGGCAAGTGGGGGCGTTTGAAACTGTTTTAAAATGGTCAATCGCACATGCATGATGGATCCAGTGGGCCTCATCCCCCTCAAACTCAGGATGAGCCGGCTGGGCATACATATAATTTCTAAAGGAGGTCGTAACCGGCTTATGGCAAGCCGCACAATTTAATGGGGGTAATGACATTGGAAAAACTCTTTATTCGTTGTTTTCGACAGCCTCTAAAAAGGCTTGGAGCTGTTTAGCTCGAGTTGGGTGGCGCATCTTCCGAAGTGCCTTGGCCTCAATTTGTCGCACCCGCTCACGGGTCACCTTAAAGAAAACACCCACCTCTTCTAGCGTTTTCGGCTTCCCATCGAGAAGGCCAAATCGCTCGATCAACACCGTTTTTTCTCGATCAGTAAGAGAGGCTAGCACCTCATTCATCTTATCTTTCAAGATCGAGTAACCAGTGGCATCGGCAGGAGATTCAGTAGTTGTATCTTCGAGGAAGTCGCCAAACTGACTCTCACCACTATCGCCCACCTCAGCCTGCAATGAAATAGGGTGCTGGGCAATTTTGTAAATTTCACGAATCCGATCAGGAGTAAAGCCGAGCTCATTTGCCAATTCTTCAGGTGTAGGCTCTTTTCCCGTCTCCATCATCAGCTTCTTCGCCCCGCGGAGCACCTTGTTGATCGTCTCGATCATGTGAACAGGAATACGAATGGTTCTCGCCTGATCAGCAATCGCACGGGTCACCGCCTGGCGAATCCACCAAGTCGCATAAGTAGAGAACTTATATCCCCTTCGATACTCAAACTTTTCAACCGCCTTCATCAGCCCCATATTTCCTTCCTGAATCAAATCCAAGAACGAAAGGCCGCGGTTGGTATACTTTTTGGCAATAGAGATGACAAGACGGAGGTTAGATTCGACCATCTCCCGCTTAGCTTCATGGCTCTTATCCATCCACCGCTGCAACATCCGGACATCTTTTTTAAACTCATCAAGAGTCCGTCCAGCAGCCAACTCCCTTTTAGCGAGCTTACGCTGGCATGAGATGAGTTTTGCCGCTGCAAATCGGTTTTTCTCTGCCCGAGGACGCAGCTCCTGAATTTCCACCTCGAGATTTAAGAACCTCTCGTAGCAGGTGAAGATCACTTCACCATAATCTTCGATAATCGAATAGCGGAAATGCATGCGGCGCAAGTAGGCCTGCGTCCGAATCCGATTTTTCTCAATTTCTTCAGATAGCTTAATCTTATCCACCTTGCCAATTCCTTTTTGGCGAAGGGAGCTCAAGAGCTGTTCGAGTTGCTTATCTTCTTTTTCTAAGAGCTCTTTAAGCTTGGGAAGGACAGAGATAAATTGGGTTTTATCATCAATTTCCTTTTCAGCCACAATCTTATCAAATCGCTCTTTCTGCGCGATGAGATAGTTACAAATTGAAATTGTCTCACTCGTTGAAAAGCGGAAGCGCATAATGATTTTTTCAATCTGCATCTGCGCTTTTTCAATCCGTTTGGAAATCTCCACCTCTTCTTCACGCGAGAGGAGGGGAACAGATCCCATCTCCTTTAGATACATGCGGACCGGATCATCAGCTGAGCCCTCGCTCCGACGGGGCATCGACTCAATTTCCTTCGCCTCATTCTTCCGCTCTTTCTGCCGATCAACCTCAGATTGGTTATAAATCTGAATATCCATACCGCTCAAAAAGATCAGCAACTGATCAATCTGCTCGGCAGAATCGAAGTTCATGGGAAGGATATCATTGATCTCCTCATAAGTGAGGTAGCCCTGCTCCTTGGAGATCGCGACTAGTTCTTCAGTTTTCTGTTGATATTGGGGGTCAAAAAGACTCGGTTCTTTTTTCGAATCGCTCATATTACCTTTTGATCGCGTGACGCTTCTAGCCTATCCATTATAGGATCCTATGAATTTGTCTTCTTGTCAAGTAATAACACAAGCAATTAGTATATTCATCCATATGGTCAGCAAACAACATAAAACCATTGTCACAACCTTGTGCAAAACCCACCTGAAAAACTATCAAACCCAGGTTGAATATCGGCATCAACAAATTAATCGCATCTCTGATATCGCCCTCCCCAATGAAAAAATTGCTATTGAAGTGCAATGCAGCCCCATCACTACAAAAGAGGTTAAAGCCCGCTTTTACGACTACCATTCCATCGGCTGGGAAGTAGTCTGGATCCTATCCGATCGCTGCTTCAACCAGAAAAAAGCCT
>JAJACM010000001.1 GCA_022601545.1 Chlamydiia bacterium | reverse complement strand
GGCGCATTTTGCCTATGGCAAAATGCGCCCCACCCCTTTGGGGGTTAGTGGAGGAGGGTGAGGGAGTGGGGGATGCAGGTGAATTGGATGGGGGTTTGGAGGGTGAAGGGGTCGCCGTCGATGTGGAGGGTGACGGTGGGAGGAGAGTGGAGGGTGAGGGTGGTGCAGCGTAGGGCGTTGTAGTGTTCGTTGTAGTGGATTTGTTTGTTGAAGAGCTCGAAGAAGATTTCGGGGCCGATGAGGGGGTTGAAGGGGTCGATGATGCAAAGTTCCATTTGCCCATCGTCAATTTTTGCGGTGGGGGCTATGTAGGCATTGTTGCCATATTGGCGGGCGTTTGCAAGGGTGAGTATGAAGGCATCTTGGTCGATGGTTTGGGTGTCGGTGGTGAGGCGATAGTGTTGGGGTTTGTACTTTTGGATTTCTTTGAGGATGAGTTGGAGGTAGGCGGTGGGGCCCCGTTTGCCAAATTCGGCAAAGACGGCGCTGAGGTGGGCATCAAAGCCGACGCCTGCTGTGACGCAGCAGTATTTGTTCCCCACTTGGATGGTGTCGATGGTGCGTGTGCGGAAGCGGTTGATTTGTTTGACGGCTTTTGTGGGGAGGCGGGAGATGCCCATTTCTCGGGCAAGACCATTGCCTGAACCTGTGGGGATGATGCCCATGGGAAGGGAGGTGTGAACGAGGGGCTGAGCCACTTCAGAGACGGTGCCATCGCCTCCCACAGCGATGATGGCATCGACGCTGGCATCAATGGCATCGTGGGTGAGTTGGGTGGCATCGCCAGCTTTTTGGGTGAAGACAATTTCGAAGTCAAATTTTTTGCGATTGAGATGACGCTCGATGGCATCAATGGCGGCGGTCGCTTTGGACCGGCCTGCTTTTGGGTTGACGATGAATAGGAGTTGCTTTTTGGGATCTCCAACTGGGTGGAAGGGGGGGAGTGTAAGGATCTGTTTGATTCGAGAAAAGATATTCACACGAAGTGCCCCTCTATAGAAGAGTCTATTTTATAAGAGTGGTTGATTATCTTCAATCGATTATGGAGATGCGGGTATTGATTGAACTCTGGGTTTGGACCACATTGCGGGGAAAGTAGGTGGTCATCGGTTCTATGCACACATAGGTGGCGTTTGCTGGACGGTAGATTTGAAAGACGTTTTGGTCGTTTTCTGGCCAGTATGAGACTTCTAATGTATGGGAGCCGGTTTTCATGAGGATATGGGCGGGATTGGTGATGGGATGAAAACCATAGTCGAGTGAGGTGGTGGGTTCAATATTGAGGTGGAGGGAGGAGGGGTTGTCGGTGCTTTTCCACTCATTGGGGATGGGGTGAAGAGTGTTTTTATCGTCGTATTGGTTTTCAGTTAGGGCTTTTATGGTGCACGATTGATCTTGAATGGCGTAGTAGTAGTGTTGTCCGATCACTGTGGGGAGGGTGCCCTCAACGTGTAGGGAGAAATAGAGCCCATCTTTTTCGAGCTTGGCGGCCACTTGCATGGAAAAATCAAATCCTTCGAGCTCTTTGAGTCTCATACCGGCGAGCTTGGAGGAGCTGGTGAGAGTGGCTTTGATTGCATTTTCACTCGCCTCAAAATCCCATGGGGCATATCGGCCCAGGCCGTGTGAGAAGCACTCTTTTTGTCCTGAATCGAGAATTTCTTGGGCCCAGGGGATCTCTTCTGGGTGGGGGATGGTTGGGATGCGTGAATTCTTTCGGTGATGGAAGTGGGGACCAATTAGGGCGCCAAGACCTGCTCGTCGCTTCTCAAAAGGCTCGCGGGTGTTTTGGTCGATTGCTTCTATGGACCCTTTGGTGTAGCTCATCAGATTCATCCCTTTTGTGGGGTTGAATGTGGCTGTGAGGGGAGAGCCATCTTCTGATTGATTGCGTAGAATGACAAGTTGATCGTCCATACTACCCAGCTATCTGCTTATTCAATTTTACGCAATACTAATATATAATGGTTCAAAAATAGAAATAATTAATAATTAATCTGTTTGAGGTTTAATATTAGCAGTTTTTGGGTCTCTCTTCTTGCTATGTCTGCCTTTGTGGCGGTTCATCTGCTATCGGCTTATTTCGAGATTTTCTTGCGCAAATGGCATGGAAGGGTGCTCACTTTTTTAAATGGGGTGTCGGTTTCGTATGTGTTTATGGAGATCCTACCCCATTTATGTCGGACGCAAACTGAGCTGAATCAAAGGTTTGCTCCCAACTCTGAGAGGCTCAACACCCAAGTGTTTGGGGTGGCGTTGGTTGGGTTTATGTTTTACTTTGGGATTCAGACGTGGAGTGCTCGCAATCGGCTTGAAAAGCCCGCCTCTTTAGTGTGGGTGGAGCTAGTTCCGTTTTTTCTCGTGTTATTTGGTTATTCGCTGGTGAATTTTGGGGCTGGGTATACTGTGGTTTTTGTGACGGATCCCGATATCCAGCCGCTCTATTTGTATGTCCTTGTTATTTCGGCTCATATCTTGCTCAATGACCACTCAATGACAGTCACTTTTGGGCGTTTGCATGCCCTCATTGGAAAGTGGGTGCTCGCTGGGGCTGTTGTTGCCGGATGGATTTTTGGCCATTTCTTCCACCTACCGATGATATTAACCGGCTTGATTCTCGCCTTTATTGGAGGGGCGATCATTCTTAACGTATTACGGGATGACTTGCCAAAAGAGCTCTACTCACGCTATTCCGATTTTGTGCTTGGGGCTGCTTTCAATGCGTTTATCGCACTTGTTTTACAACATGTCTTATAAGCCAAGGGCGGTGAGAAAGTCGGTGGCAATCTCTTTACTTGTGCGGTGAAAGCTTCGATGGGTGGAGGGGGAGTAGGTGGTAGTTAGGGTTTGCTTGATCGCTTTTTCCCACTCCTTGATGTGATGAGGGGGGAGATATTGGATCCGGTCATCGAGTGTATATTGGCCGTTTTGATCGATAAAGTAGTCTTTGAGAGTGCTCCAAGCCGTTGATAGGGTGGGAGTGCCGAGTTTTGCTGCTTCTAAGCATGTGTATCCGGGCTGCTCGAAGAAGGCAGGGTGGGCATAGATGGCAGCGTGGTGATAAGCGCTGATGAGTTGTTCTTGAGTGAGCCCTCCGTTTTCTTTCAAAGAGAGAATTTGGAGCGCTCCTTTTTGACAGGGATCAAGGTCTGAGGATAGGATGAGAGTTTTTGCTTTGCGGTATTTGCAAATCGCTTCGATGCAACATTTTGCATAATTATTGCAATCTTTAAAGACAGAGTTGGCAACGAAAATGAGAGGTATTTCTAGATGGCGGGTGGCAAGGATGAGAGCGAGTTGGTTCTTTCTAGGCTCAAATCGCCCAATATTGAGAATGTATTCCTTTGATGCGTAGCCAGAGAGCTTTAAGAAGGCCTCGGTCGGGGTATAGGAGGGCTGGTCGAGCATGCCAGGCCCCCAAAACACAACTTTTGTATTTGCCTCAGGACAGTCTTTTGTAATGTTAGCAGCTTCTGTTGGGGAGTTTGCAATATTTACATGGGCTCGGCGCATCACGTCATTGTTGGTTTTGGCATGGGTTCGGGATTCGAAAGGAATTGCTTCGATGATTTTGGGGTTTTGCTCGAGGAGTTGGAGAAATTTGTCGTCTGAATAGACCTGCATTCCATTTTGGACGTAGGCAAAGAAGGCAGAGCATAGGGGGGAGTAGTGGGTATAATCCTCGTGGAAGGGGATGAGGGAGTAGGGGCGCTGCTGGAGGTGAAGGAGTGTGGCGAGGGGGTTGAGGTTACAGTTAATATTGGAGAGGATCGTGTGGTCAGCATCAAGGGCATGCTCGGGCGCACTTTCGTCAAATACTTGATGGCCAAGAGCAACGAGGCCAGATGTAAGCACATCGAGTGCTCGTTGGTCGCCGATGTAGGGAATGAGGGGGTTTTTATGTCGGTATATAAAAAATTTCACACTCTTTTCCCTACGATGGGCAAGGGATTTTTTCAAGAGGCTTTTTATAAGGCTTCATTTTGGTACCAATCTTTTGGCAGATGAGTCATAATAGTCGCATGTCGGGTGTAAATGAAGTTTTGAGTCGCGATGATCATGGCGCGACAACTAAAAGGGCCATTCTCTTATCGAATGTCCTCTTTGAGCCGTTGGCGTCGCTGCTCCCACTGCTCCCTTTTATTTTGTGTAAGGGGCTGGGCGCGACGGCGTTTCAAATTGTTCTTTTAACGATGTTGCGCCCGGTGGTCTCCTTATTTTCCTTTTATTGGAGCTCGCGGATATCGGGGCGGGCCGATTTGCTCCGCAAAAACTTGGTGTGGGCAGGGCTTTTAGCCCGTCTCCCCTTCATTGTGAGCTTATTTACGGGCAATACGTGGCTGATTATCTTGGCTAGCAGTATTTATATGCTCTTTTATCGCGGGGGAATTCCCGCTTGGATGGAAATTCTCAAGCGCAACTTGGATAAACAGTCTAGGCAGAAGTACTTTGCGATAGGAAGTGCTTTGGGGTATACAGAAGGGGCGCTCATTGCAATTGGTGTGGGTGCGCTGCTCGATCACGATATCTATTTATGGAAGTGGATTTTTGCTATTAGCATTTTTCTCGGGCTGTTGGGTACTTTTGTTCAAGCACTTATCCCGGTTCAAGGGGAGTGGGATAAGACCCCTCCTCCCATTCGCAATAAGCTGCCAATGTTGAAGCAACTCCTTAAACCGTGGAAGGATAGTTGGGTATTGATGAGAGAGCGGAGAGATTTTGCTCGCTTCCAACTGGGCTTTATGCTGGGTGGATTTGGCTTGATGTTAGTGCAGCCGGTAATCCCGTTCTTTTTTAGCAATGAGCTCAATTTGTCATACCGAGATTTATTGATTGCGATTTCAATTTGTAAGGGGTTGGGATTTGTCGTCACTTCCCGTTTATGGGGAGAGGCGACCGATCGAAAGTGTCTCAATCGGGTGACGGGGTGGATTTTGCTTGGCTTTGGATGTTTCCCACTCCTACTCGTCTTTTCGACCTCCTCAATTCTTTGGGTGTATGGGGCTTATTTGCTCTATGGCGTGGCGCAGGCGGGAAGTCACTTAGTATGGCACTTGTCGGGTCCTATTTTCTCGGGAAGGGAAGAGAGTTTGCGCTTTAGCGGGGTAAATATCGTCATGGTAGGAGTGCGGGGAATCATTGGCCCTCCTTGCGGCGGATTGCTCAATGTGTTGCTTGGCCCAATTTATGTGTTGTGTATTGGATCGATTTTTTGCTTTTCTGCAAGTGGATTCATGTACAGCTGGGCAAGGGGGATTTTCCCTCGAAAAGTACCAGCAAGTGTCTAGCGTCGTCGGGAGTTGGGGGTGTCCAACTTTTGAATTTTTCCCGATCCGTGAACTTTCTGGTGCATTTCTGGCGAGCCTCTATAGTAAACAGCCCCTGAGCCATTCACATTGATATCCAATCGGTGGCTCACATCAATCCACGCAGCAGCAGAGCCTGCTATCTCCACTTTAGCCATTTCTGATGCGAGATCGAGCGCTTTGTAAATGCTCGACCCGCTCATGGAGATCTCCTGGTGCTTTGCCTCGCCTGAAAGGGTGACGTTAGTTGATCCGCTCAAATCGATCTCGAGAAGTTCTGCTTTCACGGGAAGATTTACCACACTTGTTCCCGATGAGTGAATAGTGAGTGTTTCAAACATCATGGGGTTCCCCATGCTTCGAAGGGAAGAGGAGCCTTTTAAGCTGATTTCTCTGAGATTTTGGAAGGTGAGTTGGAAGGTAGGTGCTTTTGAAAGGCGTTCCCAGTCTAGGGAATCGATAACAAGTGTTCCATTTTCTATCGTCACCTTAAGCTCTTTCATGCCTTCCTCATCGGTTTCAACGCGTAAAAGAGGCTTATCGCCCTGCTCGATCATGAGGTTTGCCACACCTCGTACTTCTAAGTTGGAGAAGGAGCCAACTTCAATTTCATAGAGGTTTTTATCAATATTCTTCTTGCCTGAGATAAGCTTTTTGAGGGGTTCGGTCGTATTGGTGCAGGCGGTAAAGCTTACAATCCCAACAAGTAGGGAAATAATAGTGTACTTGATCTTGCGGCGGCTCATCATGGCTTTTTCGGGCTCCATCTATTGATATATGGTTCCCTTCGCAAATGAGCCGTTAATTGTCAAGCGGGTTAGGCGATTTCCCGCAGTCTGGGGGGTCTATGAGGTTGAGGGATATGAGAGTTTGCTAAAGCCTCGGTCAGCCTCATTTGAGTGATGGCATCTTCTTTCCAGTTTGAGCAGGGAAGTCCGGGTAGATTGCAGAAGTGGGCGCCTGGGGCCCGAACAACATACTCATTGAAGTGTTCTTGGGTAACATGATTCCGGAAAAGTTGTGTCAATCGCTCGAAATTTTTCTCTGCCTCTCCTAGCATCATGAAGTCATGGCGCGCTGTGATAAAGGTAATTCTTCCGTGAATGTTGGCAAGATGACCCATTACTTCGAGTGGGTAGTATTGCTCCATAAACGATGGCACACCTAAGAAGCCTAAGCGATAAAAGTTCTCGGTGACACTGCTCATAGTGGAAAAGCCTCGGTCAACAATAACGTGGAGTCCTTGGTGAACAGTGGCGGCAAAGCAGGCCATGGCAGACCCCATCGATCCGCCTACAACAACCATCTCGCGGTACTCGCAATCTAGGCGCTCTTTCATATAGCGGGTAACAAGGACAGCATCGCGCGAGGTGCGCTCAGGGCAAGGAATACCAGTGCTCTGTGAATTTCCGCAGTAGTTAAAGAGGGTAAGATTCAATCCTCTTTCGAGGTACATGCAGGCATTTTGGGGTGAGGTCTCATAAATGGTTGATGCCCCCAGGCAAACAACAACCCCTTTAACGGGGAGGGGCTCGGTGTGAGTCACATTGCTCGGGAGTGAAAAGAGTTCGCGAATGTTAGTGGCGTGAATATTGATGTCAAACGTGGACCAAAATTTGCGATTTTCAGGCTGCTTGAAGAAGGCGAGCCATTTTATAAAAGCCTCTTCCTTGTGGGCTTGATAAGCTCTTGGACAGAAGAAAAAGCCATCAATTACACCACTTCCCGTATCAATCTTAATCGATTCACCCCCCAAGTCTTGCATAATCGATCGGCCAATCCAGGAGATGCGCTGAAGATTGGTCAGTGTTTGAAAAATGAAAAAAGAAGGGCCATAAAGCACCCCTCGAATAATGGGATTAAAAATTTTACGATGGATAAAGCTTTGAGGGACTTTTTGAAAACGTTCAAGGTGGCTAGGGTCAATATGATCGTCTACAACCTGTTCAGTGTCGACTTCGTCGACAACATCCCAGTTTGAATCTCTAACAAGTCTTGTTGTAACTGCGTTTGCCATCGTCTATATCCCCCTGAATTTTTCAACTATTATACCCCATCCAGTACAAATTCTCAAGGTAAAGGATTGTTTGAACGACTACCCTTTGGTGCCAAATAAAAATTCTGTTAGGAGTTCTTGGCCCCGTTCATCAAAGATCCAAATCATCTCATCTCCTCCATCGGATGGGGCGACATGCCCACCAACCACATTGAAGACATGCCGGTCGCACAGAAGAGGGAGATCAGTCTCTTCAGCCTCTGGATACCGGATTGCAGCAAGCGACTCAAAATTTTTCATTGCCTCCCCCGCCATCAAATGGTCTGATTCTCCTTCAATGAAAGCGATACGGCCTTGGATCTCGGGCAAATAGCGAAGCGACTCGTAAGGGTAATGCCTTCTAGCAATTGAATGGGCAATCCCTTTCAAGGGAAGAGGTGTCACTCGATCGATGAGTCCATCCAGAGTGGAAAAGCCCCTGTCACAGATCAAATGGAGCCCCTCACATAAGCTTGCTGCAAATGCAGCAGGCGCCGACCCCATCGAAATCCCTTGCACAACTAACTCACCAAACTCACAGTTGAGTACATCGCGCAAGAAATGACTCATCAGAAGCGCATCCATCGAGGTGGAGAGTGGGGAAGGCGTGCCTGTGCTCCGATGCACCCCGCGATAGTTAAATACCACCACATGCATCCCTCGACACAAATACATGAGGGGGATATCAGGCGAGTTTTCGTACATCCCACCAGCTCCTGGGCAGACATAGACCCCTCGGACGGGAGGCGGTTGGTCCAGGTTGACATTGGACGGGAGAGAAAAAAGTTCAGATAAGGATTCACCCTCAATATTGATTCCAAATATGTGCTGGAGCGGTTGATTTTCCTCCAGAGCAAAGAAAGCCCGCCATTTTTCTAAGGCCGATTGGGCACACTCATCAAAGAGGTTGGGGTCGAAGTATATGCCATCAATACTCATCCCATCCGCAAGATGTAGGGTAATCTCTTCACCCCCCAAATCATTCATAATCTCCCGCCCAATCTCTAAGTGGACTTTGTCCCGATGGGTCAGAAGATGGGGGTAGGCCCCTTTATAAATCACCTTATCGCACATATCTTTTAGAAATTGATGCTCAAAAAGGACCGTGTGGGATTCAAAGTGGGCGATCTTCCTGTTATCAATTTCGAGCACAACATCGAACTCTCTCGCAATCAGACCGAAAGGGAGGTAAAGGAGGAGGAAAAACAGTCTCATCGAGTTCCTAGTTCCAGATTTAAGAAGGCAGTGAGTTTTGATTGGCTATCCTTATCAAATCGCCAATCATCAATGTTTTCCACATTTCTTCCAAAGTGTCCGCCTGCAACCCACCCACTATGGGATGTGCGATAGTTTTCCGCTTCCAGCTGGTTCATTTCAGGGTAGTGATTTTCCACAACAGACGAGAAAAGAGTTTCCACCTGGCCGCTCATCAACGCATCATATTCCCCTTCGAAGAAATAGAAGGCCCCGGAGAAATCATGGACAAATGCCTTTGTCGAGTAGTTATAGTACTTCTCGACCAGCCCTTCTTGGAAATCCCTCATGGGGACTGACACCCGCCGGTGAGCAACATCAATCATATCAGAAAAGCTGCGATCGATGAGTACATTGAGCCCCTGAATCGTCGCAGCAGTAAAGGAAGCAACGCCCCCTCCAAGTGAACTACCTACAATCGCAAGTTGATTCATCGGCTGCTTAGTGCGCATTTGCAAATAGCGAGTGACATACACCCCATCCATGCATGTCTCCGACAAGTTTGGTGTTCCATCACTTTGCATCACCCCGCGATAATTGAAGATGAGAGTTGGGATCTTGCGGTATAGGTACATTGTCGGGTTTTGCAACTGCGTCTCATAATTCACCGATCCTCCAAGGCAAAGAGCAACACCCTTTACCCCATCGGTGTTCACCTCAACATTTTCAGGAAAGCGGAGCATTTCTCGAAGGTTTTGCCCTTCCATATCGAGTTGAAACCCCCATGCGAGGTGGGCGTTTTCCTCTTTTTCAAAAAAAGGTTTCCATTTCTCAAAAGCGGATTGCTCATTTGTGGCAAACTTATCTGGATCAAAGTAAATGGCGTCAATCGATCCACCATCAGGCGTTGGAATCTTGATGCTCTCTCCGCCAATATCGAGAAAAAACTCCCGTCCAATTGCAATGCGATCGTTGTCATTTTCTAAAGACATGAGTAGGGGAGAGGCTCCTTTATAAATGGCCGAGAGAAATAGATAGCGGGTGGCATAGTAACTGAGCCCCTTCGCTGGAGGATCTAGGTATGCCTCGTATTTGGAGGGGATCGGTGCATAAATTTCGGGATGTTCTGTCGAGAGTTGTTCAAATGCTTTTAAATTGGTCCGTTTTTTCATATAGACCTTGGACTCATGAAATCCAAATGTCCCAAGCAAACAAAGGCATAACAAGAGGATCATTTGCTTCTTTGACAAGTATCGACTCATCCACTTCTCCTTCTCTCAAAAAAAACATATGAGAGGTGATTCAAATACGCGGAGAATTTACTCGATTTTCCAATCGATGTCAAGGGAGATCGACCGGCTCAATCTGTTCAAGAAAATGGTTGAGTTTGATTTGGCTCTTTTGATCAGCTGTCCAAGGGGGAATCGTTTCCCGCGCTGGGCCAAAGTGGGTGCCGCTCACACTGAGGATATAGCGATCCCTTAATTGCTCATAGGTGATGGCATCGCCCTGATGGCGCAGATGGATGATTTTCTGCAGCAAAATTTCTGCTTCACCTTGCATAATTGTGTCCTGCTCTGCTTCAAGAAGGGCGATATGGCCAGTAACTCGCTCGATTAAGTCTTCATTTGGATACTGATAATATTGCTCAATGATTTGTTCTTGAAACTTTTTTCCAGGAAGCGCTGGAAAGCGTTTGGGGGCTACACGACTCATCCGCGAAAATCCCCGATCAAGCATGAGGTGGAGGCCAGGGCATTCTGCCGCTGCAAATGTAGCGGGGCCTGAGCCAAGTGAATACCCAATTACCCCAAGCTCAGAAAACGAGCATTGCAGCTGGTCTCGGAGGAAGTGGGTGACTGCCACACTATCATAGCAGGTCTCGCGCCAGTTGGTTTTCCCCTTGCTGCGCCCGATCCCTTGGTAGTTGAATACAGCCACTTTCATCCCACGGGCCAAAAACATAACCGGGTGCTGGAGGGTGACTTCATAACAGTTAATCGATCCCTGGCAAAAGTAGACCCCCTTAAGACCGCTTGGCCCCATCTCTTTCACAGACGCAGGGATATTCATCAGAGATAGCAAATCCTCTCCATCTCGGTTGACACCAAAAAAGCGGGCATGCCTGCCAAATTTTTTCTTCCACTTATTAAATGCTGTTGCAGAATGGGTCTTGAAAGCCTCTGGGTCAAGATAGATGCCATCAATCTTTCCCCCATCGACAGATTCAATTGAAAAAGGGACTCCTCCAATATCGAGGAGAAATTCCCTTCCGTAGTGAATTTTTCTTTTGACACCGGCGAGTTGGACCAAGAGTTTTGAGCCACTTCCATAAAGAGCGGGGTAGATCAGGGGGCGAGTGAGGTGGTAGCGAGTCCCGGTTGGCTGAGCAAAGATGGCAGCTCCTTCTTCAGAAATGATGTGGGGATCAAATGGTCGAGGGGAGAAAGTCATAGAGTTTTGTTTACCTCCGAAGCCCCAACTGGGCCCGAGTAGGAAAAGACTGAGTAGAATAAATAATTTGCTTAACACTTGTTTTGCCATAGGGGTCCTATAATAACCAGAGAAAAGGAAACTTTCAATTGAAATTGCTAAATGGATATTGACGCATAGGCGGCTACATGGTAATATATTCTGCTGACATTCATCAAGTAGGAGAGAGTAGAATGGCAATTCAAGCTCGAGCTCCCTTAGATCACCTCGCAGATGCGATCCAAGGGGTATATAATTTTAGAAATCAGGCAGATTCAGCGCCTGAGAAGTATATGAAAATTGCGGCTGCAGAATTTGCGATTGCTGGCCTAGTCGTCGCGTCGGTCGCATGTATCTTCACAGGACTTGTTCTTGCAGGGGTAAAAGAAGCCATGGAGGCTTGTGGGATTAGGTACGCAAACTTATTGGGTGCGGTATCAATCGATCCACTAGGGGATGCTTTAGCCCTTACCATTGCAACGGTCGATACGGTTGGAGCATTGGTGATGAATGTGGCCAAGCCTGAAGAAAACCTTCAGCTCGGTGGTGTGATTTTATAGAAAGTTTGGGCAACTGAAGAGTTGCCCAAATTGATGTTTTGTCGACCTGCTTATTTACAAGCTCTTCTGCAAATAGACTTGCTGAAGATTAAGACGTAAACAGAAGCTGCTCCGAACGCGAGATAGACAGCGCGTGTGAACCATGATGAATCGAGGAAAATTCGCTCGATTAGGTTAACATTGATCAATCCAATGAAGAACCAGTTGATTCCAGATAGAATTACGAGAATAATTGCTAAAAGGTCTAGTAGCTTAAACATACTTATTCCTAGGTTGTTATGTCTTTCATCTTAAGATATAGATAAATCAGTTGATAATGGCAATAAAATTCTATCTTTTAGGATTTTATTTGTCTTAGGGATTGATCAAATATCGTATTGGTTTTATAGTCAGGGATTAGAGAGGCTACAAGAGAGAGGAGGCCTGTTGTGAAGATGAAGAAACTGGACAATTTCTTTGAGGAAATTGAAAAGCAAAGTCGCGAGACTGAGGTGCTGCAGTTTATCAAGCGGGTAGAAGAAAAATCTCAAGGGCAAGATCCCTTTGCCGAATACCGCATCCGCCCCAAAAAAAATGAGATGAAGACATTCTCACTCTATGACAATGAGCTAGAAGATGTTCTGAACAACTGTTTTACTAAAAAGAAGAAAAAGCGCCGCTTCTTCTCCTTTAAAAACAGCTAGAAGTGGGTGCCTGAGTGGTATAACCACCGCCCATCCACTTTGAGAAAGCGACTCTTTTCTGTAAAACTCGCATCCCTATCCCCCTGCACTAAAGTCGCTTTGAATGTGATAAAAGCTTCCATCGCATCCTCAGATTCTTCGATAATCTCCAAATTGACAAACTTCGTTTCGCTGGAAAACTGGTGAATCGATGCCGACCACTCCTGTTTATTTTCGCTATACTGGGGATTTTCCGGGTGGGTCGTTTTGATGATATAGGCCGAATTTCCCATGGCGTAGGCAGCATAACGTGAGCGCATGGTTTCTAGTGGGTTAGGGAGTTTATAAAAGGCGTGAAACGGCTTGCAACACTCCGAATAGGCTTTACTACTATGGCAGGGACAGAGTTTTTTCATGATAGAGAGTGTAGATCGAACACTCTTTTCTGTAAATAAAGGGATATGCTACTGTGTCCCTAATAAGGGAAAAGGCAAAAATTCGATGTTTTACAAAAATACAATTGACCTCATTGGACTTTCATATGGCAAATGGTTACTCCTTGCCGGCATCATCCTGGTTTGGGTAATTGGGTATATTGTCAAACGACTCCTCTTTCACTTTTTACGTGCTCGATTCGAGAAGAAGAAATTGCCTGGAAAGTATGTGATCGATGCCCTATCCACCCCACTCACTATTTGGATCTTCTTTAATCTCTTTGCATCAGTTGTCGGATTCTTCGATTTTGTCTACTTCGATGGGTATTACGCAAAAGCGATGAGCAAGTGGTATAAAGTGGCCCAGTTTATTGTCTTTATGATTTTTCCTCTGACAATCAACAAGTACTTTTGGATCTATCTCAAGCACACCACTATGCGCGGGGCAAACAGCTCACTTGTTCAAGCCATTAGCCGTTTGCTCGCCTTATTAATCGTCTTTTTCAGCGCTAATATCATCTTAGAGATGATGGGCTACTCAATTACCAGCATGTTTGCCGTGGTGGGAGGGTCGCTGGGATTACTTGCAATTGCACTGAAAGATATCCTCAGCGTATTTACCAAGGATATTCTCTTTTCCTACAGTACGACAATTAAGGTTGGAGATCGGATCAGTTTCAATGATGCCAAAAGAGGGGTAGTGAGTGGAGAGGTGTTGAGCGTCAAATGGCGGGTGACATGTCTAAAAGGGGATGATGGCGGAGTGGAACAAATTCCCAATTCACTCCTGCTCGAGAGCGTGATTAACGTACACGCACCCCAGCCAATCAGTGATTCAAAAAAAATCTAATAGATTATCTATTCACTTTAAAATGATTGGGCAAAAACATTTTTTGTGGTATCATAGTAGCTATAGAACGGTAAATGGCTACTATGAACTTTATGCTCGGTTTGCTCTCCCAGGGAGCTGCTACAGATCCTCATCAACTCAAAGATATTTTGACAACTTATGGGTTGATCATTGTCCTGATTATTTTGCTTCTTGGAGCAACTGCGGCCCACTTTGCCTTCGCATTTTTGCATAAGAAAATTCTTGAAAAGATTGATCGAACTCAAAGTGTCTGGCAAGAAGCCCTGCTCGTTGCGATTAAAGAGCCGCTTCAAGTATTTATTTGGTTCTATACAGCCACCCTTACCTTTAGCGTATTTACCCCCTTTGTCACCCATAGCTTCATCATTACGGCCGTCTCGATTGTTGAAGAGCTAGGATTTGTCCTCCTCTTTATTTGGTTCCTCGTCCGCTTTGTCTCGAGCTTGGAGGGAAAGCTTCTCTCATCATACGGGATGAAGAAGTATCACACAGACGAGACCATTGTAAAAATGGTGCTGAAGATACTGCGTGCTGCCCTATTTGTTGTCGGATCGCTCGTTGTGATGCAGACCGTTGGCGTTCCCATTTCTGGACTGATCGCATTTGGAGGAGTGGGTACCGTTGCCATCGGTTTCGCGGCTAAAGATATTCTTGCCAACTTCTTTGGAGGATTGGTAATCTTCTTCGATAGACCCTTTAATTTGGGCGATCGAATTGATATTCCAGAGAAAAATATTGATGGTTACGTTGAGCACATTGGTTGGAGAATGACTCGCGTGCGACTGCTTGATACAAAGCCCGCGTTTATTCCGAATGCCACATTTTCGACAACCATTATTGAAAACCATACAAAACGTCCTCATCGCCGTATTGACACATTGATCAGCCTCCGCTACAAAGATGCGGGTAAGATCGATGAGATCACCAAAGAAGCAGAGGAGATGATCCGTAATCATCCCGACGTGGATCAGAATAAAGTCAGTTTTGTGCGTGTCAAAGAGCTTGCCGACTCTGGTATCGACCTTTGGGTGATCGCCTACACAAAAAAGGTGACAGTCAATGCATTCTTTGAATTCCAACAAGATGTGCTTTTGAAAATCAATCAGATTATCATCAGTCACGGCGCAGACATTGCCTTCCCATCGCGATCGCTATATATGGATCGTGAAGACGTCCTTGTTGAGCAAAACTAAGAAGCCTTCAGGTCGTTATTACCCGCGTCTATTTGTTCTTTCTTTCGTCTAAATTGGTCAATTTGCTCTTGCAGGCGCGCTTGCTCGGTCTCTTCAAAATGGGCTTTTAGATCCCCAAAGCTCGTCACAAGAATATTGAAGTCTTGCTTACGGATGGCAACAATGTCACATGAGGTTTGGCAGTAGGCTTTCGCTGTGCGAAACTTTTGATTGAGAAGAGCCATCTCACCGAAGAATTCCCCTTTTTTGATAGTAGCAATTTGCTTTTCGATTCCATCCTTTTCAGTCACAATTCCCACTTCGCCTTCAACAACGACATAGAGGTAATCTCCCACATCACCCTTATTGAAAATCACTTCCCCTTCTGCATAGTGGAGGTGGCTCATTCCATAAATGGGCTGCACTTTGAGTTGAACTGCGTCACCCGGGGCGATCACTTCGAGAAGCCAAGTGACTGCCACCTTGAATTTCCGTTTGAGGCTTGGCAGTTTCCAAAGATAGACAAATCGCCAGACAAACCAGGCAAAGATTCCAGATAGCTTAATCGTGCCAAAGAGCTCACCCACAGCTCGTCTATGTCCAAGAGCTGCCATCATTCCAATTTGTTTGAATTGGAATGGTTGGGAGGGCCTATTGTGGATGGTGGCGTAGATATTTTTAGCGGCCCTCTTAGCCTGACGGACGGCAAATTGGGCAGTTGGGGGACAGAAGGAATCCTTTCCTAGCGGAACGGCGGCACAGTCGCCCAGCGCCCAGACATTAGGCGAGTTGAGTACCTTGAGGGTTTCATCAGTTTTGATGCGCCCCGAGCAGAGCTCAAAGGGAAGCGTTTCAACCAGGGGATTTGGGGTGCAGGGGACAGTTGAGACAATGGTGCTTGTGGCGATTTTCTCACCCGAGGCGAGAAAAGCCTCCATCGGGGTAGCGCTCACCAGCTCGTCATTGAAAAGAAACTCCACGCCCCGTTTACGGAGAATCTTTTCTGCATAGCGACTGAGCGATTCGCTCAGCTCCTTATTCATGAGCCTCTCCTTTCTGTGGACCATCATCACCCGAATTGATTTAGGGTCAATCGAGTCATACTGGGAGGCCATAGAGCGGGCAAAGTCATTGATTTCAGCCACCGCTTCGACGCCAGAGAAGCCACCCCCACCCACAATGAAAGTGAGAAGCTGCTTTTTCAGTTCTGGATCCTCTTCAATTGCAGCGGTCTCAATTACATCCACCAAGTGATTTCTCAGCGTCAGCGCATTGCTCAAGTTCTTGAAAGGGAAGGCATGCTCGTGGAGCCCCCCTGGGCTATTGCGGAAATCGGTCACATTGCCTAGGCCAAAGACGAGGTAGTCATACTTCAGATAGAGGTTTTTATGGTTAAAATTAGGGCTTAGGATCACGCTCTGGTCGGCAATATCAATTTCGACAATCTCGCGGACGTAGATCTTGGTGTGTTTGAGCAGTGAGCGGAGCGAGCTCAGCGTATCATAAACCCCTAAGCTTCCCCCGATAATCTCCGATAACATAGGTTGATAAGTGAAGTAATTGTCCCGGCTTACCAAGACAATTTCATACTCACTCTTTCGTCCAAAGAGCTTCTCAAGGTGAATTGCTGTGTAAACACCTGCAAATCCGCCTCCAAGCACCACAATACGCTTTTTCTCCATGCAAATAACTAACCTCGAAAAAGAATAAAGGGCAAGGAAATTGCTAAACGCTTAAGCCTGTTCAGGTACAGTAGAGACCTTCTCTTCCTTTTTGTGCATGATATCGATCTTCTTCCATTTTCCATACCGGTAGCGGAAGTAGAGGATAAGGAAGGAAGAAAATGAATAGAATAGCCAGATATATAGCGCATTCATCATTGATGCCTTTGGCTTCACGACAAAGAAGTAAGTAGGGGTGAGCATCAATAACCAAATGGACAAGAAGCCCGAGTAGAGGAGGAAGTTGGTGTCTCCAGCCGCCGTTAGGATCCCATTAATCACCCAGCGAAGCGATTCAAAGGTAATATAGACAAAAATGAAAATCAGCCCCGTTTTAACCGTTGAGAAAATCAAATTAGGATCAATGTTTCCCATTTGCTCTGCAACAGAAGCTTCCACTTGTGAGGAATTCGCAAGGAAAGCGTGTGCAATCCAATCACCGAAGAAGACAAAAGCGATTCCCATCAAGGCAACATAGCCACCCACAATAATAAAGGCCGATCTAAGCGCAGTCTTCACTCGATCAATATTTTTCGCGCCAATCATATTCCCCGTCACAGCAATCATTCCCTTTTCCAGCCCCATTGGGAAGAAAATGGCCAAAATGACAATGCTTTGCAAAATGGATGAAATGAAAATGTGCATTGGGCTGACAAGAGCCATCATATGGTAGAAAACAGCCCATCCGAGCACTTCAAGAACCACAAAGAAAGCAGGCGAAACCCCCACCTTCAAACAGTTCTTGAACAGCTGCCAGTCAAAACTCAAGTCGTGCGTATTGTATTTTTCGCGGTGCTTCTTCTGCAAGATCAAATAGACAATGATCCCCACCTGAACTAACGAGCCAATCCCTGTTGCCACAGCGGCACCCGCAACTCCAAGCTCTGGGAAAATGCCTCCATACCCGAAAATGAAAAGGGGGTCGAGAATGATGTTAATCGTATTGCCAAATATAGCAAGATAAGTGATCACACTCGTTCGCCCCTGACCTATATAAAACGCTCCGAGAGCGGGGAAAACTGCTGACAGAGGGCCAGTAATCATCATCCAGAAAAAGTAAAGCGACTCATTTGGGTGCGAAGATCCATAAATTAGCTTTGTTCCGATTGTGGATGCGGGAATGAAGAACGCAAATGAGAAGAGGGCAAGGTAGACCATTTGCCAGACAGGTCGGGCAAGCTTTTTAATCTGGCCAGCACCATTAAATTGAGCGACGAATACCTCTGCCATTCCACATAGCGTCATCCATCCTGCAATGATTGACCAGGCGAGAGTGCCCGCTTTTGCAGAGGCGTTGAATGCGTCAGCTGAATAGTGCGATAGGAAAAGCCGATCGACAAAGAGCATCAACATCAAAGAGAAAAACGAAATCATGAGAGGAAAAGATATCTTCCATAGATCTCGTATGGAGCCAGTTTGGATTTGTGTCATTTTATGTTACCTGTAAGAAAAAGTCATCCGCCGGGATCAAGCCCGAAATTCACACATATTGTCTCGTGGGAAAGTAGACACCATTATACAGGAAAAAAAAGAATAAGTAAATACATTCCAAAAGAGAATCATAAAGATAGCGTCAATATTTTATTTTAATCCAAGGAGGTGGATGAAGTGACGATGGGGCTTCATCCCTTTATTTATAGGGGTTGAGAGGGTTGTGGTAGTTGGGGTGGGTGGAGGGAGGGCAAAAGATTTTCACAAAAGGTATTGCGAATAAATAGAGGGGTAGAGTATTGTCTTGGACATCTTCAGAGAGCGACAAGCCCTAAACGAAGAAGAGCGAAGACCGATTCAGAGTTTCGCAGGTTGTTTGACAGCAGAAGAGAAGTGATAAGAAGACAAAAACATGTAGAGTTTGAAGAGGATTCATCGAGATCCTTTTTGGACTCGGCGAACCCTGTAATTTTTTACAATATTTTTTATAAGACTGAGAATTTGATCTTGGT